>DASPXE010000230.1:0-9653 GCA_035637455.1 Gemmatimonadales bacterium
TGTGGCGAGGCGACTTCCATCAACCCGGACACTGCCCCTACATCCGGCGAGCGCAACGCTCCGACCAGACGCTCCACGGCTCCCGGCGTCACCCGTTGCCGCACGTCCGTGAAGATCAAGACTTCCCCTCGCGTTGCCGCGACGGCGTGATTCAGGGCTTCAGCCTTCCCGACCGGCGTCGGTAAGACGATCAGCCGGGTTCGTTCGCCGAGCAGAGCACTCATCGCCGTCGTGGCCGCGGGATCAGGCCCGTCCAGGACCACGACGATCTCGCAGTCGAGCCGGACCGTCTGCAACAGATCACGGACCTTCTCCGCGACTTCCCTGCCCGCGTCACGGGCTGCAATCACGATGGAAACGAGCCGCGGGGCCGGAGCCGTCGCGGGCCGGGGGGGGCGGACCGGGAGGAGTCCGACGATCCAAGGGTAAGCGACGTACGTGTACACCAGGTGGGTGGCCCCGAGGCCGACGAGCGCCAAACCGACCGCCGCGGTTGCGGTCATCACAGAGTCGGCACTGCGCTCATGCGCTCTGCGGGAGGGAGGGCAACCGCGTTGTCGTCCATCAGCCACGCCCATGTGCGGCGCAGACCTTCCTCCAGCGAGATGCGCGGTTCGTAGGCAAGGAGGCGCGTCGCGAGTTCGAGACTCGCCACTGAGTGGCGCACATCGCCAGGACGGGGAGGCCGTAGCACGTAGCCTAGTTGGCGTCCGGTGATGGCGCCGACCATGCCGATGAGCCGAAGCAAGGACGTTCTGGTCCCGCTGCCAACGTTGATCGCCCAGCCACTCACGACTCTTGCGGACGCCGATGCGGCCAGGATGTTCGCGTCGACGACGTTGTCCACGTAGACGAAGTCCCGCGTTTGTTGACCGTCTCCGTGCAGCGTGGCCGGGCCCTTCTCTAACGAGGCGTGGAGGAAGCTGGGGATGACGGCCGCGTAGGCTGAGTTGCGGCGCTGCCGAGGCCCGAACACGTTGAAGTACCGCAGCGCCACGCCCTCGATCTTTCCGGCACGGGCGAACGCCAGCACATACTGCTCGGCAGCGAGTTTAGAGGCGGCGTACGGGGATCGCGGCAGGGGCCCGAACGACTCGCTCTGCGGCAAGATGGTCGTGTCGCCGTAGACCGCGCTGGAGCTCGAATAAACGATACGCGAGACTCCCGCCTCTAGGCACGCCTGCACCAAGCGGATTGTGGCATTGACGTTCGCCGCGTGTGAGGCCCATGGGTCCTCAAGCGAGCGTGGCACGCTGGCGAGCGCGGCCAGGTGGAACACGACGTCCGTCCCAGCGACGGCGCGGCGGCACACCTCCAACTCGCACAGGTCGCCACGGAGAAACTCGATCTCGCCGTCAAGCCCCGCGAGATTCGCTTCATCACCTGTGCTGAGGTTGTCTACCACGCGGACATCGTGCCCAAGAGCCACGAGCCGCTCGGCGAGATGTGAACCGATAAGACCGGCAGCCCCGGTCACCAGGCACTTTGATCCTCGCGCTGCCAGCATCGGATCCCTCTTTTGGACGTCTTCAGAACCGCCCGCACTCTCGGCGCACGTCACCGCCTCGCCGAGCGGCGGTTGCAAGCTTGGCGCCGCTGCGGTTCTGACCTCTAAGACGATCCGAAGCAACGACATGCGCTACGAGACGCCCGGAGGGATTCCTCGCGGGCGGGCCTCGACACTGTGCCAGGGCGGCAACAGCACTTCCGCGAGCGGTTTCGCACTGTTCGGCGGCGCAACACCCCCACGCGCGCTGGGCGTGACTTATCAAGGCCCAGGGCCGAGCCCAATCCACCACCACGCGGACTTCCATCCGACGACCGCCGAAGGGGATAGCACATCGTGTTGAAAGACCAGCAGTTGCGCGGTTGGCGGTACGGATCTTGCCCCCCCTTCATCCCGAGCCGGGCGTCCCGGACCAGAGACCATGGGGAGCAAGTATGGCAATCTCTCGCGTGCTGACAGCGCTCGTTGCCGCGGCGCTCTTGCCCAGCGGCATCCGCGCACAGACCACTAGCACGATCAGCTCGAATTTCAATGGGATCGCCATCGCACCCGGGAGCGACCTCTGGTTCACTGCGATCTTCAGGGTTAGCGGCCTCGGCCCGAGCGGCGGGACTGTGCGGTTGGTGAATTCGAGCATCGCGTTCATTGCAAACGGCGTCACCTATCACGTCGCCGTGCCAGACGCGGTATTCACTTTTTCTCCCACGGCGACCGTAGCGACAACCAGTTTCAACGTGGCGCTGAACCGCTGGGAGACAACGGCGCCGCTCAGCTTCCACGGGGACGCCTTCCTCGCAGGCGTGGCCTTGCCACTTCCCAGTGGTCTTCCCGGCGGCGTAACACCCGTCACTTGGACCGGCACCTTCCTGACCGATACGCCGGGCGCAGTCACATGGCGGTGGGGTGCGGCAGCTTACACAAGCTTCACGAGCGACTATAATGCGCTCAACGTTAAGCCGCTCGACGACAACAAAGCGACCCTCTACGCCAATCCGGATCATGCCGGGACACCCGAGTCGATGAAGGGGTACGTGACTGGCGGCGGGCGGGGCGGGGGCGGAGCTAATTATACCGGCTCTCCAACTCCTCCGGCGACGCTACCCGAACCGGCGACGATCGTGCTGCTGGCGACCGGACTCTTGGGGCTCGGCCTGGTCAGGCTGCGCCGGTCCGCCTGACGCAACCCGATCCCGTGACGACGGAAGCAAGGTCGCCCGTATTGACGCACCTGGGCCGGCCAGCGTATGTGCTGGCCGCGCTTCTCATTGTCGTTCCCCCGGCCGACTGGATCAACAATGTGTGGCCCCTGCAGCCGGCGTCGGTCGCCTGGCGCTACGCGAGTCAGGGACTGTTCTCCACTTCGGTTCTGAGCATCGCGCTGGGGATGCTGCTCGCGAGCGCGGTGGCTATCGCAGGACGCCAGCTCAGTGTCATGCGGGTTCTCGTCGTCGTAGAAGCGATACTGGCGGCAGTTTTCGTGCTCGCGGCCGTGGACTTTGCTCTGAATGTGGTGCAGCTGCGGGGGAGCAGCATTACCAATTCTGCCACGCGTGCGACCTACGACCTGGGTGGCATCAGGGTGACGGCGAAGTATCTTGCGACGGCGTTCGTCCTCGCGTCGCTGGCCACAGCGACGCGCCGGTGGCTGCGTGCGCAACGACGGGACGCGTCGCGCCAGGCTGCCTTCGCGACTCCCTTGGTCTCTGAAGTGGCCCTGCGAGCCCGCCGCTAGCAGCAGCTCATCCTTCCTCTGCGCAGCGCTTCTCGTGAGCCAATAGGCAGGACCTTCCCCGTCATGGCGCTCAAGTCAACCAAGGTTGCGTTCCTGAAACACTGCAAGAGGATGGGTATTCTCTCGGCTGTGGGGCGGAGCTCCTGGCGAACGAGGCGACTCCTCATCCTCGCGTACCATGGAATCTCCCAGGACGACGAGCACATCTGGAACCCGGCGCTCTATATGTCCCAGGAGGCGCTGAGGCATCGGATGGAGTTGTTGATCCGAAACGACTGTTCAGTATTGCCCCTGGCGGAAGCGGTTGCCAGACTGGATAGGAACGATCTGCCACCGAGGGCCATCGCCATTACCTTTGACGACGGCTGCCACGACTTCTTCGCGCGCGCCTATCCGGTCATTCGCCACTTCGGGTTCCCTGTTACAGTCTACCAAACGTCCTATTACTGCGTGTTCAATGGGCCAGTGTTCGGCGTTGCCTGCTCCTACATTCTCTGGAAGGGGGCCGGGAAGAGAATCGATGGCCTGAAATTCACCGGGACGCCGGAACTACTGGACTTGAGCACCGAGGAAAGCCGGTCTTCCGTATGCCGGCGAATCCGGCAGGCTGCTCAGCGTGATGGACTGTCGGCCGTGGAGAAGGACCAGCTCGTCGACCAGCTGGCCGCGTCTCTGGAGGTGGACTCAGGGCTCATGCGTCGGAAACGCATCCTTCATTTAATGACGCCGCACGAATTGAAGCAGCTCGTTGAAAAGGGCGTGGATGTACAGCTACACACGCACCGCCATCGCACGTCCCGGGATCGTGATCTCTTCGTGCGAGAAATCGTCGACAATCGAAACTTCCTCGCGGCGGTCGGCCAGTCGTCTGCCAATCACTTCTGCTATCCCAGCGGCGCCTATGCGGAGTGCTTCCTGCCTTGGCTTTCTGAGCTGGGGGTTCAATCGGCTACTACTTGCGATCCCGGTCTTGCTGGCGCCAGGACGCGGATGCTTCTGCTCCCGCGGCTGGTGGACTCTTCCGCAACCTCGGACGTCGAATTCGAAGGCTGGCTTGCCGGCCTGAGTCAACTCTTACCGCGGCGGCCCATACGGCGTGAGGTCACGGTTTAGAATCGGCGTCCCGGTTGCTCGGCTGGGGCTCGAAGAACCGGCGGTGGTGGCCACGGTGGGTACCGACTTGACGTCTGGAGAGACCCACCAGCAGCGCAGCTTGCTTGTCGCGGCGCCTTGCTGGGCGGCGTTGAGCGCGGCGTGAAAGTGCGTCAAGCGCTCGGCGCTCTTCCAGAGTTCTGGTATTTCATGGCGTACACAAGGAATTCAGGGTGCGACTGAATCCTATAGATGGAAAGCTCGTGACGGCGGAGCAGCGCTCGCATCCTAGACAGCGTTTGAAAGGTTTCACCGATCCGCCACCGCCCGACGCTGGGGCGAAAGAGGACCCCGGTGAAGTGAAAGATCACACCTGTGAGGAGGATCAACATGAGGGCTATGGAAGTCTTCCATTTTCGAGGATTGAGGGAGAGCTTCCTCGCGTACAGCGTCCACGGGTGCAGCTGCAAGAGTACGGAACCGCCGTCCGAAAGAGACCGGGAGATCTCGGCAACCGCCCGCGTGATAGCGGTGTAGGGAAGGACTACGCGGCAAACAAGATGATCCACGGAACTGGTGCCCACCGGAAGCTGTTCCGCCTGGCCACAGATCCACTGGATCGGGCCTTGGGCCCGCTCCAGTGACAACTCCCGTGCCAGACGAAGAGTCTGTGGTACGAGGTCGACCGCCAGATTGCGACGGACGGTCTTATCACGGGAGAAGTAGGCACTCACATATCCGGAGCCACACCCGACATCAAGAACGACAGCCCCAGGCTTAACATCGAGCGGCTCCAGCAGGCGCGTCAGGTATGCGTTATTACTACTCTTCCTCCATTCTGCCAAGTGGTACGAACGATCATCGGGGACAGGCGGCGTCTTGCTCATGGGCTTCTCCGCTGTCACGAACATGCCACACGTCGCGGGTCAGCTGGCCCAGGGCGGCTGCTATGAGCCTTGTAACGAATTCGTGTTCGCCGGCCACGCCGCACAAACTGAACACTGCCACGTCTCAACCTCCAGGTCCAGCGGCAACCCCTAGGGATCTTGCGCGACCCGCTGAGTTCCGGAAGGGACCACATGGGTCGCCCGGGCGACGACGTCATGGCCAGTGCGCTGATCGATCGCCTCGACCACCACTTCCGGCCTGAGTCAACTCTTACCGCGGCGGCCCATACGGCGTGAGGTCACGGTTTAGAATCGGCGTCCCGGTTGCTCGGCTGGGGCTCGAAGAACCGGCGGTGGTGGGGACGCCTACGGTGCGGTGGGCGACACTCCCCGGTCGAGCAAGGAGTGCTCGGTGAAAGAACTTCCCGTCCCCTGAGCAGCGCGATTTCCCTGTGGTGGTTCCGTAGCGATACTTCATGGGTCGCGGCGGATATAGGGTCTGGGCAGAGTGGGTTAAGGTCGCCGAGCGGCCGTCGGCGCCGTAGCTTTCCGCGGGCTCGCACCTAAGCGCGGGAGGGCTGATGCGTTACAGGTATCCGGACGGCCACGTGTTCTACCG
The DNA here is from genome assembly GCA_035637455.1 of Gemmatimonadales bacterium. Classification (GTDB taxonomy): domain Bacteria; phylum Gemmatimonadota; class Gemmatimonadetes; order Gemmatimonadales; family GWC2-71-9; genus 20CM-4-69-16. The sequence goes on from DASPXE010000230.1 coordinate 5,838, forward strand.
AAAGCTGACCCGCGCCTTCCCGCGCATCGTGCGCGGGGAGGGGTGCTGGCTCATCGACGAACACGGCAAGCGCTACCTCGACGCGGTGGGTGGCGCGTATGTCGCGAACCTCGGCCACTCGAACGCCGAGATCGCGGACGCCATGGCGCAACAGGCGCGGCAGTTCGGCTATCTCTCCGCTACCGCCTTCACGCACGCGCCGGTGGAGGAGCTCGCGGCCGAGCTCGCCGCGACCCTCCCCGGCGACCTCGACAAGCTGTATTTCCTCTCGAGCGGCTCCGAGGCGGTGGAGGCCGCTCTCAAGCTGGCCCGGCAGTACTGGGTGGAGCGCGGCAGGCCCGAGAAGCACAAGATCATCGCGCTCGCTCCGGCCTATCACGGCAACACGCTGCTCGCGCTCTCCGCGTCGGCGCGCGAAGCCTACAAGACGCCGTTCCGGGAGTGGCTGGTGGACGTGCATCGCGTCCCCGCGTCCTATCCCTACCGCTGCCCGTGTCGCGGCCGCGACCCCGGATGTCCGGCGTGCAACGGCGGCGCGCTGGAAGCGGCGATCGTCGCGCTCGGTGCGGACAGCGTGGCGGCGTTCATCGCCGAGCCGGTGGGCGGCTCCTCCACCGGCGCCTCCACTCCCCGCCCCGAGTACTTCCGGCGGGTTCGCGAGATCTGCGACCGCTACCAGGTGCTGTTCGTCGCGGACGAGATCCTGTGCGGCGCCGGGCGCACCGGCAGCTGGTGGGCGATCGAGCCGTACGGCGCGGTGCCCGACATCATGACGCTCGGCAAAGGGATCTCGGGGGGGTACGCGGCGCTCTCCGCCGTGGCGGCACCGGAGCGCATCATCGACGTGATCGCCGACGGCTCCGGCAACTTCATGCACGCGCAGACGTTTTCCCACCATAGCGTGGCGTGCGCCGCGGGCCTCGCCGCCGTGCGCTATCTCAAGCGCCACCGGCTGGTGGAGCGGTGTGCCACGCTGGGCGCCGTGCTCGAGCGGCGGCTGGCGGCGCTGCTGGAGCTGCCGCACGTGGGCGACGTGCGCGGGCGCGGCCTGCTCGCCGGGATCGAGTTCGTCGAGGACAAGGAAACCCGCGCGCCGTTCCCACGCGCGGCGCATTTCGCCGAGACATTCACCGAGGCGGCGCAGCAAGCGGGACTGGTGGTGTGGCCCAACGTGGGGCACGCCGATGGGACGAATGGCGACCTCGTGATGGTCGCGCCGCCATTCATCGTCACGGAGCAGGAAATCGACGAGATCGTCCGCCGATTTGCGGAGGCACTGGACGCTACGCTGAGGAGCTGTCAGCGGTCAGCTATCAGCCGTCAGCGTGCCGGTGCAGTAGACCGCTGATAGCTGATGGCTGATGGCTGACAGCTCAGGAGCGCTCATGACTGCCATCGCACCCGGCCAATCCAAGATCACCTACACGTCCGCGAGCGTCGACTGGGAGCGGTTTCACCGCCAGTTCGACGAGGCGCTGGCGCGCGCGCGGGGGCAGCTGGGCCGGGACTATCCGCTCTACATCGCCGGGGAGGCGGTGCCGTCGCCCGCGCCGCCGATCGTCGACCGCTCGCCCATCGACACGGCTGTCGTGCTCGGCCGCTTTGCCGCCGCGACGCCCGCGCACGTGGACCGCGCGGTCTCGGCTGCGCGGGCGGCGCAGCCGGCGTGGGCGCACCGCGGCTGGCGGGAACGCGTCGCGATCATGCGGCGCGCGGCCGGCCTGGTGCGCGAGCGTAAGTTCGAGCTCGCGGCGATCATGAGCCTCGAGGTCGGCAAATCCCGCGTCGAAGCGATGGGCGATGCCGAGGAGTCGGCGGATCTGATCGACTACTACTGCCAGCAGGTGGAGGACGCGAACGGGTTCGTGCGCCAGATGGCGAGGGTCACACCCGTCGAGCATAACACCGACGTGCTGCGGCCGTACGGCGTGTTCGCCTGCATCGCTCCCTTCAACTTCCCGCTCGCGCTCTCAGCCGGCATGTCATCGGCCGCGCTGGCCGCGGGGAACGCCCTCGTGTACAAGCCGGCGGAGGAGGCGCCGTGGACGGGGGTCAAGCTGTACGAGATCTACCGTGACGCCGGGCTTGCGCCGGGCGTGTTCAACTACCTGTCCGGGTACGGGCCCGAGGCGGGTGAGACGCTGTGGCGCCACCCTGGGGTGGACGGGGTGGTGTTCACCGGCTCGCAAGCGGTCGGACGGCGGATTCACCAGGGGCTCTCGACCCGCTGGATCAAGCCGTGCCTCCTCGAGATGGGCGGCAAGAACGCCGTGATCGTCATGGAATCCGCGGACTTGGACGCCGCCGCGGAGGGTGTCGTGCGGTCGGCGTTCGGGCTGCAAAACCAGAAGTGCAGCGCCACCTCGCGTGTGTACGTGCACGAGCGGGTCGCGCGGCCGTTCCTCGAGCAGCTGGTCGACAGGACGAGGGCGCTCAAAGTGGGGGACCCGACCGAGCGGGATGTCGTGTTTGGGCCGGTGATAAACGCGGAGGCAGTGGCGAGGTTCGAGCGGGCGGTGGCGCAGGTGTCGCGGGAGAAAGACGGGGCCATCCTGCACGGGGGCGAACGGCTCAGGGGCGGAATCTTCGAGCGCGGGCATTTCCTCGCGCCCACGATCGCGCGACTGCCGCTTGCTTCCTCGCTCTTCTGCGACGAGCTGTTCGTTCCTTTCCTCGCGGTGGCGGAGGTTTCCGGGCTCGAGCAAGCGATCGCGGAGACCAACAAGGCGGAGTATGGGCTCACGGCGGGAATCTTCTCGCAGCGCGCCGAGGAGATCGAGCGTTTCTTCGACGCGATCGAGGCGGGTGTCTGCTACGTGAACAAGCGCACCGGGGCGACCACCGGCGCCTGGCCCGGGGCGCAGCCGTTCACGGGATGGAAAGGCTCGGGCTCCACGGGGAAGGGCGGCTGCGGCCCGTACTACGTCGCGCAATTCCTGCGGGAGCAGAGCCGCACGGTGATCGAGGCATGAAGGACTACCCGCGCATCGTGGTCGCCCCGCCCGGACCCAAGGCGCGGGAGATCGTGGCGCGGCAGGACCGCTGGGCGTCGACCTCGTACCCCAAGGAATACCCGTTGGTGATCGCGCGCGGCGAGCGCGCCATGGTCGAGGATGTGGATGGGAACCGCTACCTCGACTTCATGGCCGGGATCGCGGTGGCGTCGACGGGCTACGGCCACCCGACGGTGGTCCGCGCGATTCAGGAAGCCGCCGGGCGGTTCCTCCACATCTGCGGCAGCGACTTCTACTTCGAGGGCTTCGCCGCGCTGTGCGAGCGGCTCGCCAAGCTCGCGCCGGGGCCGAGCAAGAAGCGCGTGTTCCTGGCCAACTCCGGGACCGAGGCAGTGGAGGGCGCGATCAAGCTGGTCCGCCATGCGAAGGGTCGCCCGGCGCTGATCGCGTTCCTGGGCGCGTTCCACGGTCGCACCTACGGCGGGTTGAGCCTCACCGCGAGCAAGGCGGTGCAGCGCGCCGGGTTCGCGCCGTTTTTGCCCGAGGTGCATCACGTCCCGTACGGCTACCGCTACCGCTGCGACTACTGTCGCGGTGAGCCCGCGTGCACGATGCGCTGCGTCACGGTCCTCGAGGACGAGTTGTTCGCGAAGAAGGTCGACCCCCAGAGCGTCGCGGCGATCTTCGTGGAGCCGATTCAGGGGGAGGGCGGCTACGTCGTCCCGCCGCCCGGCTACCTGAAGGCGCTGCGGGAGCTGTGCGACCGGCACGGCATCCTGCTGGTGTGCGACGAGGTGCAGAGCGGCATTGGGCGGACCGGAAAGATGTTCGCTTGCGAGTACGAGGGGATCGAGCCCGACGT
>DASPXE010000231.1:0-35629 GCA_035637455.1 Gemmatimonadales bacterium
GTGACGGTGTCCGCGCGCGATGCGCCGGTCGGGCTGGGGACGGTGAACGTCTGCCCGGTGACGCCGCAGTTGTGAGCCACGGCGGCGTCGCACGCGAACGCCTGGATCACCACCTGCTGCGGAATCGGGGTCAGACTCGTCAGGCCCATCGCGAACTTCTTCACGACGTCGGTCGACGTGCCGCTGAGCAGCACCGAGTCCTGGCGGATGAGCGTCCCCGCGATGGAGAACACACGGAAGCCGATGACCGAAATGCCGCTCGGATCGGTGGCGTGCACCGCGAGGGTGTCGTTCGCCTCGGCCCGGAGCGACACGGTCTGCTGGATCTGCGGCGGCGTGACGTCGTTCGCCGCCGACAGGATGGTGACCGTGATGGGCGACGTCTGCGACACCCGGCCGCCCGAGTCGACGGCGAACCCCGCGACGGTGAAGAACCCGGTCGTGCCCGTCACCTGCACCGAGTCGACGAAGTCGAGGGTATCGGGGAACGGGGGCGACCCGTTCACCAGCGAATCGCCGGTCTGCGCGGTCTGGCCCGCGTTGCCGCCGACCAGCCAGCCGATCCGCTTGACGCCCGACTTCTGGGCGGCGGCCACCTGGATGGGGATGTATTTCCCCGCGGAGGCGACGGCGCCCCCCGTCGGCTGCAGCAGGTACACCCGCAGCGCGTCCACGTTCTGCAGGAAGATGAAGATCGTGTCTTCCGCGAAGTTGCTGGCCCCGTCGGTGGCCCGGCCGATGATGCGGATGATGCCGCCCGCTCCCGAGCCGGGGTTGATCTTCACGGTGAGGTTGACGTTGGTCACCGTGGTGGTGAACACGGTGTCGGTCTGGTTGATGTAGCCGCCGGTATAGGTGAGCCGGATGTCCTTGAGGCCGAGGTTATCGGTGGCGGTGACGCCGAAGTTGAGCCCGCCCGCGATGTCCTGTGTGTCGGCGGAGGTGGTCAGCTGAATGTTGGGCGGGACCTGATCGCGCACGATCTGGCCCGGGTTGCGCGACGTCTCGCACGCCCCCACGGCGCCCACGAGCGCACACATCCCCCACAGCAGTCCCGCCCTGCGTCCCAGCCGCATACTAGGCTCCCGGTTACTTGCCGGTGTTGGGCGTCACCAGGTCGTCGATGATGTGCGGCGTGACCAGGATCAACAGATCGCGCCGCTGCTCCTGCTGGTCGCTGAATCCGAACAGCTTGCCAATGATCGGCAGGTCTACAAGGAACGGGATTCCGGTTTTGCTTACCGTGATCGAGGTCACCGTGAGGCCGCCGATGACCGCGGTTTCGCCGTCGTTGACCAGGATCTGGTTGTCCGCCTGCTGCGTCTGGAACGTGAACCCGATGTCCACCGACGCGGGCTTCACGGCCGAGTTCTCGGCGTGCACCTCCATCAGCACCTGGCGGTTCGCCGTCACGTGCGGCGTGACCTTGAGGTTGATGCCGGTCTGCTCGAAGTGCACGGTGGCGCGCGGCACGGCATTGGTCTGGCCGCTCTGGGCGCTCACGTCGATTACGCGGATCGGCACGCGATCGCCCACCAGGATCTCGGCTGGCCGGTTGTCGAGCGTCGTGATCGTCGGCTCGGCCTGGAGATCGGCCAGCTCGACGCGCTGCAGCGCCTGCAGGAACGTGGTGAGGTCGAAGTTCCCGATCGCGGTCGAGAAGATGAGGTCGAGCGCCGGGTTCACAACCTGCTGGTCGGCGTTCCCCAGCGCCGAGAGCGAGTTGCCGCCCAGGTCGACGATGACGTCGGTCGACTTGAAGTTGTCCTGCGGCACCAGCGCATCGGGGACGCCGTCCAGGTTGGTGTCGACCGCCTTCGCGCTCCGCGGATCGGGCCGCTGGATGAGCTTGTTGAAGAACTGCGTGGTCGAGCCGAGGTCGTACTTCACGCCCAGCTGTTCGACGTCGGTGCGATCGATGAAGATGATCTTCGCCTGGATCGACACCTGCGGCGTGCGGATGTCGAGCCCCTTCACGAAGTCCTCGACACTGCGGATGCGGCTCTGAATCTCGGTGATGACGAGTGCGTTGTTGGTCGAGTCCGCCACCACGGCCCCACGCTTGGACACGATCGACTGCACCGCCGGCACCAGCGACGCGGCCTTGGCGTAGTTCACCCGCACGAGGCGAGTTTCCACGGGGACCGTGGAGTCGGCGCGGGCGAGGTCTTTCTTGTCGATGACCTGGAGGATGCCGCCGTCCAGCACGTTGGCGGTGAGCCCCTGCGACTCGAGCACCGCGCTGAAAGCCAAGTCCCACGGCTGGTTCTTGATCTCGGCCGAGAGCTGGCCGGTGATGCCCTTGTTCACCACGATGGTCCGGCCGCTGAACGCGGCGAACCCGGCGACGACCTCCTGGATGTCGGCCCGGTCCCACGTGACGGTGATGCGGGGAGCCCGGGACTGCGCCGCCTCGTTGGCGTGCGCCGAGAGGTACTCATCGATCGACACCGGATTGTCGCTGGGGCTGGGTGGGGCCACGCGTGCGGCCGCACCGCCCGTCCGTCGCGGCGCTACCCGGTCCTCACCCCCGGACGCACGCTCCGCGACGCGGCCAGGGGGAGCGGCGACGTCCAGGCTCGACCACACGCTAAACGCAGTACGGTCGGCGCCGATCTTGACGCGCACCTGGCCGTCGCGGCGCTCGACCTGGTAGTCCTTCAGCACGTCGAGGTCGATCACTACGCGGACGACGCCGGGCCGGAACTGGGCGTAGCGGATGTTCTTGATGCCTCCGCGGTTCTGCCCGTCGTACAGCGCGGCGGGCGCCACCAGCCGCGCGCCCTGCAGATCGAGCACCAACCGGGCGGGGCTCGCCAGGGTGAAGTCCTGCACCTCCACGGTGCCCTGGAGGTCGATCACGACCTCCACATGGCCGGGGGTCGGGAGCACGCTGACGGCCTTGACCTCGCCGTCGCGCCCCGCCGCTCCCGTGATCGCGGGGCTTACGCCCGGGGCTAGCCCCGGACGCCAGTCCGGGGTTGGCCGGGGCGCCGCCGCGACCAGCAGCCACGCGGCGAGAGCAGCGATGTGCGTCATGGCGATACCTCCCGCTTGGCGAGCGTCAGCGTCTCCTGCCGCTCGAAGCCGAATTCCTGCACCGTAAACACGATTTCCCGCGGGCGGATCGTCGTGACCTTGAGGCGCCCGATGATGTCCGCCGGCTTCACCCGGTAGATCTTGGTGTTCGTGACATCGCGCAGCACGGCCACGCTGCGCGCCGGATAGCGCGAGTCGTAGTAGATGCCGACGAGCTTCAGGTCGGACAGGAGCGGCCGGATGTCGCCCGACTTGAGCAGCGACAGGAAGGGATCGCGCCCGCCGCCCTCGTAGGCGTACACCTCGCGCGACAACGTCGTCGCGCGCGCGCTGTCGGCCCTCGGCGCCGTGTCCGTGACGGCGCTCTCCGGCTTGGCCCGGGGCTGCCGCTTCGCCTGGGCCGCGAGCGGCGCGGCCACGCACAGCGCCGCGAGGCCGACCGCGAGTCTAACGTTCATCGGTCGCGTTGCCGGCCGGCCGCGCGGTCGCCGCCTTCTTGGGCGCGGGCGGCGGCGCCGCGGACTTGACGAATGTGCGGATCAGGAATTGGGCCTCGAGCAGCGATCCCAGCGTATCGCTGAGGATCTTTTGCGCCTGCGCCTGCGCCGGCTTGAGCAGGACGTCTTGCGGCACGATGATCCGCGGCAGGCTCGCGATGTCCGACAAGAACTCCCCGAGCTGGTCGTAATGGCCCAGGATCTCGAGGCGGTAGCGGTACGTGTCGAACGGTGAGCCGGACTCGACCGCCAGCGGCTCGAACCGGCCGATCGTGACCCCGCGGACCTTCGACCTGGTCGAGATGTCGTCGATCAACGCCGGTACCTCGTTCTTCTCGGGAACGAGCCGGCGCATCACACTGAGCAACGCCTGGTACTGCTCGACCTTGCGGCGCAGATCTTCGACCGTGCCGCTCGCGAGGTCCTGCTTCGCCCTGTCGATGATCACCTGCAGGCTGTCGATCTCGCTGTTCGCCGCCGCGATCTGCGTGGCCGTCGGCTGCTCCCAGTACGTCCAGAAGACATAGCCCAGGATCACCATGACGAGGGTGATCAAGAGCATGTACTGGCTCTGCCGGTCCTGAGGGAGGAGCGCCATGGGGGGGGCCTACCGCACCGACTGGGCGAGGGGAACGGTGCGGATATACACCGAGTCCGCGACCTTGTAGCGCAGCGATACGTTGAACGCCGTCACCGGGCGATCGGCCTCGACCACGGTGGAGGACGTAGCCGGCGACACGTCGGTGAGCCACGGCGATGCGGCGAGCTGGCGCAGGAATGTGGTGTACGCCTGGATGTCCACCGTGACCCCCGTGACCCAGACGCGCACCGCGGGCGCGCCGCTCGAGTCCACCGCGCCCGCGACCGGGGCGTTGCCCGCCCCCGGCGGCGCCGCCGCCCCCGGCTGGCTCGTGCCGGTGCCCAGCGCCGAAACGCCCGTCAACCAGGTGTAGGGCGGCAGCGCTTTCGTGATCTGATCCAGGACGTGGGGCCAGACGTAGCGGTCGGCGTCGATGCCGCGGATGATGTTGATCTCCGCGGCGAGCGAGTCGCGGATCCGCTCCGACTGGCGCTTCTGCGCGATCACCGCGTCGAACCGCCGCTTCTCCACCCGCACCCCGTCGAGCCGCGCCTCGGCCACGCGCAACCGCGCGGTCTGCGTGAAGAACAGCAATACCGCCCCGACGATCACCACGGCCGACGTCGCGCTCGCCGCGATCAGCCAGGGGTTCTGGATCGTGGCGATGAGGCCGCGGAAATCGGGGAGCGCGAACTTGAATCCGGCGCCAGGGGCCGCCCGCTTTTTCTTGCCGGGGAGGAGGTTGATTTCGATCATGCGGCGCGCCTCAACGCCAGCCCCACCGACAGCATCAGCAGCGGCGCCACCTCATCCACCTCCACCGACTCGAACACCGAATCCCGCACCTTCAGCCGCTGTACGGGGCTGGCGACCTCGACCACCACCTTGAGCCGGCTCCCCAGCGCTTCGTTCAACCCCGGGATGCGCGCCCCGCCGCCGATCGTGTACACCCGACCCAGCCCACCCGCCGAGCGCGAAGCCGTCGCCAGGAACGCCGCCGCGCGCTCCACCCCCACGGCGATCTCCTCGCCGCGAGCTTCGACGTACGGCGCCAGGTCGGCGCTGTGCGTCTGCCCCTGAATCGCCCGTTCGGCGTCCTCCGCCGAGAGCCCTTTCTCGCGCTGCAAGTCCTCGCGGAACCGGCGCGTGCCCACGGAGAGGTCCCGCGTCAGTACCGGCACGCCGTCCTCGAGGACGTTCACGTTGGTCACTTCGTGGCCGATGTTGACGAGGCCCACTACCCCCTGCATCGCGTCGGGGTGGTTTAGCTCGAACGCGTTATGGATCGCGAAGGCGTCGACGTCGATGATCGCCGGGTCGAGCCCCGCCTCGTTGAGCAGCCCCACCCGGCCTTCCACCAGCTCCCGCTTGGCCGCGACCAGGAGCACGCTCATCTGCAGCCCCTCGGCGTCGGGATCGAGGATCTGGAAGTCGAGCTCGACGTTGGCCATGTCGAACGGCACGTGCTGCTCAGCCTCCCAGCGGATCACCTCGCGCGCGTCCGCCTCCTTCATCCGATCCATCTGGATCTTCTTGACGATCACGTCCCGCCCCCCGACGGCGGTGACGACCGACCGGTGCTTCACCCCGGCCGCGGAAAACAGCCCCCGGATCGCCTCAGCGACGATGCCGGGGTCCATGACCTCGCCCTCGACGATGGCGTCGGCCGCCACCTCGGTGGTCGCCACCTTGACCAGCTCCGGCTCGCTGCCACCATGGTCGATGACCACCAGCTTGATGATGCCGGAGCCGATATCGAGGCCGACCGAGGTTTTTTTGCCGCCCAGGAACCCAAACAGGGCCATAGTTGCCTAGGGGTTAGAGACAAGACAGGGCGAGGGCAAACTACAGTAAGCCCCGCCCCTTATCCTGTCAAGCCTCGAACCTACTTGAGGCCGAACCAACAACTACTTTGCTGGCCTACAGTTAGACCACTTAGTAGAGCTGCAGCCATCCCCGTGACCGCAGCATCGACACGATACCCGTCGAGTCTAACGCCTTGAGAATAGCGCACTTAGAGTAGTTGAGGTTGGCGTGGCCGCTGATCGTGTTGCTGCCGACCACCACGCTGTCCTGGGCCATCACGGCGCCCCAGAAGTGCGCGTCGGTGGCGCCACCGCCGGCCGTATTGAGCACGCCCCGGATGATGGTGATTCCGAACCATTGGAACCCACCGTTCACGGTCAGGCTGCCATCGACTAGGAGGATGCCCTGGCCCTGGGTGCCGTTGACTTGGGCGCTGCCCAGGATGTGGACGATCGGGAAATAGCTGCCGCACGCCTGCCCCGGGTTCTGGCCGTCACCCCAGTTGTGCGTGTTCGCGTAGTCGCATTGCCCGGTCGCAGTGGTGCGGGGGTAGATGTCGTTGGCGAAGTTCTGGCCGCCCCCCAGCGTGAGCGTGGCCCGCGACGCGAGCTGCGCGTAGGTCACGTCCCCGAACCTCGAAAACGTGGAGTCGCCGATGTTAGGATCGATGTACCACGGGGGGGTGCCCAGGATGTCCGAGCTCCCGCCTTCCGTGATGGTCGCCCCCAGATCGGCGCGGATTCCGGCCTTGAGGTTGATGGTGTCCCTGGGACCGCACGTGGTCCACCCGTCCGGGATGTGGTCGTTGCCGTCGACCACGGCGTTACCAGCAACGATATCGCTCTTACCCGTCGTGAGCGACGCGCGGATGTCGACCACGAGCGGCTTGATCTTGGCGAGGATGCCCACCCGCTCGCGCCCCCCCCCACCGCGGCGCCGCAACGCCCCGCCGGCCGCAAAGCTGGTCGAGTCCTGGCCGGTGACGTCGATCAGGTACATCTCAGAGTTGAGCCGGTAGACGTAGCCGGCGTAGCGCCCGGTGTGGCTCGGCGAAATAGTATCCAAGCTCAGGCTCGGGACCTTCACCGAATCGAGCGGATAGGCTTTGCTACGGTTGAAGACCTGGGGATTCCAGTGACCGATGAGGTAGTTCGCGGCCCCCTCGGCCACGCCGAACGACCGCTGGCTGTAGCGCGCGTTCTCGCCCACGCGCTGCTCCTGCGTGCCCGCGAAGAACGCCCCGGCGATCAGCGCGCCCACCACGACCAGGGCGACGATCGCGAGGGCGAGCGCCATACCGCGCTCGTTCTGGATGACCCGTTTCATAGACCGCTCCTCGTGCACTTGAGTGTCGCCCTCGCCCTCAGAGGCAAGGGTTGCAGCGTATGTTGCCGCGTAACATCACCCGGGTGACGACGCTGTCGATCTTGTACGTCACGCCGGCCGCGCCCGCCTGCCGGATCTTGGATTGCGTCCGGCCGCGGACCCGGATCTCGATCTGGGCGACTTGGGTCGAGTCCGCCGTTGGCACCCCGGCGGCGTTGAAATACTTGAACGTCAGTCCGTTGGGGCCCGAGAGCGGCCCGACCATAGGCTGGGGGGGGTTCGCGCCCACGGCCTGCGCCAGGTAGTACTGGTTATCGCTGGGCGACTGCCACAGGCTATACGTCACGTTCGTGAAGCCGCGCACCGGCGAGCCGTTCGTGATCGCCCCGTCGACGTTGAACTGGCTGCCGACGATCCACTGCGGCTGCAGCGCCAGGATCCACGCCGGCGGAGTGCCGTTCGGGTCCGGACAAGTTCCTGCAGCCACGCCCTTGACCTCGCCGCGCACCCAGCTGTCATCGTTGCGGGTCGTGGGATCGCCCTCGAAGAACACCAGGATCGAGTCCCCTCGGGAGAACGTCTGCCGCGACCCGTAGATCGGCCGCTGCCGTACGGTGAGCGTGATCTGGCCGAGGCCGCCGCCGAGCGTCGGCGCGACGCACAGGAAGGCGAGCTGCCGCATGGCGCGGATCGTGATCGAGTTGGCGCTCATACCGCTGATGTCGCCGCTCAGTCCGTTGACGCCGACGGCGTTCATCTCGCGGAATTCGGCCGGCAAGATGGTCGCCGCCGCGCGGATGTTCTGCTGCAAGTCGATCCGCTGGGTCTGGGCGACATAGGTCTGCTGGTTCGTGACCAGCACCTTGTAGATCGCCGCCGAGACGAAGCCGAGGATGACGAGCGCCACCAACAGCTCGATGAGGGTGAACCCTCGACGCGTTACATGAGACATGAGATGAACGTCTCCATGCTGTCCCGGCGCCATTTGTTCTGCCGCGTCTTGTACTTGGACGACAGCACCAGGCGCCAGTGATTGGTCGTATCGGCCACGAAGTGCCAGTTGAGCGAGTCCACGGGCGTGCCGCCGCGCCACATCACCGCCGCGCCGTTGTTTCGCACCGCGCAGGCGTTGGTCCGGAGGCTGTCGAGGATGCGAGCCCCATCCCCCGCCGCGACCGCCGAGCGCTGCCCCTGGGCGATCATGCGGGTCACTAGCGCGGAGCTGTTCATCAACGCCAGCAAGCCGACGGTGAGCACCATGATCGCGACGATCACTTCGACGATGGTGAACCCGTGTTCCTGTTTCATCACCGCACCACCTTGCCGAGCTGGTTGACATAGACCGAATCGTGCCCGTAGGACGTGGCCCCGGTGATCTGGATGGACGCCGCCGCGGTCTCCGGGCTGAGACCGTTCGGGTCGAAGCGGATCGAGTCAGTGGTCACCGCCAGGGTCACGTTGAAGCGGGACGCCAGCTGCACCACACCACCGATCGTATCCAGGGCCGCCGGATTGGTGCGGGAGCAGGTCGTCACCCAGACCGTGCCGCTCGCGCCGGAAGTGAAGTGCACCACCGCCCGGCAGCCGCGCTGCACGGCGGCGGCTCGCGCCGTCGCGACGGCGGTGCTCAGATACACCCGCGCCGAGCGCACGTTGGTCGTGTCGAGCGTGCGGCGGATGCGGGGAAACCCGATGGTTACGATCACCCCAATCAGCACGATCACGATGAGCAGTTCGATGGTAGTGAAGCCGAGCCGGCGCATGCCTGTCCCTCCAGTCCGAACCGTCTCTGTTACACAATGCGTGCCTCGCTGCAACATATTGAAATACAACGCGTTAGCTACTTGAGCGGGGGTTCGTTGGTGCTGCACAATACTGCACTAGTGCAATCGGCTGCACTACTCCAAGCGGTAGCGATCCATCTTGTAGAACAGGGTGCGGAGGCTCACGCCGAGCCGCTGCGCCGCAGCGCGGCGGTTGCCGTCCGTCGCCTGGAGCGCCGCCAGAATGGCCTGGCGCTCCGCCGCTTCGACGGCGTCGCGCAGGGTGACCTCCCCCCCTGACCCCTTGACCTCACCCCCTGACCCCCTCTCCGCAACGCGGAGAGGGGGAACGGGTGTGAAATGTCCTGGCTCCAAGACTTCCTCGTCCGACAGCACCGCCGCGCGCTCGATCGCATGCTCGAGCTCCCGCACGTTGCCCGGCCACGGCTGCTGCTCGAGCCAGGCGAGCGCCGCGTCGCTCAGGACGACCGGTCGGCCGAGGCGCCGCACCAGCTGGGCCGCGAAGTGTCGGGCCAGCGGGGCGATGTCGGCGCGCCGCTCGGCGAGGGGGGGCAGCGCGATGGTCACTACGTTGAGACGGTAGTACAGATCCTGCCGGAACCGGCCGGCGGCGACCTCGGCCGCGAGGTCCCGGGCCGTGGCCGCCAGCAGCCGCACGTCCACGCGGCGGGTCTTCTGGTCACCCACCCGGCGGAGCTCGCCCTCCTGGAGCACCCGCAGCAGCTTGGACTGGAGCGGGAGCGGCAGCTCGCCGATTTCGTCCAGCAGCAGCGTGCCGCCGCTCGCCTGCTCGAACAACCCGGCCTTGTCCCCGGCGGCGCCCGTGAACGCACCGCGCGCATGGCCGAACAGCTCAGACTCGAGGAGATTCTCCGGAATGGCGGCGCAGTTGATGGCGACGAAGGGGGCTGCGGCTCGGGGACTGGCGCGATGAATCGCCTGGGCGATGACTTCCTTGCCCGTCCCGCTCGGTCCGGTGATCAGCACCGTCGTCTTGTGCTCGGCGACGCGCGCCACCAGCTCCAGGGCGTCCCGCATCGCCGCGCTCTCGGCGACGACGGCCCGGGCGTTGGGTGTGGCGGCTAGCTGTGCCTTTAGTGTCGCGATGGTGCGTCCAAGCTGCTCCCGCTCCTCGGCCTTGCGCAGCGTGAGCACGACCTCGTCGGGGCGGAACGGCTTCGGGATGTAGTCATACGCCCCCTCTTTCATGGCGGCGAGCGCGGCTTCTTCTCCCCCGTAGGCGCTCATCATGATGACGAGCGCGCTGCCGCCACGGCTGCGATACGCGCGCAGGAAGGCCAGCCCGTCCATTTCCGCCATGCGGACGTCACACAGGACGAGGTCGAACGGCTCGGCCAGGGCACGCTCGAGGGCACGCTTTCCGTCGCTTTCAGCGGCCACCTCATAGCCGGCGTCGGCCAGCAGCAGGCCGAGCGACTGGCGCAGCCCGGGCTCATCGTCGGCGATCAGGACTCGACTCATTCCTCACCCGTAGCGGGGAAGAACATCTTGAACGCCGCCCCGCCCTCGCGCGCGGTGTCGATCCACAGGACGCCTCCCATCTCATGGACGGCGCGCGCCACAATCGCGAGGCCGAGCCCGGTGCCGCGGCCTGGCGCCTTGGTGGTGTAGAACGGCTCGAACACCCTCTCGCGGTCCTCAGGCGGCACACCCGGTCCCCCATCCGCGACGAACACGAGTGCACCTGGTGCACCGGCGGCGAACTCGGTCCGCGCCGGGCGCCGCGTTGGCCTGCGGGAGAAGGACGCGATAGCGGGGTCAGTGGTGCGGCGCGGCGGCGCCCGACCGGGCCGGTACGCCGAGCGACGCGCCCCCAGCACCACGGGGGCGCCCGGCGCGGCGTCCACCGCGTTCAGCACCAGGTTCACGATCGTCTGCTCGAGCAGGTGGGCACGCGCCCGGATCGGGGGCACGTCACCCGGCACGTCGAGCGCGGCCCGGACGGCCTTCAGCGCACCCTGGGCCGACAGCAAGGCGAAGGCGCCCCGCACGATTTCGCCCGGGTGCACCACGTCCAGCGCCTCCTCCTGTGGCCGCGCATAATCGAGCAGGCTGCGCACGATGCGGTCGAGCCGGTCGAGCTCCCGGCTCAGCCCGGCCACCACCTCCGGATCGGCCTCGCGACGCCGCAGCACCTCCACGTAGGTGCCCACGGCGCCCAGCGGATTCCCGACCTCGTGCGCGATCCCGGCGGCGAGCCGTCCAATGCTCGCCAGCTTTTCCGACCGCACCAGCTGGCTCTGGGCGTCGAGCAGATGGTCGGTCATGCGGTTCAGCCGCTCCGCCAGCGTCGCGAAGTCCCGGGTCTCGGCGTCGGGCGCCCGGGCGTCGAGATCGCCATCCGCCACGGCGTCCGCCGTGGCCGTAAGCTCACCGAGGGGTCGCAGTACGAGGCGCGTCACCAGGTGGCGGCCGAAGACCACGAAGACGCCAACCTCGAGCGCCACCAGCGCCATCACCATCCAGAACTCCTCACCCGGAGCGAAGGTGCTCGCGACCTGCGTCGTGGCCACGCCCACCAACAGGGCGGCCGCGGCGAAGAAGGAGAGATAGAAGAGCAGCTCGGTGCGGAGCGCAGGCTTGGCGCGCATGACGGGGAATACTCAGCCATAAGCCGAAAGCCGCAAGCTGCAGGAAGAATGGCAAGCTTGCGGCTCTGGCTTACGGCTTACGACTTGCGGCTAGCTTACTGGCACTTCGGCTCGCCTTCCTTGTTCGCCGGCGCCAATGCGGTCGACCCGATGTAGATCGAGCAGGTCTTCGTCGTGTTGACGTTGGTGATGTTCGCCGTCCAACCATCGGCCGTCTTGGCGATGGCCGGCAGCGTGTTGCCCGTCGACTGGGTGAAGGTGACCCCACCCGCGCCGATCGTCGCTGAATACTTCACGGAGTCGGCGAAATAGGCCTCTTCCGCAGTGACCAAGTTGCGAAGGTCGGACTTCATCGAGGCGAGATACGCCTTCTCCTTCGTGTTGGCGAACTTCGGAATCGCGATCGCGGCCAAAATGCCGATGATCACGACCACGATCAGCAGCTCAATGAGCGTGAAACCCTTGCGGTTCATCTGGACAACCTCCTATGGGAGTTCGAGTTATGTGCATCACACCGGCACCCAGAGGAGCAAGCCACATGCCGCTGGCGGGCTTGTTCGTAAGTCGCTACAACCAAATGGATTAGGTCTCTTGCCAGGGCCGTCCGGCCACGGTCGGTGGGGTGTTGTGCCGTTGTCTCGCTAAATGCACGAAGGGCGCCGGGGACACCGCCGCCCTACAGGCACTTCGGCTCGCCTTCCTTGTTCGCCGGCGCCAACGCGGTCGACCCGATGTAGATCGAGCAGGTCTTCGTGGTGTTGACGTTGGTGATGTTCGCCGTCCAACCATCGGCCGTGAGCGTGATGGCCGGCAGCGTGTTGCCCGTCGATTGGCTGAAGGTGACCCCCCCCGCGCCGATCGTCGTCGAGTACTTGATGGAGTCAGCGAAGTAGGCCTCTTCGGCGGTCACCAAGTTGCGAAGGTCGGACTTCATCTCGGCGAGATACGCTTTTTGCTTCGTGTTGGCAAACTTGGGGATCGCGATCGCGGCCAGAATGCCGATGATCACGACCACGGTCAGCAGCTCAATCAGCGTGAAGCCCTTGCGGTTCATCTGGACAGCCCCCTATGCGCGCTCTGTTGACCTGCATCACACCGGAACCCGATTACGACGGCAGGCCGCATGCCGATCGCGGGCCCTTCTCGCTAGTACACGAAGGGCGGCGGGGTCACCGCCGCCCTTCCGTTCTGCTCTGCTTCCAGCGTTAAGCCCGAAGGCTTACTGACACTTCGGCTCGCCTTCTTTGTTCGCCGGCGCCAACGCGGTCGACCCGATGTAGATCGAGCAGGTCTTCGTGGTGTTGACGTTGGTGATGTTGGCCGTCCAACCATCGGCCGTGAGCGCGACGGCCGGCAGCGTGTTGCCTGTCGACTGGGTGAAGATGACCCCACCCGCACCCGCGCCGATCGTCGCCGAATACTTGACGGAGTCGGCGAAGTAGGCCTCTTCAGCGGTCACCAAGTTACGAAGGTCGGACTTCATCGAGGCGAGATACGCCTTTTCCTTCGTGTTGGCGAACTTCGGAATCGCGATCGCGGCCAAAATGCCGATGATCACGACCACGATCAGCAGCTCAATAAGCGTGAAACCCTTGCGGTTCATCTGCACATCCCCCTTTGGGAGTCCCTGGTTACGGCTGACCTTCAACAGCGTGTGGCCATTCTGCCGGTGTCCCTTTCAAGCAAGCGGCGTGCCCTGGTCAGTCGGCGGTGGTGCAACGCGCTGTCCCAAAAGAGGTTGGGTCGCTAGCACGGGCACAATGCCGCGGCCGACAAACGGCCAGAAGTCATGCTTTTTGCAAGGCGTCGGGCACTCAGAAGGCGCGGTTCAGGGGTCGACGGCGGATCCTGAGCGGTTGACCCGCAGCGCCGTGCGCCCTCCGGGCCAGCGGTGAATGACGGTCAGCCAGCCTGAATATGCCCCCAGCAGGGCGTCCAGCTCGACGTCCGACCCGGACCCGAACCCGGTCAGCACCACGTGGGTGACTCCCTGGCGCTCGAGGTAAGCGCGGTGCTCGGCTGGTCTGGGCCGCGTCTCGGCGCGACCGTGGTAACCGTACACATAGAGCGGGACGCTGGCGCGCCCAGTGTACAGCCAGACGAGCGCTTCATCGTCGATGGCGACCACCGCCCGCGGCGGCAGGGTGTCGAGCCAAGGGAGCAGCTCCGCGAAGTTGGCGGAGATCTGGTGCGCCTGAGTTCCCCACCAGCGGCCGCTGAAGCCGCGCACCTCGATGACACCGTAACCCGCCGCCATCAACGCGGCGAGCACGAGCACGGCGAGGCGCAGTCGGAGACCGTGCCATACCACCGGCCACAACGCTGCTGCGCCAGCAGTCCAGGCGAGACCGAGCCACGGAAGCACGCCCCACAGAAATCGGTCGGATGGGAACGGCCAGACGGCGAGGATCAGGAGGTAGAACACCAGCGTCCAGCCGACACTCGAGCGGCGCAGCAGTAGGGAGACGCCGTAGCCACCGACGAGCGCGGCGGCGGCGGCGCACACGTAGTAGATCGGCGTCCACGCGACGAGGCCAAGCGTCAAATCCCCGAGCGGGCGCAGCAAGGCGCGGGTGGCGGGCCAGAACACCCCGAGGCCCGCTTGCCGCACGGTTTCGAGGTAGCTGCCGTAGTTCATCGCGAGCGCGGGGTCGATCCCGCCGCGGTGCCGGAGCAGCCACAGCCCCCACCCCAGCGCGGCAAGCGCGACCGGTGCGGCGGCGGCGAGCGTGACGTGGCGCGGCGCCCGGCGGGCGGCGACGAGAAACAGCACGATCCCCGCTCCCGCGGCGACTCCGATCGAGCGGGTGAGGAGCGCCAGGGCGGCGGCGCATCCCGCGAGAGCCGCGCCGGTGACGGGCGACACCCGGGCCGGCGGAGCGTCCGCGAGGATCACCGCCGCCGCGAGCAGCACGCCGAACAACGGCTCAGAGAAAAGCACGGCTTGCGTCGCGAGCACAGGGATCGCGATCACGGCGGCAGCGACGACTCCCGGGGCGAGCCACTCCGGCGCGTCGTCACCCAACAGGCGAACGCGGGCGGCGTGCCAGGCGATGAGCCCGGCGCTCAGCGCGGCGAGCAACAGGTTCAGCAGCTTACCGATGTAGGCGGCCGTCGGCACGGGAAAGGCGCCGAACAGGGGCGCGAGGAGCAGCGGGTAGAGCGGCGGGTAGTGCACCACGGCCGGAGTGCCTGGCAGGTGCGGATGGACAAACCCGAGCCCGCGGCCCAGCGCGACGGCGATCCCGGCATAGAGACCGTCGTCATAGAAGACTCCGACCAGGTCGTGGTTCAGGGCGAGCGCTCCGGCCACGGCTGCGAGCACCGCCACGGCCAGCCCGGCACGGCCGGGCGTGAAGCGGTTCAGCGGCGGCGCCACCCGCCCGCCGGCGGGAACAGGTTGTAGCGGAGGATGTGGACCAGCGCCGCGCAGCCGTCTCGCCACGTGATCTTCTTCCCCTCGGCGTAGGTGCGGCCGGAGTAGGAGATCGGCATTTCCCAGATGCGGGCGCCCGCCTGGGCGAGCCGGGCTGTGAGCTCCGGCTCGATGCCGAACCGCTCGGCCGTGAGCGGGAGGCCCCGCAGCAGGTCGGCGCGCACCAGCTTGTAGCAGGTCTCCATGTCGGTGAGGTTCAGGTCGGTGAGCATGTTCGACAGCAGGGTGAGGAGGTGGTTTCCCGCCGAGTGCCAGAAATACAGCACGCGATGCGGGCCGCCGAGAAAGCGCGACCCGAACACCGCATCGGCTTTCCCGTCGGCGATGGGCCGCAGCAGCATCGGCAGCTCCACGGGGTCGTACTCGAGGTCGGCGTCCTGCACCACGACGACGTCGCCCGTCACGCGGGCGATGCCGGAACGGATCGCCGCCCCCTTGCCGCGGTTCGTCGGGTGGTGCACCACGTGGTGGACGCATCCCGCCCGCTGCAGCTCGTCCAGCAGCACCCCCGAGCCGTCGGTGGACGCATCGTCGACGGCGATCAGCTCGAGATCGAGCGGCACGCTCCGCAGCCGGTCCACAACGGGGCGGATCGTGGCCTGCTCGTTGTACACGGGGATGAGGACGCTCAGTCTCACTCCGCGGACGGCTCCCCATCATAGCGACTGAGCTTGCGGTACAGGGTCGAGGGATCGATGCCGAGGACTTCGGCCGCGCGGGTCTTGTTACCGCCTTCGCTCTCCAGCACCCAGGTGATGTAGGCGCGCTCGATCACGTCGAGGGTGGGGTTGGGATGGGCTCGCTCCGACACGAGCGGCTCGGCGCGGTGCTCGGCGAGCTTCTCGGGAAGTGAGGACAGCTCGATCGTCTCGCCTTTGGTGAGCACCGCCGCGCGCTCGAGCGCGTTCTCGAGCTCGCGCACGTTGCCCGGCCAGTCGTACGCCATGATGACTTCCTGGGCCTGGGGCGACAGCTGTTTGGGCTCCAGCTCGTGCTCGTGCGCGATGCGCTCGAGGAACGCCTTCACGAAGATGGGAATGTCCTCCCGCCGGTCGCGCAGCGGCGGGAGCTCGATCGCGATCACGTTGAGGCGGTAGTACAGGTCGCTCCGGAACCGCCCGCGCTTGATGTCATCCTCCAGATCCCGGTTGGTGGCGGCCACCACCCGCACGTCCACGGGAATGGCTTCGGTGCCGCCCACCGGGATCGCCTCCCGCTCCTGGAGCACGCGCAACAGCTTCACCTGCGTGGCCGGCGACATCTCCCCGATCTCGTCCAAGAAGAAGGTGCCGCCCCGCGCCGCGGCGAACAGCCCCTGCTTGTCGCGTACCGCCCCCGTGAACGAGCCTTTCACGTGCCCGAACAGCTCGGACTCGAGCAGGCTCTCCGGCAGCGCACCGCAGTTCAACGACAGGAACGCCCCCTCGGTGCGCGCCGACAGCTCGTGGATGTAGCGGGCGATGATCTCCTTCCCGGTCCCCGATTCCCCCCGGATGAGGACGGTGCTCTCGGTCGGCGCCACCTGCTCCGCGAGCCGCAGCACGTCCTGGAACGGGCGCGACTTGCCGAGCGGCTTCACCAGCCCGGAGCGCTCGCGGCGGCGGATCTCCTGCTTCAGCTGTTTGTTCTCGGCCTTGAGCAAGCGCTGCTCCGCCGCGCGGCGGCAGATCGCCACGAGGTCGTCGTTCGAGAACGGCTTCTGGATGTAGTAGAACGCGCCCTGGTTCACCGCCTGAATCGCGCTCTGCAGCGACGCCTGCGCGGTCATCAGGATGACCGGGGTTTCGGGGTCCTGCTCGCGCACGGCGGCGAGGATGTCGGTGCCGGAGACGCCCGGCATCTTGATGTCGGTGAGCACGATGTCGGGCGCCGCCGCCTTCAGCGCCTCGAGACCGGCCTTGCCCCCCTGGGCGGTGACGACGTCGAACCCTTCGCCTTTCAGGAGGATGCGGAGCACATCCAGGATGCCCAGCTCGTCGTCGACGACCAGAATCGATGGCTGCTGCGTCATGCGGCTTCCTCTTTCCGCCGAGCGGCGGGGAAATACACGGTGAAGGTGGTCCCCTGCCCTTGGGTCGAATCCACCAGCACGAGCCCGCGATGCGCCTCCACGGCGCGCTGCACGATCGCGAGCCCCAGGCCGGTGCCGCCGGCCCGACCCGTCACGAACGGGTCGAACAGCCGGGTCCGCAGGCTCTCGGGGATGCCGGGGCCATTGTCGCTCACGGCGAGGGACACCGGGTTCTCGATCCCGGCCCCCCGCGGCAGCTCGTGCGGCGCCGGC
The DNA here is from genome assembly GCA_035637455.1 of Gemmatimonadales bacterium. Taxonomy (GTDB): domain Bacteria; phylum Gemmatimonadota; class Gemmatimonadetes; order Gemmatimonadales; family GWC2-71-9; genus 20CM-4-69-16. Next base: position 17,365 of record DASPXE010000231.1, read on the forward strand.
CGGCCGGTACGGACGGTCACCCGGGCGCCCTTGCCGGCGGCCTGAACCGCGTTCAGCACCAGGTTCGAGACGACTCGATGCAGCAGGTCTTCATCCCCTTCCATCGCGGTCGTCCCGCCCGCGAGATCGATCACGGCGTCGTCGGGACAGTCGGAGTGCTCGCGTACCAGCCGGATCGCCGTCGCGGCCACCGCGTGCAGGTCGAGCGGCCGGCACTCGGTGGCCCGCACCCGGGAGAAGTCGAGGAACTCGGACAAGAGTCGCGACAGGCGGTCGCTCTCCCGCACGACCAGTCCTGTCAGGAACTTCTCGTCGGGGTGGGCGCGCTTCGACCGGCCGAGCTGCTCCACCGACGAGCGGATCGAGGCGAGGGGGTTTTTGATCTCGTGTGCCAGGCTCGCCGACAGCTCCGCCACCGCTTCGAGCCGCTCGGCGCGCAGGTGCAGCTCCTCGAGCCGCTTGGAGTCGGAGATGTCGGTGAAGATGGCCGTCACCCGCGGCACGCCGCCGGGCTCGACCTCGAGCGTCGTCGTGGTGACGCCGATCGGGAATGTCCGGTCCGGCAGCCGCACAGTGGCCTCCACCCGCATCGCCCTGACGCCGCGCCGCGCCGTCGCCGTAATCGCCGCCCAGAACTCGGGCGCGATCCGCGCGAACTCGGGCATGACCGAGCGGCCCCGCCACTGCCGCTCCTTGAAGCCCAGGATGTGCTCGGCCGCGGGATTGCAGTACAGGAGATGGCCGTCCTCGTCCACCGTTACGATGCCGGTGGGGATGTTGCGCAGCACGTCCGCCGCCTCGAGCCGAACCTGCCGCAGCTCGCCGGCGAGCGCCTCCCGCTCCGCACCCATCACCGAGACGCGGCTCGCGAAGTACGCGGTGACGGCCGCGACGGCGACGAACACCGACAGCTGGAGGCCCACCTGCGCCGTCATCGGCGTGCGGTGACCGAAGAACACGTCGGCGAAGTAGACGATCCCGACGAAGGCCGTGACCAGTGCCGTGCTCGCGGGCGGCATCAGCACGGCCGTGACGGCGATGACCGGGACGTACAGCGGCGTCAGGTCGCTCTGCGGCCCGCCCGTGACGTGCACGACCGCCGTAATGAGCCCGACGTCGTACAGCGCCTGCGCGTACAGGAAGGTCCGGCCCGGGGAGCGCCCCCGCAGGTGCGTGTGCCAGTACGAGGCGATCGTGACGACGACGGTCGCCACCAGCACAAACGATGTGACGAGGAGATCGAGTGGGGCGGCGACGTTGAGATTGAAGGCGGCGCTCAGGTAGATGGCGATGGCCACGCACAGCCGGCCGACGTACACCGACCGCAGCAGGCTTTGGGGGGTCGGGATGGCCGACCTGGAGGATCCGCCGCCGAGCCATTTCACATTGCACTCCTGGAATCGGCGCTGTCAGTCATCAGCCGTCAGCCGTCAGCAGAGCGGTCAGACATCAGACGTTAGACCTCAGCATATAAGTGAAATGTTAGCAATGCGTTACCCTACAGCACGATCAGCCCGCGACGGCGGCACCGGGGGTAAGTATTGGAATAGGTCTGGCAAAGTGCAAGAGCACGGCGGGTGGGGCAGCGCGGCCGCTGGCCGCTGGCTATGCTTGCTCGATGCGGAATCGCTTCACCGTCGCCCTACTCGGGCTCGCGCTGTGCGCGCGGTCGGCCGTCGGCCAGGCGCAACTCACGCCGGCCGACTCGGCCATCCTGGCCTCCCAGCCGCTCAAGCGTCTCGTCCTCACGCCGTCGCTGTTCCGCCGGCTCAGCCTGCTGGCTGCCGGTCTCGACCGGGAGGTGGTGCTGTGCTTGCAGGGCAGCGCGTCGGGGGATACGGCCGTGGTGCGGGACTTCGTGATGCCGGACCTGCTGCGGTCCACCGCGGATCTGGTCGAGCCCCAGCCGTGCGTGCCGACGACCCTCGCGGTGTGGCACAACCATCCGTGGACCGGGCCCGACTCGAGCTTCGGTGTGAAAACACCCGAGGACTTGTGCTCGCTCAGCCAGCCCGATCTGCGCACGGTAGTGGCGGATTCGATCCCCTTCGCCGTCGTCAGCGTGGGTCGTACGCCGCGGCCGATCGTGTGCTGGTGGCGACGCGTGCAGGCGGTCGTAAACCGGCACGTGAAGTTCCTGCCCCGCTTTCCCCGCCAATGGACCGAGCTGCCGTCATTCGCGAGCCTGACGGACCCGCTGGTGCCGCCGGCCGCGTCCGTGCCCTGACGCCGTAACTCACGCCGGTGCTTGGACGACGATCTTGCCGCCCACGCGCAGGCACGTGAGGCGCAGGTGGGCGCGCTGGCGCAGCCGCCCGGCCGCGTCGCGCGCGCCAAGAGCGGCGATGATCTCACTCGCCTCGTGGTGCTCCAGCACCTCGCGTGTGATCAACACGGCCGTCGATCCTTCGGGTCCGACGCGGACCGTGTAGATCGGCCCGGTCCCTTCACCTCGGACCTCGACGGCCGCGGGCTGCACCTGCTGGCGGATCCACGCGACGACGTCGCGGAGGGCCGCGTCGGGACGGGGGGACCGGCTCGCCCCCCGCCCCCGCTCGCGCGCCTGCTCGAGCGACGCCCAGCGCCCGGCGAACCGAGCCATCGCGTACTCGACCGTGGCCTGGAGCGTGAGCCCGAACGGCATCGTGTCATAGGGCTGAAAGAACTCGCTCACGATCCCCAGCGTATCCGGCATCAACGCGTCCATGCGGCGGCCGATCGCGTCCCAAACGCGGTCGTCCGCGGCGACGAGCCGCGCCAAGAGGAAGAGGCCGTAGGCCATGTGCCGCTCCTCGTCCGCCTGGGCCCGCCGCAGGCCGTCGCGGAAGCCCGGCATGATGCCGCCGCCCTCGAGCGCGGCGGTGAACACATGGTATCCCGCCTCGCCCAGCACCCCTTCGCCCACCAGCGTGTAGGTGACCAGCGCTTCGGCCTGAGCGGTGGGCGAGGGGTCGGCGAGCAGCCCCTGCATCGCCGCGGGCAGCTTCTCGGCGAACAGCTTGCGAAAGCTGGGGGTCTGATAGCGGTCGTAGTCGCCGGATTGCTGGCAGACTTCGTCGAGGATGCGCCGGAAGAACTCTGTGTGCTTCGCTTCCTCGGCCAGGAAGGTCGTGAGGAACAGCTGCTCCTCGAGCCGGTCTTCGCGCACGACGGTCATGAGCAGCGGCAGGAGGTCGCGGGTCATGCTCTCCTCCGCCGCCTGGAACAGCGCGGTGAGGCGCAGCAGCACGTCGCGTTCGGTCACGCTGAGGCGGGCCCAGTCCCGCGCGTCCTGGCTGAGGTCCAGGCTCTGCGGATCCCAGGCGCCGAGGCGCTTAGCCTCATGGTACAGGCGCATTGGCACGCTATCATGCCGCAGCTTGCGCGTGCGCTCCGGCACGTGGGGCCCCGTTTCCCCCTCCCCGGCCTGTTGCGGCCTTATTGCACCGCGTTCACCATGTCGAAGATCGGAAGGTACATCGCGACGACCATGCCGCCGACGACGACGCCCAGCACCACGATCATGATGGGCTCCATGAGGGACAGCAGCGTGCTCACCGCGGCGTCCACCTCGTCGTCGTAGAAGTCCGCGATCTTGGAGAGCATCTCGTCCATGCCGCCGGTCTGTTCCCCAACCGCGATCATCGAAATGACCATCGGCGGAAACACCTTGGATTTCGCGAGCGGCTGGGCGATCGTCTCGCCGCCGGCGATCGAGGCGCGCGACTCCATCACCGCGTTGTGGATCACCATGTTCCCAGCCGTGCGGGCCGTGATTTCGAGGCCGTCCAGGATCGACACGCCCGACGAGATCAGCGTGCCGAGCGTGCGCGTGAACCGCGACACCGCGGACTTGCGCAGCACGTCGCCCAGCACCGGCATTCTCAGCAGCATCGCGTCGATTTGCAGCCGACCGGGCGCCGTCTTGTAATACCGGGTGATGCCGAACACGGTCACGCCGGCGACGCCCAGTATCGCCCACCAGTAGTTCTTGAGCACGTTGCTCATGCCGATCACGATCCGGGTCGGGAGCGGCAGCTCGAGGTTCACCGACGCGAACATGTTCTGGAAGGTGGGGATCACGAAGATGAGCAGCACCGACACCGCGATGACCGCCACCGACACAATCACGGCTGGGTAGACCATCGCGCCCTTCACCTTCCGCACGATGGCGTCGTTTTTCTCGAGGAACTGGGCGAGGCGCACGAGAATGGTATCGAGGATGCCGCCCGCCTCGCCGGCGGCGACCATGTTGACGTAGAGGTCGCTGAACGCCCGCGGGTGCTTGCGCAGCGCGTCGGCCAGGGTGTGACCGCTCTCGACGTCGTAGACGACCTGGCGGGTGACGTCCGCGAGGATCTTGTTCTCGGTCTGCTGCGCCAGGATGTCGAGCGCCTGGACGAGCGGCAGGCCGGCGTTGATCATCGTGGCGAACTGCCGCGTGAGCACGACGATGTCGCGCGTCTTGACGCCGCCGCCGATCTTGAAGTTGAGCTTGAACTCGCGCGGCGCGGCGCGGACCTGCACCACCACCATGCGGTTCTTCCGCAGGTGGGCGATGACGTCGTCACGGCTCGGCAGGTCGATCTTGTCGTTGACGAGATCGCCTTTCAGAGTGCGCGCGGTGTACTGGAAGACCGGCATAGCTCACTCCCTCCGGGCGCCTAGCGGCGCGCCGCCACCTTGGCCGGGGCCGTCTGCGGCTGCCCGGCGGCGGGCTCCTTGTCGTCCTGCGGCGGCTCGCCGATCATGCGCAGGAACTCGTTCGGGTTGGCCGAGACCCGGAGACACTCGTCCTTGGCGACTTCGCGGCCCACGTAGAGCTGGTAGAGGGCGTCGTTCAGCGTCTGCATGCCGTACTTCTTCCCCGCTTGCATCGCCGACTCGATCTGGTGCACTTTGTTGTCGCGGATCAGCGCCCGGATGGCCGGGGTGCAGATCATGATCTCGGCCGCCATGACCCGCCCCCGCCCTTTGATCTTCTGCAGCAGCGTCTGGGTGATCACGCCCTCCAGCACGAAGGCAAGCTGGGCGCGGATCTGCGACTGCTGGTGCGAGGGGAAGACGTCGATGATGCGGTTGATGCTCTCCATCGCCGAGTTGGTGTGCAGCGTCGCGAAGGCGAGGTGGCCCGTCTCGGCGATGGTCAGCGCCGCGGCGATCGTCTCGAGGTCGCGCATTTCGCCGATGAGCACGACATCCGGGTCCTGCCGCAGGGCGTACTTGAGCGCGGCCGCGAAGCTGTTCGTGTCCGTGCCGATCTCGCGCTGGTTCACGATGCAGGCCTGGTGGCGGTGGATGAACTCGATCGGATCCTCCACCGTGATGATGTGCCCCTTCAGCTCCTTGTTGATCTTGTCGATCATCGCCGCGAGGGTCGTGCTCTTTCCGGAGCCGGTCGGTCCCGTCACCAGGACCAACCCCCGGGGCCGCTCGGCGAGCTTGGCTACGACGGCCGGCAGCCCGAGATCCTCGAACGTGCGCACGTTGAAGGGAATCTGCCGGATGACGAGCGACACGCAGCCGCGCTGCTTGAAGCAGTTGCCGCGGAACCGCGCCAGGTTCTGGATCCCGAAAGAGAAATCGAGCTCGCTCTCAGTTTCGAACCGCTTCTTCTGGTTCTCGGTCAGCACCGAGTAGGCGATCGACAGCGTGTCCTTCGGGGTGAGGACGTGGTCGACCGATGAGTCCACAATGTCCCCGTCGACGCGCATCTTGGGACGCTCGCCCGCCACGATGTGCAGGTCCGAGGCGTCCTTCTCGATCATCTCCTCGAGCAACGAGCGGAGATTCAGGGGCCCCCCCGAAGCGCCCGCCGCCGTCATGCCGCCGTCTCTTTCACGACTTCCTCCAGGGTGGTGATCCCGCGCTTCACCTTCACCATGCCGTCCGAGCGCAATGTGAGCATCCCCTCCTTCACCGCCTCCTCCCGCAGCTCCTCGGTGGAGCCGCCCTTCAGCACCATGCGCCGGAGCGCGCTCGACATAGCCATGACCTCGTACAACCCCTGCCGCCCCTTGTACCCGGTGCCGCCGCAGTTGTCGCAGCCGGCGCCCCTGTAGAAAGTGAGCTTCGCCGCCTCCGCGGCCGGGATCCCGAGGGCCTTGAGCTCCTCATCGTTGTACTTCTGCTCTTGCTTGCAGTCCTTGCAGATGCGCCGCACCAGCCGCTGCGCCACGATCAGATTCACCGCGCTCGCCACGTTGAAGGGCTCGATCCCCATATCGACCATGCGGGTGACCGTGGACGGCGCGTCGTTGGTGTGCAGCGTGGAGAGCACCAGGTGGCCGGTGAGCGACGCCTTGATGGCGATCGAGCCGGTCTCCAAGTCCCGGATCTCCCCCACCATGATGATGTTCGGGTCCTGACGCAGGAACGCCTTCAGCGCCGCCGCGAACGTCATCCCCACCTCGTTCCGAACCAGCACCTGGTTGATGCCCAGCAGGTTGTACTCGACCGGGTCCTCGGCCGTCAGGATGTTTACGTCGATCTGGTTGATGCGGGACAGCGCCGAATAGAGCGTGGTCGTCTTGCCCGACCCGGTGGGGCCCGTCACGAGCACCATCCCGTAGGGATTCAGGATCGCCCGCATCAGGTCCTGCTCGGCCTTCGGCTCGAAGCCGAACTTCGTCAGGTCGAGCGTGAGGTTGCCCTTGTCGAGGATGCGGAGCACGATCTTTTCGCCAAACAGGACGGGGAGGGTCGAGACCCGGAAGTCGATGACCTTGCTCCCCATCTTCAGCTTGATACGCCCGTCCTGCGGCACGCGCCGCTCGGCGATGTTCAATTGCGCCATGATCTTAACGCGCGAGGTGAGGGCCGCCCGCATCTTCACCGGCGGCTTCATCACCTCCATTAGAGCACCGTCGATCCGGTAGCGCACCCGCAGCTCGTGCTCGAACGGCTCGATATGGATGTCGGACGCCCCCCGTTTCACTGCGTCCGTCAACAGCCCGTTGATCAGTTTTACCACCGGGGCGTCGTCAGCCAGGTCCTGCGCCCGGACATCCTCGTCCTGCTGGTCTTCCACGACCTCCAGCAGCTCTTCGGCCGCCGCGACGCTCTTGAGCAGGGACTGCAGCTCGGCGTCCGACTGCTGGTAGTAGCGCTCGATCGCGTTCCGGAGGGTGTACTCCCCCGCGATCACCGGGAACACATCGCAGCGCGTGACGAACTTGAGGTCCTCGATCGCCGTGACATTGTTGGGGTCGGCGATGGCCACGGTGAGGGTCCGCCCCTCACGCTTGAGCGGCAGCACGGTGTGCTTTACGGCGATGTCCGGGGGGATGAGCTTGAGAATCTTGGGATCGACCTCGAACCGGGAGAGGTCGACGGCCGGCATCCGGTACTGCCGGGCCAGCATCTTGGAGATCTCAGTCTCCTCGACGAAGCCCAGCTTCACGAGGGTGTAGCCCAGGCGCATCCCCGTGTTCTTCTGCTCCAGCAACGCCCTCTTCAGCTGATCCAGGGTGATCAGACCGTCGCGGACGAGGAGTTCGCCCAGCTTGTCGCTGGTGGCTGCTGCGGTGGCCGTATGCAACTCATTGGAAATGAACAGGCTAACATAGAACGCGGCGGAGGGAAGTCAAGGCGGCGATGGTATCTGACCCGAAAACAACACGTAAGGTCGCAGGCTCTCGATGAGGTGCGGGCCGACGCCGGGCACGCTGTCAAAACGCGCGAGACTGCCAAACGGGCCGTGTTGCTCGCGCCAGGCCACGATCCGCTGCGCCAGCGCGGGGCCCACGCGCGGCAAGCGTGTGATCTCCGTCACGTCGGCGCGATCGAGATCGATGCGCTCGCCCGGAAGCAGCGGGCGTGCCAATCGCGCTGCGGTGCGCGCCGTCTCGCGCAGCCGGCGGGGCGGCGGCGTGTCGGTCGCGGCGAGCCGCACGTCGCCCGGCGCTGCGGCGGATGCGGGAGCGAGCGCATAACGCACCCCGGCGCCTGCCAACGCGAGGCCGGCGAGCAGCAGCGCGGCGTGGCGGTCGTCCATACTGCATGCTAACGCCTCGCCCTCCGATGGACGGTACCCGTTCCATGCGCGGTGCGCCAGAAAATTGCGGTTCACTAATGCGGAATGTGGAGTGCGGAGTGCGGAATGTCCGTGTCGGCGTCGTGCGGGGGCTCGGCCCTTCACTTCAACTCCGCATTCCGCACTCCGCATTCCGCATTCCGCACTCCGCATTGGGGTTACCGCACCAACGCCACCGCCACGTCCCCGACGACTTTGAGCGACGCCGCACTCACCTTGTCTATCGTATCCTCCGTCGTATGCCAGTAGCTGTTGCCGGGACCGTAGTTGAAATCCACGACGTCGATGGCGTGGATGCCGGCCTTCTGGAGCGCGACGTGGTCGTCGATGAGGGTCGACTCGACCTGCGGAATGAAGTACCGCTCATAGCCGAGCTCGCTCGCAGTGCGCCAGACGCGGTCCACCACCTCCGGAGCGAACGCTTGGGAGTTGCCTTCGTAGCCGAGCCGCAAGTCCTTGTCGCCGACCATGTCGAACAGCACGGCGAAGAGCGGCGGGTAGCCGGGCGGCTGGTGGGCCGAGAAGTAGCGCGACCCGATGAGCACGTCGGTTGAGTCCTTGGTGAAGTCGCCGTAGTCCTCGCCGTCCACGAACAGCAGGTCCACGCCCACCGCGGGCGGTTTGGCTTTGAGCGCGTCGGCGACGCCGAGCAGCACGGCGACGCCCGAGGCGCCGTCGTTCGCGCCCGGGACGGGGAGCCGTTGCTGGCCGAGATTGGCGCTTTGATCGGCGTGGGGGCGCGTGTCCCAGTGGGCGAGGAACAGCACGCGCTCGGCGGCCGCCGGGCGGAACCGGGCGAAGAAGTTGCGGAGGTGCAGGGTGTCGCCGCGACGGGTGACGTGAGTGATCGCCTGCACGCCGACCGTATCGCCCCGGGCGCGCAGCTGGGCGACGATCCAGTCGCCCGTGCGCTCGTGCGCGGGCGTGTTCGGGATGCGGGGCCCGAACTGCATCTGCTGCTGGACGTAGGTGAACGCGCGGCCACCGTCGAACTCGCGGGCCACGCCGCGGGCACTGCCGCGCGCCTGGCAGGCGACGAGGAGCACCAGAAGCAGGCTCTGGAGGTTGTGGAGGTTGGTGGAGGTGGGTGGAGGTAACCTCCAGAACCTCCACAGCCTCCCCCACCCTGCTTCTCGCCTCACTGGATCTGCCCCACGCTGGTGTGGAGCTCGACGAACGCAGTGATCACGAGCTGCGAGGTCTTGCGATTGGCCTGCCGCTCGTCGTTCACCAGGTATGCCATCTGGAAGCCCGCGCTGAGGGTGGGAGGTAAATCGGTATCCAGGGAAAGCTGCATCTGCGTCTGGCGGCTGTCCACGTAGGGGATGCAGTCCACCTGGCCGGCGGCCTGCAGGCACGTCTTGTTGGCGCTGGCGCTGTACCGGCCGGCCGCGCGGATGTCGTGCTTCAAGCGGACGATACTCGCCGGAGGCCGGAACACGAAGGCGAGGCTCGCGCTCTGCTGGGAGCGCTCCGTGTGAAACAGGTTACCCGCGCTCACCTGATCGCTGGTCGCATAGGACGCATCGACCGCCGTCGAGACGCCGTGCCGCCACGTGAGCGAGAGGGCTGGCCGGATCGAGCGCTCGGTGCCCGACGCGGTCGCGGCGGGAGCATCGGCCCCCAGGAACGACGGCTGGTCGCTCGCGGTCTCCAGCTGGCGGTACCCGAGCTGCGCCGAGAAGCTCGTCAGCACGCGGCCGAGCGCGGTCGCGCCGGGCGACACGCTCCAGCTGACGTTCGCCGAAGGCCACTCCGTGCTCGCACTGCGGATCGGCAGCTGCTGATCGAGGCGGAGCGCCCAGGTGACGCCGCGGGTGCGCCGGTAGTTCATGTTCACGCGCATGCCCTCGGGGAGCGCCACGTTGGCGGCGGCGTTGAGACTCGAGTTGTCCGTCGCCGCCAGCGCGAGCCGGCCGCTCTGGCTCTTGAAGCCGTCGAACCGGCCGATGGCGAACTGGTAGCCGAGCGTTGGGCCGCCCGGTACACGGTCGTAGCTCGACAGGAGCGTGCGCCCGTACGAGAGGTCCAGATTGGTGAGGCGACCGAGCAGCCTCGCGAGCGCGGCACTGTCGCCGAACAGCTTCCCGCCGAGTCGCCTGGGGTCCACGCCGACGGCCAGGTCGAGGCGACGCTGGTTGCTGAACGCGGCCGGCAGATGGAACCCGCCGGCCGTGTCTCCGACGTCGCGTACTGGCGTGCGGCCGTTGGGGTCGCGCGTAAAGCTGAACGAAGTCGAGACCGCGGCGCGGGGACGCAACCATGCGCCCACTTGAGGCGTCGCGGTGACGGCGGTCGTGATGGTGCGTTGCGTTTCCACGCCGACGTCTTGGCCCAGGAACGTGCGCCGCTGTTGCCGCATGAGGCGGGCGATGGTGGTCGAGTCGCCGTAGTCCCGGAGGTCCCGCAGGGAGGCTGCATCGACGCGCAGCTGGAGGCCGCGGAGCGGCAGGAAGTCGAGACCGCCGCTGTTGCGCCACACCCGACTGCGGGACAGCGCCGGGGCGAGGCCGGAGTCGGCGACGCGCGCGACCGGGACGGCATAGGTGAGGCGGGACCCCTCGTCGCCCGCGAGGCCGGAGTGGAATCGCACGGCCGCGGGCGCGAGCCGGATCCCGCCCCCGCCGGGCGGGCCCGTGCCCGGCGCGAGCGCGTAGTCCAGGTTGAACGCGTAGCTCGACGACGTGGCGAGCGCGAGATCGCCCTGCGCCGTGCCCCGCGCGTAGGCGCCCGAAAGGGCGAGCGGATCCACCAGATAGCGCATGAACGGGTTGGGCGACCGGCGGGTGCGCCGGACCGTGAGGGCGTAGCTCGCGGCCGTGGCGCGCGGGGTGCGCAGGCCGGTGAGCGCATCGGCCCGGAGGTCGGTGCCCGCCAGGTAGAACGGAGCGCTCGACGTAGCGGCGTAGCGCACGGTCAGCGGGGCGATGATGCCCCACCGATCGGGAACAAACCGTTCCAGCCGCACGGTGCCTGCTACGCTCGCCGCGTTGTCGGCTACATAGCGCGGATCCTCCCCCAATTGCCGGAACTGGGCATCGCGGCGCGATACGCTGACGGCGACGTCCGCCACGTTGGCGGCGGTGAGCGTCACGTCGATCGCCCCCGCGAAGCCGGCGTCCTGCACGACATCACTCAGGCGGATGTCGTCCACCCACAACTCCGCCTGATCGACGAACACGCGGCTATCGACGCGCCAGATGCCCGCCGCGATCTCCTGCACGGCGGCGAGGTTGGGTGGAGCGGTGGCGGGATCGCGCACATGCGCGAGGTAGGGGCCGTCGCACATCACGTACGCGGAGTCGAACGGCACGAGCGAGGTGTCGGGGCAGCCGGCGTAGATCTGGGCGGTGTCGCCCCGCAGCCACGCCTGCTCGATCTTGGCGCGCAACAAGAGCCAGCGGTCCAGGTCCACGACCATCTCCGGATCCCACGAGCTGGTGCGGGCGGGGGCGTGGTACAAATAGAAGTTGTTTTGGTCCTTGCCCGCTTTGATATAGGCATGGAGGTCCCCGTCCTCCCAGCCCGGGCCGCGCCCCCGCATCCAGGTGCGGAGCCGCTTGTACTTGAGGAAGTTCTTGTCCCCCTCGGCAGTGAACCGCAGAAACGCTTCGGCACGCTGACCGGTCTGGAGGCCGCCGGCGAGCAGGCGGAGCGAGCGTTCGTTGATCTGGGCGGTCGCGAGTTGCAGGTTCGCGTCACGCCGCCCCGCCTCATCGAACACGCCGGGCGGCGGGGTGTAGCCGAGGTCGCGGTTCTCGGTGCTCACGACCGAGGCGATCACCTCACCCGTCCCGGTACCTCGTTCGCCGGCGACGCCCCGAATCGGCGTGTCGGCGCGTTTGAGCCACGAGGCGCCCACCAGCCGCACTCGGGCGAGCCCGAAGTAGACCTGCGGATCGGGTTGGTTTGGGCCGGCGGTATGCGGGGCGACCACGGTGACCCGCAGGCTCTGGATCTGGCGTAGGTCGACGTTCCCCACCTGGATCGTGTCGGTGTGAAACGGGATGCGGTACAGCCGCCAGCCCGACGTGCCGTCGGGGAGCCCATTCGTGAACGCGGGGAGTATGGCGCCGTCGCGCACGTAGAAGCGCTCGTCGCCGATCGGAAACACGAACCGCACGAAGCCCTCCGCCGTCCGCACCCCCGCCAGCGAGTCGAGCCGGAAGTCGCCGTCCAGGTCCTCCGTGTCGACGAACCCGTTGTGCCGCCCGCAGCGCGAGCGCAGGTCGCCGAAAAAAAACGTCTGGAGCAGGCCGTGCTGCGTGGCGCTGCAGAGTGGCAGGGTGTCCCGCACCGCGCCCGTGGTCGAATCGACGATGCCGTCGGTCACCCGGTCGGAGAGGATGCCTTCGTCGTTGATCACGGCGTTCCACGAGTGGGTGATGGGATCGCGCTCGGTGTCGAGCCGGCCGAGCCCCACGTAGCGCCGCCCGTAGTAGGTCGTGTCGCTCCCGGGCGAAGCGCTGAAGGCTTCCGGCACCCACGCGAGCGCGTCTTCGAACACCGATCCGAAGTCGAGGATCAGGGCGGCGTGATTGGTCTTCGCCACGCGGTGGTTGTCCTCCCACACCCACAGCTCGAGGTACTCGGTGCGCGACAGGTCGATGCCGGTCGCCGACAGCGGCTGCGTGATCGAGCGCCAGCGCGGCCCGTCCCGGTGGGGGCGCACCCAGTTCGGGTTGCCGGTGTTCACGTCGGCGAGGCCCAGCACCGTGTCCGGCTTCAGCATGAGCCACAGCGCCTGCTCCGCGGACTGGGCCTGCCCGACGAGCCGGATCGTCGGGTCGATCTGTTGCGGGAGGAACTGAATGGCACGCCCGTCGGCGCCGAGCGGCAGGTTCTGCCAGGTGAGCGCCGCCGCGTTCGCGGGGTCGAAGCCCGACGGATCGATGCCGAACGGCTCGGCGCCGCGCGCGGTCGCGGGGACGCTGCCCCAATGCCAGCTGTTTTCGGCGAGCGAGAGCGGTCGCCCCGCCTCCGCCTCGAACTCCTCGACGTACGCCTGGCCCGCCTGGTTCGGGCTGGGGCGCGACGTCGCCACTTCCGCCGAAATGTTGAGCAGCGAGGGGACATCGGTGTGGATGCCGGGGAGGGCGTTGAGCGCCCGCGTGACGAAGTCGGGCTGGAAGTGCAGCTCGGTACTCACGCCGCCGATGAAGCTGGAAGACGGTTCGAAGCCAAGCGGTGGCCGCGTGAACGCGCTCTGCTCCTTTTGGAACAGGCCGGTGAAGTTGACCGTCCCGCGCTCCCCCAGGTCGTAGCGCGCGGCGAGGCCGTAGATCGACGTGGGGGCGACCGCGAATGCGGCGCGCTCCTCGAACTGCGCGCGCACCTGAGCCGTGCCGCCCTGGAACAACGAGTCGGGGTTCTTGAACGTGACCTGGCCAGTGGCGTAGTCGATGCTGTAATCGGCGTCGCGTGTGAGGAGCTGGCTGCCGAGGTAGATCTTTTCCGAGCCGTCCCGGATCTGGAAGCTGTTGAGCGACAGCTGGCTGCGGTCGCTCGACGCCGAGACGCTGGCGTGCACGCCGAGCGCGAAGACCGATGGGGGCGACTGCGTCAGCAGCAGGAGGCGGGGCGTGCGGTACAGGGAGTCGTTGCGCTCCACCGGCGCGAGCCGGGCCGTGTCGGCGAACGGCGTGAGGTGCGGGAACACGGCGAAGTAGTCGCGCAGCGGCGCGCCCTGTTGGGGATCGCGCGTGCGCGGGAACAGCCGGTTGTACTGGTCGAACCGGGTCGGGTCGGACTCCAGCGCCATACCGAGCTGAGCGAGATACGTCTGGGCGCCCAGCACGGTGCGCTCCCGCTGGTTGACCGTGAGCGCGAGCGCGACGGTAGTGCGGTCGACCTCGCTGCCGCCCACGCGGTAGGCGCTGCGGATTTCGAAGCGGAACGAGGGCGTCGCGGCCGTGACTCCCGGGCGCGGGTCGTACACCAGCCGCAGCGTATCGACGACCGCGGTGTCGCGACTGGCGGCCGCCGGAAACGTGCCGACGCACCGTCCGCCCGGGCCGCAGCCTGCCGCGCCGACCGGGATGTAGGACACGGCGAGGTAGTCGCTCTGATCGAGGCGCGCGGCGAGCGCGAACCACGCGCCGCTCGGATCGACGTAGTAGTCCTTCCCCTCGAGCAGCAGCTCCCACTGGAACGGACCCGCGCGCTGGACGTCGCAGTCCACTGAGCGGGTCGGCCCGGGACCGCATGCCACCGCGCGCACGCCGCCGATGTTCTGGTTCGTGGTCGAGGTCGGGGAGGCCGCCCGCACGCGATAGACCCGCACGCTGCCCACGCGGAGCGAATCGGGTAGAGTCGCCCGGTCGATGTTCAAGACGTCCACGGCGGGGTAGCGGGGGACGAGGGCCGGGTCCACGGCGAAGAAGAACCGGCCCGCCTCGTAGTCCAAGTCGCGCGCGACGCGGGCGATCGGTTGCGTGGTCGTCTCACCGACCGAATAGACCCGATCCCGAACGACATTCCCTTTCTGCTGGGCGTAGATGCCGCGGAACTCGAGGGCACCCAGCTGCGCGACCGCCTGGACGCCAAAGTTGTTCGCCGGGATGGCGGCGCTGATGAAGCGCGAGGGCGGCGTCTGGAACGTGACGTTGCCCGCCTCGACGCGCCGCAGGACTTCGTCCTCCAAGCCCTCGTACCAGACCTGCAGGTTGTTGTTCGCGTCGAACTCGCGCTGACTGTCGAAGTCAACGTTGACATGCAGGCGCCGGCCCACGATCCCGGCCGTGCGCACCGAGTACTGCGGAACCGGACTGATGGTGGGGAAGCGCGCCTGGCAGCCCGAGAGCGCTTGCTGCTGCTCGAACGGCGTGCACTTGAGGTTCTGAAACCGGTCGGCCTTGAGCTCGAAGCGCACGCGCAGCTCCATGCCGATGTCGGCGTAGGTGCCAAGGATGCCGCGCAGCCCCGCGGGCGGCACGGGCTGGGTGGGCGCCTCCGGCGCGACCGCCGCCGACTCGGCGACGGCGACCGGCGTCTGCGGCAGGATCGCGAGGCCGGCCCGCCGCGTCGCGCGCACGCGCCGCGCCCAGTCCGCGGCTACGGCGGCGGGGCTGGTGCGCAGGCCCAAGCGCCCGCCTGGACGGAGCGCGGCGAGCTGGGGCGGCGCGAGCGCTGTCCAGGAGAACGTGGCGACGAACCCCGGCGGGCGGGGCGGGCGGGGCGGGCGCACACGCACGGCCGCCGTATCCTGCGCTTGGGCCTGGGGTATGACGAGCGAGAGAGCGACGAGACCGACCAGGGTGGGGCGCCGCATCCCTTGTAGAGACGTGGAGCCGCGAATATAATGGCGCGACCGACCGTGCGCACCATCAGCCGGTACCTGCTGCGACAGCACGTCGCGCCGCTCGGCTTCGCGCTGGCGGCTCTCACCTCGCTGATGCTCCTCAACCAAATCGCCAAGCAGTTCGGGAGTCTCGTGGGCAAGGGGCTGCCGTGGAGCGTCATCCTCGAGGTGTTCGTGCTGTCTATCCCGTTCATCGTCGCGGTGACGCTGCCGATGGCGGTGCTTGTGGCGGTGCTGCACGTGTTCACGCATCTCGCGGGCGACAACGAGATCACGGCGATGCAGGCGAGCGGCGTGAGCGTGGGTCGCGTGATCAGGCCGGTGCTGGGCGGCGCGGCGGTCGTCGCGCTGCTCTCGTTCCTGTGGAACGATCAGGTGCTGCCGCGCTCCAATCACCGGCTCCGCACGTTGCAGGTCGACATTCAGCGCAAGAAGCCGTCCTTCACGCTGAAAGAACAGGTCATCAACGAGGTCGTGCCCGGGCAGTTCTTCCTGCGCGCTGCGCGTATCGACCCCAATTCCAACAAGCTCAAGGATGTGACGATTTACGACCTGGGAGACGCCGAGCGCCGGCGGATCATCGGCGCCGACTCGGGTCGCATGGCATATACCCCCGGCGGCCGCGATTTGTACCTCACGCTCGAGGATGGCGACATCCAGGCGGTCAATCGGACCGATCCCACGGAGCTCGACCGCACCTTCTTCCGCGTCAACCGCATGCGCGTCGCGGGGATCGGCAACACGCTGGAGCGCACCGAGCACGACACCTACAAGAGCGACCGGGAGATGTCGATCTGCGAGATGCGGGGCGTGGTCGCTCAGGCCCGTCGCGAGGCCGAGCGGGCGCGCCAGGACACCCGCGCCGCCGTGCAGAACGATCTGCGGCGGCTCGCCGGGCTGGCGCCGGTGTACCAGCCGCCGGCGGCCTACAGCGTCGACACTGCGCCGGTCGGTCTGTATTGCCGCGCGCTGCGGCAGGTCATGACGTGGCTCGTCCCGAAGCCGGCCGCCGCGCAGACGCCCTCCCCACCGCCGCGACGGCCTCGCCCCGCCGGACGCCCCCCACTCACGCCGACGCCGGTGGCTCCGGCCCCTCGCTCTACCCCGCCTGCGGCGCACTCCACGCCGCCGGGCATGCCGGCCCCAGGCGCGCACATGCCGCCCACGAGCCTCGTCACGGTCGGTGCGACGGCCGGCGAGGAGCAGCGCATCCGCTCGGCGTACCAGCGCGCCGCGGGGTACGAAGTGGAGATCCAGAAGAAATACGCGATCGCCGCGGCATGCGTCATCTTCGCCCTGGTGGGTGCGCCCATCGCGCTGCGCTACCACCGCGGCGGGGTGGGACTGGTGATCGGCATGAGCGTCGCGGTATTCACCATCTACTACGTGGGGCTGATCGGGGGCGAGGAGCTGGGCGACCGCCTGGTGGTCCCGCCGTTCCTCTCGATGTGGCTGCCGAACCTGCTCTTCGCGGTCGTCGGCCTGATCGGGGTGTGGCGCATCCGCAAGCCGGGCAACGCGCGATGACGACACTCGACCGCTACGTGCTGCGCGAATGGGCCAAGGTATTCTTCCTGGCGACGTTCGGCTTTCCACTGCTCGTGTTCGTGATCGATCTGGTCGATAACCTCGACAAGTACTTGGCCCGGGGCGTCTCGAAGCAACATCTGGCGCTGTCGTATCTCTACTATGTCCCCGAAACCGTCACGCTCGTGTTTCCCGTGGCGGTGCTCTTCGCCGTGGTGTTCACGGTGGGTGCCTTGGGGCGACACGCGGAGCTGACGGCGGCGAAGGCGTCGGGCATCTCGTTCCATCGACTGGTCCGGCCGCTGCTCGCCGCTTCGCTGGCCGCGGTGCTGGTCGACATCGGGCTCACGGAGCTCGCGCCAGTGACCTCGAGCCGGCGCGCCGAGCTGCTGGGCGAGAAGCAGATTCGCAGCGACCAGTACCGCAACAACTTCGTGTACCGCGCGGACGGCGGCTGGGTGTACGCGATCGGCGGGCTCGAGCTCGCGTCCCGCTCGATGCGCGACTTGATCCTGGAGCGCGAGGGCACGGGGCCCGAGTACCCCACGATCGTGATCGCGGCGCCGCGGGCGAGCTACGACACCGCGAAGGGCACGCGCGGCTGGACGCTCAGCAAGGGAACGCTGCACTACCTGCTCGGCCCGGGCCGCGAGACGGCGTTCAGCTTCGACGCGCTGCGCACGCGGGACCTGCGGGAAGGGCCGGTCGAGCTGCTCGCCGAGCCCAAGGCGCCCGACGAGATGCGCTACGCCGAGCTGGGGCGCTACATCGACGCGCTGGCGCGCTCGGGCTCGGACACCAAGAAGCTGCGGGTGGAGCGGGCCCTGAAGCTGTCGGTGCCGTTCGCGTGCATCATCATCGCGCTGTTCGGCGCGCCGCTCGCGATCACCACGCCGCGCAGCGGCGCCGCCTGGGGGGTGGCGGTGTGTCTCGCCACGACCTTCGTCGATCTGCTGATGTTCCAGCTGTCTAAAGCGGTAGGCGCGGGCGGCGTACTGCCGCCCAGCTTCGCCGCGTGGGTGCCGAACTTCGTCTTCGGCGCGGCCGGGCTGTGGCTGTTGAAGAAGGCGAGGACGTAGCAGCGCTACCAGTTGAGCATGTAGCGCACGCCGAGCTGCATCCGCCAGACGTCCGCCGTGGTCACCACCTTCTGGAACGATTTGGAAATCAACTGACCGCCGCTGGTCGCCAGTCGGTACGTCGCGGCACCAGTGGCGTCGACCCCCACGAAGGTCAGCGGTCGGGTCGTGACGAAGCCTTGGGCGACACCCCAGTCGGAGTCGAGCAAGTTGGTGACGTTCAGGATGTCGAGCCGGAGTTGGAGCCGGTTGGGACGGCCCGCGATGCTCCGGCCGACGTCCTGTGAGATACTCATGTCGGCCCGGTACACCATCGGCAGGAAGACAGCGTTGCGCTGCGCGTAC
>DASPXE010000232.1:0-1555 GCA_035637455.1 Gemmatimonadales bacterium
GGAGCTGGACCGCCGCACCCCGATGCCGCAGACCGAGGAGTACTACGCGGCGCTCAAGCTGCGGCACGTCCCGACGGTCATGCTGCGATTCAATGATGAGTTCCACGGCACGGGATCGAAGCCGTCCAACTTCATGCGCACCCAACTGTACATGATGAGCTGGTTCGAGAAGCACAAGGCAGGTGGGGAAGCCGCGGCGAGCAGTCAGGGTAACCGCTAAAGAAGCTCTGCACAAGTCGCGCGCAGTCGGGGGTGGTGTCCTCAGCGGTCCGCGAACGTCAGGCCGAGCCGGTGCTGGCTGCCCAGCAGCTCCGAGCCGGCATAGGCGTAATCGAGCGCCACCTGCCGGAACTTGAGGCCCACGCCCAGGGTCACGGGCCGGGTCTCGAAGTCGCCGCCGGCGCGCGACGCGAGCCCCAGCCGGGCTACCACGAGCAGTTGGGTGGCGGGATCAGCGAGCCCGACTTCGACACCGCCGCCCACCCGGCCGGGCGCGCCCCGCACGGCGGCGTAATCGGCGGCGAAGAGCAGATGGAGCCGCTCGTGGCTCGGACCGAGCGGTCGCAGCTCCGCACCGGCGCGCACAGTCCGGGGGAGCGGCGCTCCGAACCCCCCGACATCCACGTCGCCACCGACGTACTGCAGGCTCGCCCCGACCGCCAGCCTCTCCGACACCCGGGCGCGGACGCCGGCCGAAAAGCTGGCCGCGCCGCCCGCCGCTTCGGCGAGCGTGGTCGAGTAGTAGTTGACGGCCGCTCCCACGCTCGCGTGACCGAGCTGCACGGCGCCGGCCAGCGCGAATGTCTGCTCGTTCGCCGAGAGCTGCTGCCCCGTGGGCGTGCCGCTGCCACCGCAGCCGTTGCACACTACTTCGTCCACGCTGCCGAGATCGAGATACCGGATGCCGAGGGCGAGAGCGACCGAGCGCGCCCGGATGCCGAGCGCCATCGAGCCGGCCTTCGATCCCTCGAACAGCGTCTGACCGCCCAGCTGCACCTCGAGGTGCCGGACCGTGATCGCGCCCGCGGGATTGGCGAAGATGCTCGTCACGCCGCCGGCCGCGGTGAGCGCGCCGCCGAGGGCGGCCGCGCGCGGCGCGGTCGTGAGCTGTAGGATCGGCGCGCCGGCCTCGCCGTTGGAGCGATCGATCGTTTGCGCTGCGGCCACTGCGGGCAGCGCGGCGATGCCGACGGCGGCGAGCGCGTGACGCAGCCTCATGGTGGCCGCCTCACCGTGCGGGGCTCAGGATCATCAGACGCTGGCGCAGCAGCTCGGCGCCGGTCTTGACGACCAGGATGTACATGCCGTTCGGCAATCCCGGCGACTCACCTCGCACGTCCCACTCGAACCGGTTGGCCGGCAGCGCGGCGAAGTCCCGGACCCGGAGCCCGGCGAAGTTGTAGAGCGCCATGGAGCGGGGCGTCGAGTCGTAGCTGAAGATGACGCGGCCACTCCGCACCGGGTTCTCCGAGATGAGAAACACCTGGCCGCCCTGCAGCAGCTCCGCGCGCCCGAGGCGGCTGGTCACCGGCACCGGAATGTAGGCGACCGCCCG
>DASPXE010000233.1:0-1540 GCA_035637455.1 Gemmatimonadales bacterium
GAGGTAAGGAGGTCAGTTTAAGATGTTTCAGAGAAGAATCGGATGATATTTGAAAAAGTTGTAGATGTTTGAAAAGTGGTATACGTTAGCGTCGTAGTTTTTAGATGTTGAATAAGTTTTTGTATAGGCTCCGGAGGGCTATTCGATAAGAGATTTTGGATGAAAGGGGGTGAAAAACTAAATATATTTTGATATGTGGATGAGGAAGAAGGTAGGGACGTCAGTTTAAGATGTTTCGCAGAAGGATAGGATGGTATTTGGAAAAGTTATATATGTTTGAATGTGCCTCGTTGTTTTTGGATGTTGAATAAGTTTTTGGTTTGGTTCTCGAGGGTGTTTTGGATAAGAAATTTTGGATGGAAGGGGGTGAAAAACTAAACATATTTTGAAACGAGGATGGGGACAAAGGTAGGGACGTCAGTTTAAGGTGTTTCGCAGAAGGGTAGGATGATATTTGGAAAAGTTATAGATGTTTGAATGTGCCTGTTTGTTTTTGAATGTTGAATAAATTATAGCTTCCCCGAGTGTGTTTTGGATAAGAGATTTCGGATGGAAGGGGGTGAAAAAATAAACATATTTTCATATGGAGATGAGGACAGATGTAAGGACGTCAGTTTAAGATGATTTGTAGAAAGATAGGATGATATTTCAAAAAGTTGTAGATGTTTGAAAGTGGAATGTTAGCGTCGTAGTGTTTGAATGTTGAATAAATTATTCTATAGCTTCCCCGAGGGTGTTTGGATAAGGGATTTTGGATGGAAGAGGGTGAAAAACTAAATATATTTTGATATGGGGATGAGGACAGATGTAAGGACGTCAGTTTAAGATGTTTTGTAGAAAGATAGGATGATATTTGGAAAAGTTGTAGATGTTTGAAAGTGGTATGTTAGCCTCGTAATTTTTAAAAGTTTCATTTTCGATTTGAGGGTATCTTCGAAAAAATCGTAATTGTGGATCGCCCCGTAGACGGCTAACAAAAATTTCTATACAGTCTGGTTCACAATTGAATTCTGCTCAAAACCATATGGGATTTATTAAAAATTGAAAAAGTTCGTCACACTAATTTCTTCAATGAAGTCAAGAAATAGATAATTTTTGGGGCTCCCCTTTCAATTGGGTCTGCTCATCCTCCCTGAAAATATTTCAAAAGTTGTTACGATCATTAGTTTGAAGATTTTTTGTTTTGTCATTTGATGCAAAAATTATGAGTCTAGCCCTCATAGGGGTGGAGATATTACGTTTGACTTTTGAATGAAAAATTTTCGGATTTTTAAAAAAAAAGTAACTCCCCGTTTTTCGTGAAACCGTTGATCTTGGAGAAAAAACGCCTTAGACCAATCTTATGCAGTTTGATCCCCTCTATCATTTTAGTCCGGAGTGAAATTGATCGGATGCAAAGGAAAGTGTGTAAGTGAACTTTTATGGTCAACATTTCGAAAAAAGAAGTTCGGATAAAAATCGTTACGGGGCGGTTAGGATTTTCGGCTCTAGGAAGAAGAATTTGGAAGCCTCTTAGATCAGTGAGCACCCGAATTTTTTT
>DASPXE010000234.1:0-4704 GCA_035637455.1 Gemmatimonadales bacterium
GAGCCTGCCGACTGCCAGGCTCCGATCCGATACGCCTCCCACAGTCGGCGAGCTGGTGATCGCGCTGGGGCGCCCGGGACCGAGTGTCACGGCAAGCTGGGGCGTGATGAGTCGCGTGGACGGTCCGTGGCGCACGTGGCAGGGTGCCGAGATAGACTCGCTGCTGCGGCTGGACCTGGCGATCTACGATGGCTTTTCCGGCGGTCCACTCATTGACGCGGCGGGTCGCGTGCTCGGGATCAATACTTCAGGGCTGGCGCGCGGCGTGCCGGTGACGATTCCGGTCGCGACGGTCGAGCGCGTCGTCACCGAGCTCCTGGAACGCGGAACGATCCGGCGGGCTTATCTGGGGATCGGCACGCAGCCGGTACGGGTCCCGGAGTCGCTCGCTCGCAAGCTCGAGCTAAAGGGCGACGTGGCCTTGCTGATCGTGAGCCTGGAGTCAGGCGGACCCGCCGACCGGGATGGTTTGCTGCTCGGCGACGTGCTGCTCGAGCTCGATGGCGCGGCCGTGAGCGATTCAGCTGACGTACTAGCGAAGCTCGGAGGTGACCGCGTGGGCCGTCCCCTCGCGGCGCGCGTGATCCGCGGAGGGCAGGTGAAAACGCTGCAGGTAACACCAGGCGAGCGGCCGAAGTCGCGGGCAGCATGATTGCGCCCCCGCCCCCCCTCGTTACCGCTGGTCTCGCGCAGGAGCTCGCGGCGGCGGTGGACGAGCTGCGCCGCGTGACGGTGCAGGTGCGGACGCGCGGCGCAGCAACCGGCGCGGGCGTGCTGTGGGACGGCGGAGGGTCGGAGGGCCGGGGACTCGTCATCACGAACGCCCACGTCGTCCGCGGCGATCGGGCGACCATCGAACTCAGTGACGGCACCGCTGCGCGCGCCCGCGTCGCGGCGCGCGACCTGAAGCGCGACCTCGCCGCCCTGGAGTTCGCAGCGGACCGCGCGATGGTACCCGCCGTGATCAGGGGCTCGCCACCTCTGCGCGTGGGTGAGCTGGTGATCGCGGTCGGTCATCCGGGCGGCCTCGTGGGCGCCGCCACACTCGGCATCATCCACCTTGCCGCAAGTGAGCGCGAGGGTCACACGCCGCGCTGGATTCAGGCGGATGTGCGCCTCGCTCCCGGCTTCTCGGGAGGCCCACTCGCCGATGCTACAGCGAGACTCGTCGGCGTGAACACGATGATGCACGGGAGCCTGGCGCTGGCAGTCCCCGCGGCGGCAGTCGAGGCGTGGGTACGACGCGCTCACGCGCTGGTGGCACCGTGATACGAGTGCTCATCGTGGCGCCGAGGTCCCGCACGCGGAGACAGCTCGAGCACGTCGTGGCCCAAGACCCTGGCCTGCTCCTGGTCGCGGTGTCCGACGCGTTCGAGTCGCTGAACGACGTGATCGACGAGTGCCGTCCCGACGTCATCGTGCTCGATCCCGGACCTGAGTCTCACCTGCCCCTCCCCATGCTGCTCGAGCAACAGCCCACCCGCGACACGACGCCGTTTGTCGTGCTGCTGGAGGACCTCGCGGGCGAGGCGGGGGCTCGGGCGTTGCGCGCCGGCGCCCGTGCCGCACTGCCCCGCACTGCAGCGCCGGATGAGCTCCGCGCTGCCGTTCGAGCGGCGGCAGCGGGGCTCGCGTCGCTTCCGGCGGCGTTGGCGATGGCGGTGCTCGATGGCAAGGCACGCGACGGCCCGCGCGCGCCGGTCGACACCCAAGACCCTACGCTGACGCCGCGGGAACGGGAGATCCTGACGCTGCTCGGCGAAGGGCTCGTGAACAAGGAGATCGGTGTGTGGCTCGGCATATCCGAACACACCGTGAAGACCCACCTCGCGGCGATCTACGAGAAGCTCGAGGCCTCGAACCGGGCGGAAGCGGTGGCGACCGGCCTGCGGCGAGGCTTGGTCATGCTCTGAAGTGACCTTGAACGCCTAACGGTTGATCCAGTACGACAGCTTCACCAGAAAGCTGTTGTCGGGCCGGAGGGTGAACAGATCGCCGATGTCGCCGCCGAAGCCCCGGGTCCCTTCCACCGCGTCCGAGCCCTGGCGCCCCTGACTCCACACCACGAACAGCGTCGAGCCGGGCCGGTACTCCCAGCGGAACACGACATTCGACCGGAACTGCTTGAAGTTGAATCCGCCGGGGTGGTTGGTGACGGCGGTGTCCCCGTAGGCCTGATAGCGGCTCGCGAAGTCCGCCGCGCGGGGGCTGGCCGACAACTCACGCACGTTACTGTATGTTCCCTTCGCGACGAACGGCTGCGCGTACACCTGCAGCGACGCTGTCGCGTTGAACGGGTAGGTGAAGCGGAGGGTCACGGCGAATTGTTTCTGGTCCAGGTGCGCGAACAAATAGTGCGTCACTTGCCCCGAGTCCGTGGTGGGACCGAGCGACTGCACTTCGTTGCTCGTCCGCGTGTAGCCGGGGCTGACCGACGCCGTGATGCGTGACGCCACCTTGAAGTCCACCTCCGGACTCAGATTGATGCTGCGGGACCGCCCGCCGTCGCCCTGCCAGTAGTTGACCCAGAAGAACGGGACGACCGCTTTGCGGTCGTCGCCGATCACGCCGGCCCAGGGCGCGAGGTAGCGATCCTGCCGCACCGCGGGGCCGCCGCGGGCACACGAGTAGCAGTACGTCTCGCCCAGCTGGCCCAGCGTGCCCCCGGCGTGGAGCGACCAGGTGTTGCGGAACGTGATGTGCGTGTTGGTATTGAACGCCCGCTCCTCTGGTAAGCCCGCCGTCGTCCAGTATTGCCACCAGTTGAAATTCCACTGAAACCGCTGGTACAGGGCACGCTGATGGCGGTCGAAATAACCGATCCACGTGCTCCAGGACTGCTGATCCGCGCGCTGCAGGTAGCCCAGATCGTTGATCTCGAAGCCGGTGGAGCGGCGCTGGTAGCTGGTCTGACCCGACACGTGCGCGCCGCCCACCTTGGCGAACTGCAGCTCCTCGGCATCCCCTGAGAGCGAGGTGCGCGTCGTGTCGTAGGCGAGTGTCGCGTCCGGCCGCTGGTAGTAGTGGACCGCGTCGCGTTGCGTGGCGGCGATGGCGGGCGCGCTGCCCGTCACCCGGCTCAGGTCGAGCGAGCCCGAGATCTCGTAGCGACCGCCGGGGAAGCGGTGGCGGAGGTCCAGGGCGCCCACGTAGGCGCCGCGGCGCAGGTAGGGCGAGGTCCATGCGTCGTTGTCACGGTTCACGGCAGTGACGATGCCGCCGACGCTTGTTTCGCCGCCGCGCAGGTCCTGGCGCAACCGCACGACGCCATAGTTGGTGGTGGGCTCGATGGTCACGCCGCCCGCGCCCGTCACGTGCTGCGTCACGGCGTCGAGGACACCGATCGTCAGCCCTCCCGGCAGGCGCCCGGTGAGCTTGCCCGCGCCCAGGATCCGCGTGAAGGCGGCCGAGGTCGTGTCCGAGTAGGTGCCCGCCAACTCGGGCGCTCGGCCGATGCGCCGGCTGTAGACCAGCCCTTCGCTGCTGCAGTTCACCTCGTTGCAGTTGACATCGAACCGAAACAGGCCGCGTCCAGCGACGAAGAACGGGCGGCGCTCGCTGAAGAACGTCTCGAAGGCAGTGAGGTTCAGCACCCCGGGGTCCGCCTCCACCTGCCCGAAGTCGGGGTTCAGCGTGGCGTCGAGGGTGAAGTTGGACGTGACGCGGTACTTCACGTCCCCGCCGATCGTGACGTCCTGGGAGCGGCCGATCCCAGTCGCGGTGAACTGAGACACGTTCTTGGTCACGAGGTAGGGGGCGGCCTCGAGCCGGCGCGGCGCCACGAGGTCGTCCAGCCCGCTGATCTCACCCAGTTGCGACACGAACCCCGCCCGCGACTGGCGGAACAGCGGCCAGCTCACGCGCTGGGAGTAGCGGTACAGGTCCCGATCGACCGTGAAGCCGAAGGTGTGGGTGCGTTCCCGCCCGTAACGCAGCTGCGACAGCGGGATGCGGAATTCGGCGGTCCAGCCCAGGGAATCGACGCGGGTCGCGACGTCCCACACGGCGTCCCAGGCGAAGTCTTCATTGCCGTCGTTGTAAATCTGCGCGTCCAGCTTCACGCCCGAGGGATTGACGCCGAACTCATACCCGGTGCGGCGGTCGTGATACGAGTCGAGGAACAGCCAGATCATGTCGGAAGGGGTGAAATAGTCGCGCCGGGAGAGCACGGTGATGATGCTGTCGGGGTGCGGATCGAAGGCGCGCACGAACACGTACAGGTTGGCCGCGTCGTACGCGATTTTCGCTTCGGTCGGGAGCTTGGGCGGTCCACCCTCGCTGGGCCGCCATTCCTGAAATGCGGTGATGGGCGGTGCTTCGCGCCATACGGCGTCGTCGTCGCGCCCGTCAATGGCGGGTGGCCGGGCCGCGCGGGTGGCGGCGATGCTAGTCGGCGGGGGCTGATCCGGGGCGGGGCGCGGCGGCCGAGGATCGGCAACCTGACTGGCGAGCGTGACGACGGCGAGGAACGGCAAGTCCAGGAGCATGAGGAGCCTAGTCGGAGGTTTCCCGGTTAGACGACGGGGCCTCCGAAAAGGTTGTTTCAGGAGTCGGCGGCAGGCCTAGATTCCCTGGCATGGAGTTCGACCCCCTTCCCCAGCAGCGCCTCGCCATTGCCGCGCCGCTCGGCCCCGTCCTGGTGGTCGCGGGACCCGGCGCGGGGAAGACGTTCTGCCTCATCGCGCGCATCAACCATCTCATCGC
>DASPXE010000235.1:0-4967 GCA_035637455.1 Gemmatimonadales bacterium
CCTCGTCCGCCGCATCGGCGGCTGCGAGATCGCGGCTGGGAATGCGCGAGCGAAAGGCGGCCGGGTTGAGCTGCTCGAGCGGCCAGGTGTTCGGGAGCGCGCTGAACGACGTCGAGTCGAGCCGTCGCGAGAAGGCGTTCCAGAGCGGCGTCGCGGCCGCGTCGTACTGGCTGAGCGGCGCCAGGCCGAGGATCAGCTCGATCGAGCGGAGCACGGAGCTGGTGGTGTAGAGCGTACTGTCCACCACCCCGCTGCGGGCGTAGGGGGACGCGAGCAGCAGCACGGAGCGGTGGGCGTCGACGTGATCGGGGCCGTTCTGGGCGTCGTCCTCGAGTACGAACAGGGCGAGCGCGGGCCAGGCCGCGGAGCGGGTCAGGCGCTCGACGATCTGGCCCAGAGCGAGATCGTTGTCGGCGACCATAGCGCGGGGCGTCGGCCGGCTCGCCACCCGGCCCTGGGTGTGGTCCCGCGGCAGCCAAAGGATCACAAGATCGGGAAACCGGCCCTGGCGGTCCCAGCTGGCGACGGAATCCGCGAACAGGCGCGCCCTGGTCGTGTCTCGGACGGCGAGGATGAAGCCCGGATACTCGGGGACGGTGATCTGCTTGAGCCCCGGGAAGTTGGTACGCACCCGGCGCGGCGGCGTAGAGTCCTCGTCGTCGGACTCGGTCATCTCGCCGAAGTTGACGACCCAGAGCCCCTTCCGCTGCGCCGCGTCCCACAGGTAGGCGTCGTGCGGGTTGGCCAGATCCTCACCGCTCGTCAGATCCCACTTGCGCCGGTCGGAGTAGATCTGGGGCCAGGTCTTCTCGTTGTAGTCGCCCGCGAAGGCGCGGTCGCTCCACTCGTGCCCGTCGGCCGAGACCTCGCCGTCGACGTAGAAGTTGTCGAACAGCACCCAGCGGCGAGCGATGGCATGCGCGTTCGGCGTCACCGAGTCGTTGAAGATGGCGAGACTCGGATCGCCGTTCCCCTGCGGCATGTCGCCGAACACCTGGTCGTACGTCCGGTTCTCACGGATGATGTAGACCACGTGGCGGACGGGCGGCCGGGCGGTGAGGCGATCGGGTGTGACGCCGCGCAATCGCGGGTTCGAGTACGGGCTGAGGGCGTACACCTCGCGCGTGTAGCGGGCGAGCGCGACGCCGTCCGGAACGGGCACGATCGAGACCGACCCCGTGATCACGTCGCCGATGTACTTGCCGTCGGGATTCGCGCCCGAGCCGTTGCCCTTGCCGTTCGCGACGTACAGCGTCCGACCGTCGGGTGAAACAGCGAGCGCGGTCGGATACCATCCCACGGGAATGAGCCCCGCGACGCGCATGCGCCGCCCATCGAGCCGCACGACCGCGACCGCATTGTTTCCCGCCATCGCGACGTACAGCGTCTTGCCGTCGGGCGCGAGCGCCAGCGCATTGGGATCGCTCCCGAGCGGCGCGTGCGGGTCGAGCGCCACGGTGAGCTGTTCCAGCACCGCTCCCCGCCCGAGATCGATGCGCGCGACGCCATTCGCGCCCGCCAGCGCCACGAAGAGCTCCCGACCGCGGAGCGCCAGAGCGGACGGATGGGGACCGACGAAGACGGACCGGCGGACCGGCGGGCTGGCGGACAGATCGATCACGCTCACCGTCGAATCGCCCCAGTCACTTACGTAGAGGTGCGTGGAGTCCGCCGCGACGGTGTAGGGCCGGTGGCCGACCGCGACGGCGCCCCGACGGGCGAGCGTGGCGGCGTCGATCAAGTACACCGAATCGCTCAGGTTTCCCACGACCGCTACGAGCCCCCGCGTGGGGGCCACAGCGAGCCCCGCCGGGAACAGTCTGGCGCTCGTGTCGGCGAGCGCAACGGTGTCGGTCGTCCACCCCGCGCCGCCCAGCCAGGCCAGCCGGTAGACCCGGTTCGTTCCGGCGCCGCTCGCCCACACCGTGTCGCGCCAGTCGCGACCCGAGCGCGCGAGCCCGAGCCACGCCGCCTTGACGGGGAACCGCCACGTGATGCCGCCGCCGACCGGATCGATCCGCATGAGGCCGTTCTCGCCGTACCCGTTGTTGGTGACCAGGAGCGAGCCGTCAGAGAGCGTCATGAGGTTGAGCGGCAGCGTGCCGACGGCGACTTGGCGGCCCGCCGGATGAATGCGCCAACCCGACGGCAGCAGTGTGGCGCCATCTCTTTGGGGACCGGGCGTGAGCCGGGTCGCGACGAATGCCAGGCCCGCGAGGGCGGGCACGGCGAGCATGGCGAGCAGGGCGCGTTTGAGCATGGGGCGGAATATGGCCGCTCGCGGGAGCCGCGTCAGCCCCTTAGGCTTCAGCGCCAATGAGCGGGCTCATCTTTCATCTCATCCCGCACACCCACTGGGACCGCGAGTGGTATCTGCCGCGCGCCGCGTTTCAGGCGCGGCTCGTCCCCGCGCTGGACGACCTGCTCGAGCGGCTCCAGGCGGATCCGGGCTACCGCAGCTTCCTGCTCGATGGCCAGACCGTGCTCGTCGCCGACTACCTGAGCGCGCGCCCGGATCGGAAAGCTGAGGTGAAGGCCCTCGTCAAGACCGGGCGCCTGCAGGTCGGGCCGTGGTATGTCCTCGCCGACGAGCTCATCCCCTCGGGCGAGGCGCTGGTGCGCAACCTGCTGCTCGGCGCGGCGGACGCCGAACGGCTTGGCGGGCGGCTCGACGTGCTGTATTCGCCCGACGCGTTCGGCCACCCGGCGGTGTGGCCCACCCTGGCGCGCGAGTTCGGCATCCGGGCCGGCGTGGTGTGGCGCGGCTTGGGAGGCGAGCCGGGCCAGGAGCGCGACCTGTACCGCTGGCGCGGCCCCGACGGGCGGGACGCCCTGGTGTGGCATCTCCCCCCCGCGGGGTACGAGATCGGCGCGGCGCTCCCTGCGGACGGCGACCGGCTGCCCGCGGCGTGGGCCGCGGTGCGCGCCGGGCTCGTCGGGCGCGCGGCGGGGAAGCACATTGCGGTGTTCGTCGGCGCGGATCACCACGCCGCCCACCCCGACGTGGCGCGACTGCGCGACCTGCTCGCCGAGGTCGAGCCGCAGAGCGCGTTCCGGGTCTCGCGGCTCGATGAGTTCTTTCAGACGGCCGCCGACGGCGCCAACCCGGCGCCCCTGGCAGGCGAGCTGCGTTGGTCGTACCGCTACGCCTGGACGCTCCAGGGGGTGCACGCGACCCGGGCGCCGCTCAAGCGTCGCAGCTCGGCGGCCGAGCTGTTCCTGGAGCGGTTCGCGGAGCCGCTCGCCGCACTCGCCCGCCGCGCCGGGGGAGCGACGGGAGGCGGGCGCGACCGGCGCCCGCTGCTCGAGCTCGCGTGGCGCACGCTGGTCCGCTGTCAGTTCCACGACGCCATCGCCGGGTGCGCGAGCGACGACGTTGCGCGGGCCGTGGACGCCCGGCTCACGAGCGTGGAGGCCCTCGCGCGCGAGGTGGTGCGCGGCAGCGTGCTCGACCTGGTGCGCCACGATCCCGATGCGGTGCGTGATCGTGCGACCGACCCGCAGCATGCGCTCGTGCTCTGGAACCCCGCCGCCCGGCCGCGGGGTGGCGTAGTGGTGGCCGATGTCACGCTGTTTCGGCGCGACGTGCCTGTGGGACCGCCGTCGGGGCGGGCGCCGCGCCACGATCCGGGATTTCGCTCCTTTGGAATCGCCGGGCGGGACGGCCGGCCGATCCCGATGCAGCTGCTCGACCGGCGCCCCGGACAGGAGCGGCTCGACGCCGCTCGACATTACCCGGATCAGGACGAAGTGGACTGGGTGCGGGTCGCGCTCCGCCCGCCGGCCGTGCCCGGCCTGGGTGTATGGTGCGCCAGGCTCACGCCAGGCACGAGTCGGCCCGAGCGAGCTGGGGGGGGAGCGGGTGCCGTCGTGAAAGGGCGATCGGTCGTCAACCACTGGATCGAAGTCGCCCTGGAGCCGACGGGTGCGCTGGCGCTGCATGACCGCCGGACCGGCGAGCGCTGCTTCGACCTGTTGCGGCTCGAGGACGGCGGGGACGCCGGGGACACGTACACGTATTGCCCGCCGGCACGAGATCGCGTCGTACGTGCCGCTGGGCCGATCCGGGTTCGCAGACTCGCGGCTGGACCGCTCGTAGCCTCGCTCGAGGTGACCTTTAGGATGCGCGTGGGGGACGGCGTCACGGAGCAGCGTCGCGCGAACAGCGTCACGAGGAGGCGTCCGGGGCAGGTGGATGTGCGTCTCGTCGTGATGGTGCATGCCGACAGCCCCGTCGTGCGCTGCATCCTCGACATCGACAACCAGGCGACCTGGCATCGGCTGCGGGCGCGCGTGCCGACGGATCTGACCGGCGTTGCGGCCGTCGCGGGCGCGGCGTTCGGATCGGTCGCGCGCCCCTCGGTGAGCGTGCGTCCGGCCGACTATCCGCTCGAGACGCCGGTCGCCACCGCACCGGCGCACCGCTTCGTCGCGGCGGCGGACGGGCGACGCGGGCTGGCGCTGCTTGCGCCCGGGTTCTTCGAGTACGAGTGGACGCGGCGCGGGGACCTCGTCGTGACGCTGCTGCGGGCGGTGGGCGAGCTGTCGCGGGGGGATCTGCCGACGCGCCCCGGGCACGCCGGGTGGCCCACCGCCACGCCGCTGGCGCAGTGCCTCGGCCCGTGCCGCATCGAGCTGGCGCTTGCCCCCGTGTCGCAGGCCGAGGTCGAGCGCGGCGACGTCGTCCCGTCGTTGTGGGAGGACGTGTTTCTCCCGGTGCGTGGCTTCTGGCTGCGCGACGCGGCGGAGCTGGCGCCCGCGTCCATCGACATCGCGCTCGAGGGGGCCGGGCTCGTGGTCTCGGCGGTGAAGCCCGCACAGCAAGGCTCGCCGCTCGTGCTGCGCTGCTACAACGCGACCGGCCGCAAGGCGCCGGGCGCGTGGCGTCTCGGGGAGGGCGTCAAAAGCGCCCACCGCGTGCGGGCCGACGAGCGCGAGTCGACGGCGCTGGTGCTCGAGGGACGGGG
>DASPXE010000236.1:0-1865 GCA_035637455.1 Gemmatimonadales bacterium
CTAGGAGCCCGCTGAATTGGGCCGGCTGTGCTGGTCGTCGGCCGCGGGCCGTGGCGCTGCCTGTCTGGCTGTTCGGGGGTGTGTGGTGTGGCGGTTGGCGCAACACAGCGGTCGGGGTGTCGTCGGGTGGCTGGCCGGTCGGGTGCGGGGTTGGCGTGTGGTCCTGACGGGCTGTGATCTGGTCAGGTGGCCAGCATCCAGGCGCTGTCCCGGTGGGTCAGTCCGCGGCCGATCAGGGTGCGCAGGTTCAGTGCTGCGGTGCGGCGTTTGAGCCAGGCGTTGTTGCGGGTGACGCCGCGGTAGCGCAGCTTGAGCCGGCGGCCCCGGCTGGTGGCTACCTGGGCGATGGCGCGTTCCACGTTGGGCCGGTGGGTCATGTAGTCCTCGCGTAGCTGCCTGCTGGCTGCCCAGGCGGCGCGGGCGGCGCGCAGCAGGTCGTCGTGCTCGTGCACCTGCAGGGTGCGGCCGGTCTTGGAGGTGGTGCAGGCCGCGCGCAGTGGGCAGTCGCGGCACAGCGCACCGAAGATCACGTTGCGGTGGGCAGTCATCGGCCGGGTGTGGCCGGCCGGGCAAGTCATGGTCTGGTCGTCGTTGACGGTGAAGTCATCGACGGTGAACCCGCCGGGGACGGCCGGCTGGACCGGCTTGGGCTTGATCACCGCCTGGTGGCCGGCCCGCTCGATCGCGTCCCGCAGGTCGCCGGTGCCGTAGGCGGAGTCGCCGTACCAGGCCAGCCGGTCACCGCCGCCGTCGTGGCCGCCGCCGTCGTGAGCGGTGACCGGGCCGGTCTCGCGGGCCAGGAACTCCGCCGCGACCGCGGGGTCGGAGTTCTCCGGCCCGGCGGCCTTGGTCAGCTTCTCGTCGGTGATGATCCCGGTCTGCGGGTCGGCCGCGACGTGCGCCCGGTAGCCGTCCCGGCGGGCCTCGGGTGACTTGCGGGTGTGCCGAGCGTCCGGGTCCACAGTGGAAATCACCCGGTCCTCGGCGACCTGGCGGGCGATCCGCCACCGCCCGTCCCGGCCGTCGGAGCCCTCGGCCGGCTCGACGTCCTGCCCGGCGACCAGAGCCAGCAAGGCCACCGCGCTGGCCGCTGGCTCCTCGGTCGCGGCACCGGCCAGCGCGGCTAGCAGCGCGTTGGCGTCGCTGACCAGCGCCGAGACCAGCGCGTCCTTGGCCGCCGGGTCATCCCAGTCGACCTCCGGCTTGCCGGGCTTGGAGTAGTCGTGCCCGGTGCACACCGCCGCGATCCGCTCGGCCGCGCCGGGCACCTGCCGGGCTACCCGCCGGACCGCGGAGACCAGCTGGGTGACGGTGTCCTGGGTGGCCACCGCGTCGGCCAGGATCGTGGAGTCCACCGCCCGCCGCCGCCCCCTGAGCACCCCGGTCTGCTCGACGATCCTCTTCACCGCGTCGTTCACCCGGTGCGGGCGGGTCGACTTGGCGATCCGGTTGCGCCAGTACACCAGCGACGACGCGTCGAACCCCGCGTCGTCCACCGCCGCGCCGATCGCCGCCTTCCACCGCACGTCGAACCGGACCGCCTCGGCGGTCTCCCGGTCGGAGTAATCACACAGCGCCTGCAACGCCAACACCGCCGCCATCTGGGTAGCCGGCAGCGACGGCCGGCCCACCCCCGGCGGTGCGAACAGGTCGGCATAGTCCGGGTCCGGGAACACCTCGCCCCGGTGCGCGGCCAGGAACGCGAACATGCTGCCCGCCGGCACCAGATGACCGGCCACCGCAGCCGCGTCCAGAAACTGCCGATCCGCCCGCTCGAAACCCTGCACAAGAAGATCATCCCAGGACGACGATCAAGAAGCGGGCGAACACACCGTCCTGCCGGCCCCTTTTCAGCGGGCTCCTAG
>DASPXE010000237.1:0-9239 GCA_035637455.1 Gemmatimonadales bacterium
ATCGCGTCCGGCAGCACGTACTTGACCGGGTCCACGGCGTGGCCGTTCACCCAGACTTCATAATGCAGGTGCGGCCCGGTGGAGAGGCCGGTCGAGCCGACCTTCGCGATCACGTCTCCACGCTTCACGCGCTTGCCACGCGAGACCAGGATCTGCGAGCAGTGGGCGTAGCGCGTCACGAGACCACCGCCGTGGTCGATGGTCAGCATGTTGCCGTAGCCCTCTTCCCACTTGACGTCGGTGACGACGCCGGCAGCCGGCGCCTCGATCGCGGCGCCCATCTTCGCGGTCACGTCGATGCCCTCGTGCGGCCGCGCCAGGTGCAGGATCGGATGGAAACGCTCGCGAGCGAACGCGCTCGAAATCCACCCCGCCGTCGGCATGATGGACGGCGTCGCTGCGAGCCGCTCCCGCTGCTTGGCGAGCGAACCGTACGCTTCGTTCAACGAGCGCACCAGAATGTCGGCGCGCCGGCTGAGCGCGTCCACGTCGACCCGCGCGGCGATGGCCTCCTGGCCCTTCGGGCCCAGCGCGGCGAGGCTGTCGCGCTCCGACCAGGTCCCGGCCGGCCCGCCGATCCCCGCCCGCTGCACGCCCGTATCTGTCGGCGTGAGCCCGGCGAGGAGCCGCAGCTCCTCCTCCCGCTCGCTGAACTTGTTGAGGGTGTCGGTGAGACCCACGAGCCGCTCGCGCATCCGCTGGACCTCGTCCGCGAGCACGCGGTTTTCATTCTCGAGCGCCCGGCTGCGCGTGATGTTGACGCCGCGGGAGATGGCGGCGACGCCCAGCACCAGGAACGCCAGCGCCACCACGCTGCCGATCCCGGCCAATGCCTTCACCACGGTCTGTGACACCTCCACGGCGCGGGAGGCTCCCGAGCCGTGAGGCACTACCATGACCGTCCAGCGTCGCTCCGCCTTCTTGCGCATCTCCCTCAGCGACCTCGCGTCAACGCGTGTGGCCCGGCGCCGGGGGCGCCGGTACTGCATGTACGACCGAAGGGAGAATCCGGACAGGGCGTTGGGCCGGGTTCCCGGTGGGGCTTCAAAATTACGGGTCGACTCGCAAAGCGTCAACCAGTAAGTATTTGTCAGAAGTGAGCCATATCACGGGCTTTTGGGGCCTTTGGGCGTCACGCCGGCGTCAGGCGAGGCTTGGGAAAAAGAATCGGCGGCTTCGCGACCTGCCGGCCGGCCACATCGAGGCCGGAGACGTCTGCGAGCTGCACCTGAACCAGCGGCCCGGGGGCCGGTGAGGGCGCGAACAGCGACCACACGGTCTCGGCGGTGGTCGGCACGAACGGCTGGCCGAGGACGGCGAGCTGGGCGACTGTGCGGGCGAGGCTCGCGAGCACTTGATCGAGCTCGGCGTCCTTGCCTGTCTTCGCGAGCTCCCACGGGACCGTCTCCTGGATATAGCCGTTGGCCCGCGCGGCGAGTTCCATCCACTGCGCCGCTCCTTCTTCGAGACGGTAACCATCCAGTGCGCGCTGGTACCTGGTGATCCGTTCCCCCGCTGCAGCGTCGACCGCTGCCGCCGGCGGGACGCGCGGCACCACGCCCCTGCGGTAGCGGTGGATCATGTCGAGGGAGCGCTTCACCAGGTTCCCCAGCGTGTCGGCGAGGTCGGCAGTGTAGCGCGCGTCGAACCGCTCCCAGGTGAAGTCACCGTCGTTCGCGAACCCGACATCGCGCAGCAGGTAGTAGCGCAGCGCGTCGGCGCCGTGGTAGTCGATCGCCTCGCCCAGGCTCACTGCCGTGCCCGCGGTCTTGCTCATCTTGGCACCCGACCACTGCACGTAGCCGTGCGCCCAGACCCGGCGGGGCAGCGCCAGCTCCGCCGCGAGCAGCATCGCCGGCCAGATCACACAATGGAAGCGCGTGATGCCCTTCCCGATGACGTGCAGGTCCGCCGGCCAGAGCCGCTCGTAGCCCGGATCGGGGAAGCCCGTCGCCGACAGGTAGTTGATCAAGGCGTCGAACCAGACGTACACGGTCTGTTGCGCGTCGCCGGGGAAGGGAATGCCCCACGGCTGCCGCTGCCGCGAGATCGAGATGTCCTGGAGGCCGGCCTCGAGCAGGCGCACCACCTCGTTGCGACGGATCTCGGGCTCGACCGCGAAGCTGCCCGACCGGATGCGCTCGAGCACCGCATCGCGGTAGGCGCTCAGCCGAAAGAAGTGGTTGCGCTCCTTCGTCGGAATCAGCTCGAGCGTGGGGTGCTCGATGCAGTGGCCGTTGACGATCTGCGCGCCGGTCTTGAACTCCTCGCAGCCGGTGCAGTACAGTCCGGCGTACTCCGCCTCGTATAGGTGGTCGGGGTGGCGCTCGCGAATGCGCTCGAGCAGGGCGGTGACGGCGCGGGCGTGCCGCGGCTCCGTGGTGCGGATCCAATCGTCGTGACTGCAGCCGAGGCGGCGCCAGTAGTCGGCGAACGTGGCGGCCATGCGGTCGGCCCACGCCTGCGGCGATAGCTGCGCGCTTGCGGCGGCCTGGATCACGGATTGGCTGTGCTCGTCCATCCCCATCAGGAAGTGGACGTCGTCACCCGCGAGTCGCCGATACCGCGCGATGCAGTCCGCGCCGATCTTCTCGAGCGCGTGGCCCAGGTGCGGCTCGCCGTTCGAGTAGTCGATCGCGGTCGTGACGTAGAATTTAGCCATCGCGCGCGACTTCCTCTTTGAGCTTCTCGAGCGACACCACGCGCGTGTCGCCCCCCCCGTCCTCGGCGCGCAGCGTCACGGTCTCGCGGAAGATGTCCACGGCGAGTACCCGCTCGGAGCCCACGGCCGTGCGCAACACTTTCCCCTCCTTGGGGAAGCGCTTGCGGGTCTGCACGTAGAAATCGTGCTCGTAGCGCAGGCAGCACAGCAGCCGCCCGCAGCCGCCCGAGATCTGCGACGGGTTGAGGGACAAATGCTGGTCTTTGGCGAGCGACAGGCTCACCGGCCGGAGCTCGGGGAGCCAGCTCGAGCAGCAGAACTGGCGGCCGCAACGGCCCACGCCGTCCAGCCGCTTGGCCTCGTCGCGCGCGCCGATCTGGCGCAGCTCGATCCGCGTGTGAAACAGGCTGGCGAGGTCGCGCACCAGCGCGCGAAAGTCCACGCGCTGCTCGGCCGTGAAGTACACCGTCAGCTTCTTCTTGTCCCACTGCCACTCGGCGTCGGACACCTTCATCGGGAGGGTGTGCTGCTTCACCCGCTCCATCACCTTGCGACGCACCTCGGCTTCGTCCTGGTGCAGCCGGTCGGCGAGTGCGGCGTCGTCGGGGCTGGCGCGGCGCACGATGCGCCGCTCCGGCGCGGGTGGGGCCGCGGCGGCCTCGGCTAGGCTGCATCCGCTGCACGCCGCGCCGCACTTGCGCGCCGCGACGGGCCCGAGGGCAGACACGCGCCCGAGATCATGGCCCCGCTCGACCTCCACGATCACGGGATCGTGCAGCGCGAGCGGCTCCTCGGACGGCCAGGTGAAGTATTCCTTCCGGTTCCCCTTGAACCGGACTTCGACGACTGGAGTCAACTCACTTCTCGCTCAGAGCACCCAACGAAAGGTACTTCTCTTCCCGGCGTTTGAGCAGCTTTTCGATCTTGGTCTTCCGGAGCACGCGCACCTGGCGCCGCAGCGCTTCGCCCAGGGCCTGGGCGGCCGCCTCGGGGTCGGCGTGGGCGCCCCCCGGTGGCTCGGGAATGATCTCGTCGATGACGCCGAGCTCGAGCAGGTCCTCCGCCGTGATCTTCAGGGCCTCGGCCGCGCGCTCGCGCTGCGTCGCGTCCTTCCACAGAATCGCCGCGCAGCCCTCGGGAGAGATCACCGAGTACACCGAGTTCTCGAGCATCAGCACGCGGTCCGCGAGGCCCACTGCGAGCGCGCCGCCGGAGCCCCCTTCGCCGATGACGGCGGTGATGATCGGCGAGCGTAGCGTCGCCATCTCCACCAGGTTGCGGGCGATCGCCTCGGCCTGCCCGCGCTCTTCCGCGCCGAGCCCGGGGTAGGCGCCCGGCGTGTCCACCAGCGTGATCACCGGGGCGCCGAACTTCTCCGCCAGCCCCATCAGTCGCAGCGCCTTGCGGTAGCCTTCAGGGTGGGCCATGCCGAAGTTGCGGTGCAGGTTCTCCTTCGTGTCGCGGCCCTTCTGGTGCCCGATCACCATCACGCTCATGCCGTCGAGCCGCGCCCACCCGCCCACGATCGCCGGGTCGTCGCGGAACAGCCGGTCGCCGTGCAGCTCGACGAAGTCCGTGAAGACCGTGTTGACGTAGTCGAGCGTGTAGGGGCGCTTCGGGTGGCGCGCGACCTGGACGCGCTGCATCGGCGTCAGGTTCTTGTAGATCTCGCCGCGCAGCTCCGCCAGCTTCCGCTCCAGCGCCGCGAGCTCCTTCGACACGTCCACCGCCGTGTCGCCGGTGACGCGCTTCATCTCCTCGATCTGGCGCTCCAGCTCCAGCAGCGGGCGCTCGAAGTCCAGCGTATGGGTCGCCATCGGTCAGCTCGTCCTCACTAGGTGCACGTGGTCGGGCCCCAGCAGCCCGCGCAGCGCCGCCAGCAGGTCGTCGGCGACTTCGACGCGCAGCGAGCGACTGCGCAGTCGCGCGCCCTCGGGCTCGCGCCCGGGGCTTGCCACAGGCTCACGGCCCGGCTCAGCCCCCGGGTCACGCCCGGGGCTAGCTCCGTTCTCGTCCCCTTCTGCCCACTCCACTAGCACCGGGCACGGTCCCGGATGCGCAGCGCACAGGGCGGCCACGGCCCGGGCGGCGTCGGGCGGGGGGGGGGCGGTCCGCGACCACACCAGCGCCACGCCGATCGCGCCCTTCGCCCGGAGCTCGTCCAGCGGCTGCGCCCCCTCCACGATGAACGGCGCCTGCTCTTCGTCCCGGTCGCGCGCGCTGTGGCCTCCGCTGAGGAGCAGCGCCCCGTCGGGCCGGATCACGTCGTTGAGCTTGGCCCACGCCTCCGGGAACACCAGGGCTTCGGCCGTGCCGTGGAAATCCTCGAGCACGAGGCGCGCGTACTCTGCGCCCGACTTCTTCGAGATCTGACGTTTCACGACCGTGACCACCGCCGCAACCCGCACCTTCTGGTCGCTCCACCGGCCGAGCGTGGCGGTGGTCCGGGTACCGAAAAGCTCCACCTCGGCACGGTACTTGGCGAGGGGGTGCCCGGAGATGAAGAAGCCAAGCACGGCCTTCTCGCGCGCGAGGCGGTCGTGCTCGGTCCAGGGAAAAACGTCGGGGAGCGGGGCCGGCCGCTGGGGAGTGGACGTCACTTCCCCGAACAGCGCATGCTGACCGCTGATGCGTTCCGCCTGGCGGGCCTGCGCTTCGGCGAATGCCGCGTCGAGGGCGGCGATGAGCTGGGCGCGGTGGCCGCCGAGCGAGTCGCAGGCGCCCGCGTCGACCAGTGCCTCGATCACGCGCTTGTTGCAGAGCCGCAGATCGATGCGGTCGCACAAGTCGACGAGCGAGCGGTACAGGCCCCCCCCGGTCCGCCCCGCGATGATCGACTCGATCGCGCTTCCCCCGACGTTCTTGATCGCGCCGAGCCCGAACCGGACTCGGGCGTCGCCGACCACGGTGAACTTGAACCCCGACTCGTTCACGTCGGGCGGCAGCACTTCCAGGCCGAGCTCCCGCGCCTCGGCGATGTACTGCACGACCTTGTCGGTGTTACCGATCTCCGACGACAGCAGCGCCGACATGAACTCGGGCGCGTAGCGCGTCTTGAGCCACGCGGTCTGGTACGACAGCACCGAGTAAGCGACGGCGTGGGACTTGTTGAAGCCGTACCGGCCGAACGTCTCGATCTGGGCGGCGATGTCCTCGATCACGCGCAGCTGGTGCCCGCGCTCGACCGCGCGCGTCACGAACCGCCCCAGCTCTTGCTGGATCAGCTCCTTGTCCTTCTTGCCCACCGCCTTGCGCAGCACGTCCGCCTCGGCGAGCGAGAATCCGGCGAGCACGTTGGCGATCCGCATCACCTGCTCTTGGTAGGTGATGACGCCGTAGGTCGGCTTGAGGATGTCTTCGAGCGCGGGGTGCGGGTAGCGTACCGGCTCGCGGCCCAGCTTGCGGTTGATGAACACGAGGTGCATCCCCGTGTCGAGCGGCCCAGGCCGGAGCAGCGCATTCGCCGCCACCAGGTCGTCGAATCGGTCGCACTGCATGTTGCGCAAGCAGTCGGTGGCGAGCGGGGACTCGAACTGGAACACGCCCGCGGTGCGGCCGGAACGCAGCAGCCGGTACACGTCCGGGTCTTCGAGGTCGAGTCCCTGCATGTCGAGCGTCACGGCGTGCCGCTCGCGCACCATGTTCACCGCGTCGTGGATCACGGTGAGGGTCTTGAGGCCCAGGATGTCGATCTTCAGCATCCCGACCTGCTCCAGTCCGACCATGTCGAACTGCGTGATGATCGCGTCCGCTTCCTGCGGCGCGAGGCAGACGGGGACGTAATCGCTGAGCGGGCCGGGGGCGATCACGACGCCCGCCGCATGCACCGACGCGTGGCGCGCCAGGCCCTCGATGCGGGTGCCGAGCTCGAGGATCTTGCGCACCCGCTCGTCCTGACCTGCGGCCGCCCGCAGGTCCGGCACCTTCTCGGCGGCTTCTGCGAGCGTGAGGGCGTAGCCGGGACCGGAGGGGATCATCTTGCTCAGCCGGTCCACGTCCCCCATCTCGAGGCGCAGCGTTCGTGCCACGTCGCGGAACGCCGCCCGCGCTTTCATCGTGCCGAAAGTAATGATCTGGCCCACCGACTCCCGCCCGTAGCGCGATCGCATGTACTCGATCACCTCGCCGCGGCGCTCGAAACAGAAGTCCAGGTCGATGTCCGGCATCGTCACGCGCTCGGGGTTCAGGAACCGCTCGAACAGCAGATCGAACTTGAGCGGGTCGATATCGGTGATTCCCAGCGCGTAGGCGACGAGCGACCCCGCGGCCGAGCCGCGCCCCGGGCCCACCGGGATGCCGCGGGCCTTCGCTGCCGTCGTGATGTCGGAGACGATCAGGAAATAGCCGGCGTAGCCGGTGTGCGAGATGACCCCCAGCTCGTAGGCGAGCCGCTCTTCCACTGGCGGGGGCAGAGGATCGCCGTAGCGCGCCCGCGCTCCCGCACGCGCGAGGTGGACGAGCAGGTCATTGTCGGAGGCGAACTCCGGCGCCCTGGGAAACTGGGGCAGGAAGTAGCGCTTCTCGAAGTCGAACTCGCACAGCTCGGCGACGCGCGCGGTCTCGGCTAGGACGTCCGCATGCTCCGTGAACAGCGGCCGCAGCTCCGCTTCCGACTTGACGTAGCTCTCCTGGCCGAAGAAGCGGAACCGGTTGGGATCATCCAGGTCTTTGCCGGTGCCGATGGCCAGCAGCACGTCGTGTGCCTCGGCGTCGTCTCTCCTCAGGTAGTGCGCGTCGTTCGTCGCCACGACCGGCAGGCCCAGCTCCTGCGCCAGCCGGTACATCCCTGCCGCAACGACCTTCTCATCCGCCAGGCCGTGATCCTGGACCTCGAGCCAGAACCCGTCCTTGCCGAACAGCTGGGCGAAATAGCGCGCGCTGGCCTTGGCCGCCTCGTAGTTCCCCTGCCGCAGGTACAGCGCGATCTCGCCGGAGAGGCAGGCGGCGAGCCCGATCAAGCCGTCCCGGTGCTGCTCCAGCGCTTCCCGGTCGATCCGGGGCCGCCGGTAGAAGCCCTCGAGGAATCCGATGGAGGAGAGCTTGATCAGGTTCGAGTAGCCGATGCGGTTCTTTGCGAGCAGCACGAGGTGGGAGTAGCCGGCCGGGGCGTCGACGGGCTTCTCGCGCTTGTGACGGCTGCCGAAGGCGAGGTAGGCTTCGAACCCGAGGATCGGCCGGAGGCCGCGGGATTTCGCCTCGGTGTAGAACTGCCACGCCCCGTGCAGGTTGCCGTGGTCGGTGACGGCGAGCGAATCCATACCCAGGGCCCGGATCCGGTCGAGCAGGTCGGGGATCCGGTTGGCGCCGTCGAGGAGGGAGTACTCGCTGTGGGTGTGGAGGTGGACGAACGGCATGACCCCCCTAGCGGGCTCGGGCGTCCAGCTCCTCGAGCACCCGGTCGAGGGGGAGCTGTCTGGCTTCGAGCAGCACTAATAGATGATAGATGAGGTCCGCTGCCTCGCTGGCGAGCCGCGCCCGGTCTTCGCTGGTGGCGGCGACCACCGTCTCGACCGCTTCTTCGCCGACCTTTTGGGCGATCTTCGCGACTCCCGCGTCGAGCAACTGGGCCGTGTACGAGCCGGCGGGCTTGTCCCGGGCGCGCTCGGCGACCGTGCGGGCCAGCCGGATTAGGGTGCCGCCGGTTGCCTCGCCGAAGCAGGTCGGCGCCCCGGTGTGGCACGCCGGACCCTGCTGGCGCACGAGGTAGAGCACTGCGTCCCCATCGCAGTCCACGCGCACCTCCTGCACCGCCTGCGTATGTCCCGACGTCGCGCCTTTTTGCCACAGCTCGCCGCGTGAGCGGCTACGGTAGTGGGCCTGACCGGTGTCGCGGGTCCTCTCGAGGGCCTCGCGGTCGGCGTAGGCCACCATCAGCACCTCGCCGGCGAGCGCGCTCTGAGCCACGACGGGGACGAGTCCATCGTCCCCGAAGCGCACGGCCTCAATCCAATTTTTTGGGGGGAGGGGCACCCGGTGAAAATACCGGCGCTCACACGCATTGTCAAAATCCCTGCGGCGCGAATATCTTTGCGGCCCATGCGCTGGGTCGCGAGCCTGTTCGCGCTGGTTCTGATGATGGCGCTGTTTCATCGCATCACCGCGGGCGGGCCGCTTGAAGCGCGGGCGACCCTGGCGCTCGGGTTCCTGCTGCTCGTGGCCCTCGTGGGTGGCGACCTCGCGAGGCGCGTGCGCCTGCCGCGCGTGACCGGCTATCTGTTGCTCGGGTTTGCGGCGGGGCCCGCGTGGCTCGGCCTCGTGCGGGCGGACGAGGTGGCGGCCCTGCAGTTCATCGCGGACGCCGCCGTCGGCCTGCTCGCGCTCGCCGCCGGGTCGGAGCTGACGCTCGAGATGCTGCGCACGGGCCGCACGGCGCTCGGGCGGCTCGCGACCGGCGCGATCACCTTCCCCTTCGTGGCAGTGACGCTCGTCGCATGGTCGGTGAGCCCGTGGCTGCCCATCGCGGCGCATCAGCCGTGGCACGACCGGCTCACGGTCGCGCTCGTGCTCGGCGCATTCGCCGCCGCCGGGTCGCCCGCCATCACCAGCGCGATGATCGGCGAGCTGGAGCCGCGCGGGC
>DASPXE010000238.1:0-7127 GCA_035637455.1 Gemmatimonadales bacterium
AGCGGGCGATGGTCGAGCAGCAGCGCGATCGCGCCCGGGCCCCACACCAGTCCGCTCCCGACCACGGGCAGGATGGCGAACACCATCGTGACGACGCCCCAGAAGACGGCGTTCGGGAGCCCGACCAGCCAGAACCCGAGACCGACGAGCGTCCCCTGGATCGCGGCGGTGAGGCCCGTGCCGATGAGCGTGGAGGTCGTCACGTCGCGGAACCGCTGGCGCAGCTTCTCGGTGTTCCGGGCCGAGAACGGGATGTACGGTCGGACCGCGTCCCACGTCGCCTGCGGCCGGAGCAGCAGATAGAACAGCCCGAATAGCGAGATCACGAGGTTCAACGCGAGCCGCGTGGCCGTGCCGATCAAGCCGAAGGCGGAGGAACCGATCCACGACACGAGCTTGGCGCCCAAGTCGGCGAGCCGGGGACCCAGGTCCACGCCGCCGGGCCTCAGCTCGGCGAGCCGCCGCAACAGCGGGCTGCGGACCACGTTGCCCGCGATCTCCTGGGCCTCGTTCACGATCAGCCCCGCGAACGAGAGGCCGGGCACCACGATGAGGAAGAGGGCGAGCAGGACGACGGCGCTGGCTGCGACTTTTTCGCGCGTGCGCAGCGCCAGCCAGTCGTGCACCGGGGCGAAGACGGCGTACAACACGGGGATCCCCACCAGCCCGGTGGCGTAGGGGGTGAGGGCGATGATGAGGGCGACGCCGAGCACCAGGACGAGCGCGGCGGCGCCCTGCTGTTTCGAGTCGAGGAAAGCCATGCGATACAGTAGACCCGGAGGGCGGGGTGCGCCAGGCGCCCTTCCCATCCTGAAGGATGGGCTCGGCCCGGGCACAACGCTGAAGGTGGTGTGCTTCAGCACAGTGCATCGCCGAGCCCACGCTTCAGCGTGGGAACATCCCGGCGCGACTCTCCATAGTGTTTTTCATCAACCCGCTAGGGGAGCGGCTGGCCGACGATCCACTTCACCAGCTGGCCCGGCTCGAGGCGGGTCGTGGGCTCGACCTGATTGACGAGGGCGAGCGTGACGGGAGAGACCGGCGACGGCCGCTGACGCGCCAGCTCCTGGATCGTGGTGCGGCGGTCGAGCCGCACGATGCTCAGGCGCTGCGGCTGCACGCCCAGCACTGCCGGGTCGGTGAGGCGCCCGAAGCTCTGCAGGGAGCGCTCCGCCACTCCCTCGTAGTCGGACCAACCCGCGTCCACCGAA
This sequence comes from Gemmatimonadales bacterium, assembly GCA_035637455.1. Lineage (GTDB taxonomy): Bacteria > Gemmatimonadota > Gemmatimonadetes > Gemmatimonadales > GWC2-71-9 > 20CM-4-69-16. The sequence goes on from DASPXE010000238.1 coordinate 1,212, forward strand.
TAGCCGACGAGGCGGTACACCGCGCCACCGTGCTCGACGAACACCGCTGTGCCGCGCAGCGTGCCGTTATCGGTGGCCGCTCGAAACCCCGCGCTCACGGCCGGGAGCCCGCCGACGCTGCTGCGCGAGGGGTAGCCCGCCGTGACGCCTTGCTGCGACACAAACGCACGCGCCGCCGCATCCGCGCTCGGTTGCTGCGCGGGTGCGAGCTCCACCATCGCGTCCTGCTGCGGGCTCACCCCGACCACCGCCTCCTTGCCGTTGCTCGTCGTCCAGCCGGCGGGGAACGTCATGCGGAAGCGCAGCTCGGGATGGAAGAACTCGCTGCCCTTGAAATAGCCCTCGCGCGGATTCGAGCCGAACACCAGGCCGTCGAGGCGCTGCAGGTAGGGGTCGCGATTGACGGCCGTGCCCGCGAAGCTCTGCGGTCCGGCGGCGATCTCCTGCTCGATCCGCCCGCGGCGGTTCTCCGGGTTGGGGTGCGTCGCGAGCCACTGCGGCACGCGGCCGCCGCCCTGCGCCTGGCTCACGCGATCGAGCATCTCGAACACGTGCGGCATCTCGCGGGGGTCGTAGTTGCCACGACGCAGGTAGCGCAGGCCCAGGTCGTCCGCCTGGCTCTCGGCGTCGCGCGAGTACTTGAGGAACAAGACGCCGAGGGCCTGGCTCGCGATCCCAGCGTAGCGCTCGAACGCGGGGCTCGCGATCGTGCCGACGGCGAGGCCGAGCTGCGCGAGCTGTTGCTTGCTGAGCTGGCTGACGGAGTGCCGGGCGGTGACGTGACCGATCTCGTGCCCCACCACGCCGGCGAGCTCCGCCTCGGAATTCAAGTGCGCGAAGATCCCGCGCGTGACGTAGATGAAGCCTCCGGGCAGCGCGAACGCGTTGACCACCGGGTCGTCCACGACGCGGAAGGTCCAGGGCAGGTTAGGGCGCTCCGAGGTCGCGGCGAGCCGCGTGCCGAACTGCTGGATGTAGCGCTGTAGGCCCGAGTCCGGGTAGAGCCCGATGGAGGCGACGACCTGCTTGTCGTAGTCGCGCCCCATCGCGATCTCCTGCGACTCGCTGACGAGCATGAGCTGCCGCGCCCCGGTGGCGGGGTTGGTGGCGCAGGCGGCGACGAGGCCGGCGGCGAGCACTGTGGCAAGCGGAAAATGAGACGCGTTCATAGGTTTTGGGTCGCCATGATTCCCAAGCGTACCGGGAGAGATCGCATCAAGGAAGGGGGTTTTCTGGTATTGATCCCCGCCGTCGCCTTGGTCTTCTTCCCCTGGGTTTCCAATCCCTTCGCGCTCAAGCAGGACTTCGCACCGCTCCTCTTCAGTGCGGCGCTACTCTACTGGCTGTACAGGGGCGGGGTCGCCACCGTGAAGGGCTTCGCCCCAACGCTCTCCGCTCGAGCGGTAATTCTCTTCGCCGCGTTCGCGGCGGCCTCCAATCTCGCGGCGCGGAACCCTCCGGAAGCGTGGCTCAGCTACAGCCTGCTCGTGCTGGGGTTGCTGCTGTTCTCGTTCGGCCAGCTGCGGCTGTGGTCGCCCGATTTTCCCGAGCAGTTCGCGCAAGTCGTGTGCTGGACGTCCCTCCCGATCTCGCTGCTCGGAATCGCTCAGGCGCTCCTCCCTGGGCAGCTGGATTTCGGGCTGCAGGCGCTGGGTAAGATGACTGCCTTCTCCACGCTCGGAAACCCGCAGTTCGTAGCCGCGTGGCTGGTCTTCTCTATCCCTTTGTATCCAGCGCTCGCGTTGAGGCAGCCCAGCACGCGCGCTCGGCTCCGGACGGCCCTGGTGGCGCTTGCCGCCGTGACTTGCCTGCTCATGACCCGGTCAGCGTCCGGCCTCCTCACGCTGGCCGCGGTTGCCTTGTTCGGTCTCCCGTTCCGCCGTCCGGCCGCGAGGGTTCGGTGGGTCCTCGCGGGCGTGTCGCTCCTGCTTCTCGTTGTGGCGGCGTATCTCGGCTGGTCCACCCACACGGGCCGCGGGCGGATGATGATCTGGGTGGAGACGCTCCTGATCTGGATGCGGCATCCCTGGTTGGGGGTGGGACTCGGCCAGTACAACCTGCACCAGCTGGAAGCCCAGCATCGCTTCTTCGCCCTGGGAGACTGGACCCGAAACTTTCACCAGAACGCCGCGTTCGTGCTGGACGCCCACAACCAGTTCCTTCAGATCCTCGCGGAGCAAGGCCTGCTCGGATTCTCCGTGTTCTTGTTCCTCGTTTCCCTGATCATACGTGGCGCTAGACGACGCATGGGGCACGATCCCCTGTATCGGGGCCTGGCCGTCGCCTGGTTCGGGCAGCTCGTGCTGTTTCTCTGGAACGCGCCGCTCTTCTATGCTCCCGTCTGCATCCTCTTTTGGACCACCGCCGGCATCCTGGCCCCTGCATCCGAGCCGAGCGAGGTTGCGCCGGCGGTCGGGCGCCCCGCCGTTGGCCTCGCGCTGGCGTCCGTCGTGCTGCTGTGCGCGTCAGCCGTCCTCTTCTGGACCAAGCTCCGCTCGGGGGTGCTGGAGCAGCGGGGCGATGCGCTGCTGGAGCAGGGGCCGTTTCCCGAAGCCGTGGAGACGTTCGCGGCCGCGCTGCGGTTGGCTCCTCAGAATGGCTACGCGTGGGAGAAGCTCGCGCTCGCCCAGTATTTCGAGGGAGACTACGGCGCGGCGCTGCGCAGCCTGCGGGCGGCGCGGGAGCGGTTCGGCGACGTGGGCATCCTCTATCTGGAAGCGGAGATCCTGGCTCGCCGGAAGGACTACGGCAGCGCCATTAGTCGCTTTGAGTTCGTTCGCGATGCCTTTCCCCAACACGTGACTCCCTCGTTCGCACTCGGCCAAATCTTCCGGGCGCAAGGCGACTACCGCCAGGCTGAGCGGGAGTTCGTGCGTGTGCTGGGCCTGCCGGACTCACGGGAAAATCTGAAGCTCGACCGGAAGAAAATCAGAATCCAGAAAGAACTTGCCTTCCGTTTTCTCGCGGAGATCCGCAGGCGGCGCTGACAGGCGGTTCCGCTTCATTACGGAACCTGGCGCAGGGTGTCCCCCTCCAAGTACCGGAGTCCGGCCCCCTCGGTCTTCAGGTGGAATGACCTTCGCACGAACTGCCCGGACGTATCCTTGACCTGATAGGTCACGAGCTCCTCCGCGGTGGGATCGATCCTCAGCACCTTGTTAGCCGAGACCGCCCACAACATTCCCAGGAAGCTGAGGGCGCTCCTGGGACCGGGACCGGGCCCAAAGCGAGGCAGAACGAGGAGATCCTTCGGTTCGCGGGCGTCGTGTATGTAGCGGACCACGAAATAGCTGGCGGGTGACACGTCGTACGACGCTCCGACCCACACCACGCTGTCGCCCCGGGCCAATAGCGAGTCACCGTAGATCTGCGGGGCTTCCACCCACGGCTGGCCGTCCGCCGTCAGGAGAAAGGCCCTCGACCCGCTGGCCCTAACGAGAAGACCATCATCCACACGCCCGAGAGTCAACGGGAACGCATTTTCGGGTAACCCGACGCGGTTGATCGTCGAGGCGCTCAGATCGAAGCGAAACAAGCCACGAGTGCTGTCCGGACCCCCGGCATAGTAGGGCACCAGGAAATACACGGCACCCCCCAGGAACTCGGCGTGGGAGAACGGAGGCGTGTTGTCGCCGATCCGTGGAAGCACCTGTCGTTCGTAGACGCCCCCGACAAAGGGAGGCTTGAACAGGATCCCCGCGTCGTAGATCCACAGAGCACCTTGTCCGCATATCTCTCGGGCAACTGAGCTGAGACGCGTTGTCAGCGGCTCCTGGGGACCTCCTGGCTGGCGCGTTCCGGTGGTGGCGCTAATCCGGAGGCTCCGCGTCTTGAGATCGAGGAGGGCGAGGCTATCCTCCAACCGCAGCCAGACGTCCGATCCACACGCTATCACGCTCGTGGGCACGACGCGCTCCACGCCTAAATCGAGCTTCGTCCAGCGTTCCGCGACGGGATCGATCACGACGATACCCGCATCGGTCGTTGCCCAGAGACGATCTTGAACCACCGTGAGTTGGGTAAAGCGGATTGGAACGACTGCGCCTCCCTTGGCCTCCCCCTCCCGCTTTGATCCCTCGCGGGTGCAGGCTCCGGCGGCAGCCACAGTGCCAACGATGAGCGGGACCCAACGTCTAGCTTGCAGGGAGTGCATACCGATCCTCAGAAACAAGCTCCCAGGATCCGTTGCGCCGGCGCCGCGTGCGGGTGTGGAGCCCATCAGACGCAAGGGTTTCGACGTCGAGACGGACATCGACGAATGGAAGCTCGGGCGCGTAGAACGCCACCTCGACCTGGTCGGGGCTGATCCGGATTCGCAGCGTCATCGGCACGGCGGTCGCGTTTCGGAACTGCAAGTCCTTATAGCCGTAGACGACGGTCGCGTCACGGCCCAGCGGCACGTACCGACTCGGGCCGTACGCGTCGATGCTGTGGGCGTGGCGTTCGAGCATGTCCAGGCCGGCGAGGAGGGCGGCGTTGTAGAGCGCGCTCGTCAGCTGGCAGATGCCGCCGCCCTCGGCGAAGCCGACTTTGCCGGCGATAAAATTTGAGGCCACCCTGAAGCCGTGCACCTCGTCGGGCCGACCCACCAGACGCCAAAACGAGAACAGCTCGCCCGGGCCTAACGTGACGCCGTCGAGCCGCGATTGCACCAGGGCGAGATTGTGCATCTTGTTGTCGTAGACGTGACGCTGAAACGCCGGGTTGAGGATCGGACAGCTGTAGCCGGCGATCTGCTTCCGCGCCGGATCGCGGCCAGGCGCGACGGTCGCCCACGGTCCGAGTCGGCCGCGCCACCAGTCACGCAGGACCCGCCGCTGGCGGGCACCGAAGCGTCGGAGCAACACCGGCAGCAGGTCGTGCCCCACTTTATACCGGCAAGGGAGGTCGGTCGAAACGCTTGAGGTGCGGCTGCTTCCGTCCGTATTCGAGCGTGAGCTTGATGGTGAGCTGCTCCTTCTCGCGCATGAACTCCCGTGCATCGCGCAGATCCTTCCCATCCGGCGGCTCGCCGATGCCAAGTGCCTGGTACGTTTTCTTCACCAGGCGCGCGGAGACGTCGACGAAACAGGTGGCGGCCGTTTGCGCGATGAGGGCGTAGGCGAGGGCGTGCGGCTCTAGGCGCGTCTCCCACAGGCTCGAGAAATACAACCGCTTGCGGAAGGCCTCGATGTTGTTGCGCTCGTACAGGGACAGCCGGAAGGCCACCGGGTTGAGGGCCTTCCAGAGCCCCACCTGGGCGCAGGAGTGCACGATCTCGGGCAGGAAGGCCTGCACGGGATTGTTGTAGGTGTCGAAGTAGATGTGCGACAGGTAGGCGATGGCGCCGGACAACGCGTCCGTCCCCGGAGCCGGGAGGGTGACGCCCGCCGCTGCCGAAAACTTCTCGCGGTAGGCCACGATGCGCGGGCGTTCCTGGAGGAAGCGCTTCCAGGCGTAGTTGTCCTTGAACTTCGCCGGAACCTTGCCCGTGGCCATGACCTCCTGTCCGATCTTACTCAAGTCCCGGGCCAGGGCGAAGTTGTGCGCGTAGAGGCGGTGGAAATAGGGTGGATTGCGATCGATCTGCGGAAACAGCGCCGCGTAGGCCGACGCCGGGTCCGTGCCGGAGATTTCGGCCAGGCGCCAGGCGAAATACACATGGGTCAACGAATCCATAACGGCCCCTTGCTTGTCGCGCGGCGACTCCGTTGAGGCTACGCGGCTGAATTCTACTCCCGGCCCGTTCGCGCGTCAAAGCAAGCGAGTTGCGATTTTCACGACCCCGCGGTAACGTCGGCCTCGTGGTGCTCGAGCGGGCCTCCGCCGCTCCACTCACTGTCCACCAAGAGTCGGTGCACTTCATTATGAAAACAAGCGTAGTCCTGGTGTTGGTGGGAGTATTCCTGGTTGCTCCTCGCGCGTCTGCCCAACAAA
>DASPXE010000239.1:0-1972 GCA_035637455.1 Gemmatimonadales bacterium
TAAATTTATATTGAAAATGACCTGTCCAGGAGAAAGGTGACTGCAAAAGACTGAGTTGCGAGAAATTTATCTCTGAAAATTACCTGTTCAGAAGAAACACCCCTAGTTTTTAAAAATGACCTGTCCAGGAGAAGAGGGTCCACAAAAGACTGAGTTTCGAAAAATTTATCTCTGTAAATCACCTGTCCAGGAGAAACACCCCTAGTTTTTTTTTTGAAAATCACCTGTCCAGGAGAAGAGGGTCCGCAAAAGACTGAGTTGCGAAAAATTTATCTCTGAAAATCACCTGTCCAGAAGAAACACCCCTAGTTTTTTTTGAAAATGACCTGTCCAGGAGAAGAGGGTCCGCAAAGACTGAGTTTCGAAAAATTTATCTCTGAAAATCACCTGTCCAGGAGAACCACCCCTAATTTAAAAAAAGCAGAGATCCCCCTGCTATGGCCGTTCACTTTCACCACTGAACATAGCCTAGTTGTTGTTGTTAATGACTATAGAGTAAACGGTGGAGAATTTTGGATGGGGGCTAGAGGAGCTAAGTATGGGGCTAAGTAAAAGTATGGGGACGACAAAAAGGAAATTTACAGTAATTTGCTGAAAAAATGGTCGATGAGTAAAAAAAGGATCAGCAGCATTTTGTACAGTAATTTGCTCAAAAATCCGCAAAGGTCAGAATTTAGACGTGAAGCCCGCTTGCATAATTACAATGTATGTCAGGTTTCAGAGTCTGACCCTAACCCAACCTTACCCTAACCTTAAACCTAACCCTAACCCTAATCTCAACCCTAACCCTAAACCTAAACCTAACCCTAACCTAACCCTAACCGGTTAACCCTAATACAAATCCTGATACAAACCCATGTTACATGTTAATTCTCTCGCCTGTACTCTGAAATCAGCCACACAATGTAATTTTGCAGCCCGCTTAGTGGGTGCAATATTTGAAGCCAGTGGAAGGGATTAAGAAGATTAAGAAGAATGCAGAGGAGGTAATGAAAAATACTAATGCTAATGAAAAATCACTGGAAAATAGTGGGGAGAGAGTACATTTTAACGTTTAAAAAAGTGGGAGACATGTACTCCCTGTCTCCCTAAAGTGCCGTCCTTGGTAGTTGTCTGTATTGAATCCGAAGTGAGTGCATTGAATAGAAGACACTGAATATGGTCACGTGACTTCGTGAGATACTTTGAATAGAAGACGTGCATGACAGTGGCGGATCCATAGGGAAGGGATCAATTGCTATCCAGGAAAATGGGGTTAAAATGACTGAGTTGCAAAAATTTTCTTTGAAAATGTTCCGTTCCAGCCCACCCTGGATTTGAATTGAAAAATTTCTGTCCAGAAGAAGGGGATTAAAAATGACAGAATTGCAAAATTTTCTTTGAAAATCTTCCGTCCCAATCCACCCTCGATTTAAACATTTTTGTCCAGGAGAAGGGGTTAAAAATGACCGAGTTGCAAAATTTTCTTTGAAATCTTCCTTTCCAACCCACCTTCGATTTGAATTAAAAAATTGCTGTCCAGTAGAAGGGGATTAAAAATGACCGAGTTGCAAAAATTTTCTTTGAAATCTTCTGTCCCAATCCATCCTCAATTTGAAAAAATTCTGTACAGAAGAAGGGGATTAGAAATGACTGTGTTGCGGAAAAAAATTTTAGGTGAGAAAAATCACTCCTCCCTACTGGTCTGCCTGGATCCACCACTGGTGCATGAGCATAGCTGGAAAAGGAAGGTCACGTGGCGGCTTCGTGAGATACATTGAATAGAAGACGTGTAGCTGAAAAAGGATGGTCAGGTGGCGGCTTCGTGAGATACTTTGAATAGAGACGTGCACGACTATAGTTGGAAAAGTAGACGAAACTTAAAGTTATTGGTATTGATGATGATGATGATGAAGATGATGCCTTGGCTCTTAGCATCTCCTTGAAATTTTGTTTAAAACTGCTAGTTTACCGGCATTTCATTTACAACTGG
>DASPXE010000240.1:0-15270 GCA_035637455.1 Gemmatimonadales bacterium
TCCTTGAGCAGCATGTCGCTGCCGCAGGCGGCTTTGCCGTCGACGCGGTTGTAGGCGCACATCAGAGAGTAGGCGCCGCCCTCGCGGATGCCGGTCGCGAAGTGGGGCAGGTAGCTCTCGCGCAGGTCCCGCTCGCTCACCACGGCGTCGAATTGGTGGCGCTCCGGCTCCGGGCCGCTGTGGACGGCGAAATGCTTCACCGTGGCGACGGTCTTCAGGTACTTCGGGTCGTCACCTTGCAGCCCGCGGATGAACTGCACGGCGAGGTGGCCCGTGAGGAACGGATCCTCGCCGTAGGTCTCCTGGCCGCGACCCCAGCGCGGGTCGCGGAACAGATTGATGTTGGGTGACCAAAAGGTCAGACCTTGGTAGCGCTGATGGCTGCCGGTGCGAACGTACTCGTGGTGCTTGGCGCGCGCCTCGTCGGAGATGACGGTCGCCATCCGGAACATGAGGCTGTCGTCCCAGGTGGCGGCCAGGCCGATCGCCTGGGGAAAGCTCGTCGCGAGGCCCGAGCGCGCGACTCCGTGCAGCGCTTCGTTCCACCAGTTGTACTCGGGGATGCCCAGCCGCTCGATCGCCGGGGCCACGTCCTTCATCTGGGAGACCTTCTCCTCGAGCGTCATGCGGCCGACGAGGTCGCTGACGCGCACCTCGAATGGGAGCTCCTGGTTCTGGTAGGCCGGCGTCTGCGCCTGCACCCCCCTCGGGTGGCTGAGCGCGTGGCACAGCAGAGCGGCGGCGAGCAGCATCCGTTGCATGCGGGTTTCCGGTCTGCGGGTGAAAGCGCAAGCTTGCCAGCGAAGAACGATTAAGCTACACCGCAGCGGCCGCAAGCCGCCCGGGCTATGGATTTGGCGCCGTCTGAGGCGTTAGAATCGCGTGACGCCACCGGAGCCCCCAGTGCCCGACGCTCGCGCCGACAGTTCGGGAGTCGCGTTTCCGCCGCCTTTGGCCTACGCGCTGGGGTTCGGCATCGGGTATGCGTTGGATCGACTGAAACCCGCCCCCGTTGGTGTGGATGGCGGAGCGCGGACCCTGCTCGGCTGGGTCCTCGCCGGGGCGGGCGTTGCGCTCGTGGCGAGCGCCATCGTTTTGTTCCGCCGGGCCGGCACGAGTCCGGTTCCCATCCAGCCCACTACGGCGCTCGTAGTGCGGGGCCCCTACCGCTTCACGCGCAACCCGATGTACCTCGGGCTCGCAGCGCTCTACGTCGGCGTCGCGCTGCTTATCAACTCACTGTGGCCGCTCGTGGTGTTGCCCGTGGTGCTCATAGTGATCCGGTGGGGGGTCGTCGCGCGGGAGGAGGCGTACCTGGAGCGCAAGTTCGGCGACGAGTATCGGGCGTACCAGGCGCGAGTGCGGCGGTGGCTGTGAGCGTAAGCGAGCTCGACCTCATCTTTCAAGTGGAGCCGTTCCGTGACTATCTCGCCCTGGAGGCTGGAAACAGTGCGAATACGGTCGGAAACTACGTCCGCGACATCGGGCGGTTCATTGCCCACGCGGCGGCCCGGGGCGCCAGCCGCCCCGACGCCATCACCGCGACACAGCTGCGCGAGTTCATCTACGATCTGAAAGACCTCGGCCTCGCCCCGGCCACGATCCGTCGCCAGATCTCGGCGATCCGCACGTACTACCGGTTCCTGATCGGGGAAGGGCACGCGACTCGCGACCCGAGCGAACGGCTCGAATCACCCAAGCAATGGCGCACCTTGCCGACGGTGCTGACCGTAGCCGAGGTGGGGCGGCTGCTCGCGGCGCCCAACACCGACGAGCCGCTCGCGATGCGGGATCGAGCGTTGCTCGAGTTCGCGTACGCGACGGGAGCGCGCGTCTCCGAGGTGGTGGGCATGAGGCCCCAGGATCTCCTGTACGAGGACGGGCTGGCGCGGGTTTTCGGCAAGGGTGCGAAACAGCGCATCGTCCCCGTGGGGCGGCGCGCGCTCGGCGCCGTGGCATTGTACGCGCGCGAAATCCGGCCGCGCTTCGACAAGGGGAAGACGCGGGGCGTCCTGTTTCTCAACGCGCGCGGCACGCCGCTGTCGCGCGTCGGCGCCTGGATGATCATCAAGCGCGCCGCGAAGCTCGCCGGTCTCACCAAGCGGGTCACGCCCCATACCCTGCGCCACAGCTTCGCCACCCATCTGCTCGAGGGCGGCGCGGACCTGCGGGCGGTCCAGGAGATGCTGGGGCACGCCGACCTCGCCACGACGCAGCTCTACACCCACGTGGACCGGGACTACCTGCGGAGCGTACACCGGCAGTATCATCCGCGGGCCTGAACCGCGCGCACAACCGCCATGCTCTTCGTCCTCGACAACTACGACTCCTTCACGTACAACCTCGTCCAGCTGTTCGGCGAGTTGGGCCAGGAGCCCGTCGTGTACCGCAACGACGCGCTCACGGTCGAAGAGGTGCTCGCGCTGAAGCCGCGCGCAGCGGTGCTGTCGCCCGGACCGTGCACGCCCCGCGACGCCGGGATCCTGGTGCCGCTGGTACGGGCCCTGGCAGGGAAGATTCCCGTGCTTGGCGTCTGCCTCGGCCACCAGGCCATTGGCGAGGCGTTCGGTGGCCGCGTGGTACGGGCCGATCGGCTGATGCACGGCAAGACGTGCCCGGTGCTCCATGAAGCGGACGAGCTGTTCGAGGGCATCCCCAGCCCGGTGACCGGCATGCGGTACCACTCGCTCGTGGTCGAGCCCGCCTCGCTCCCCCAGGATCTGGTGATCACCGCCTGGAGCGCGGACCGCCCCAAGGACGCCGAGATCATGGCCATGAAGCACCGGAAGTACCCGATTTACGGCGTGCAATTCCATCCCGAGTCCATCGGGACGGAGCACGGTAAGCGGTTGCTGGAGAATTTCTTAGGCGTGGCACGCGCCATGCCCTAGACGTCGCGGCACGCATCTTGTATGTTCCTCCGTGCCTGTCCTCGGCGTGATCCCGGCGCGGCTGGGCTCCAGCCGCCTACCTCGCAAGCCCCTCCTGCCTCTGGCAGGTGAACCTCTCATCATCTGGGTGATCCGCCGCGCCACCGAGGCCCGCGTGTGTGACCGGCTGGTCGTGGCGACCGATACGCGTGAGATCGTGGGCGTGATCGAACGAGCGGGATACGAAGCCGTGCTCACCTCCCCGGACCACCAATCCGGCACCGAACGAGTGTCGGAAGTCAGTGCTAACAAAGACTTTAAAGCCTTCGACCTGGTTGTAAACCTGCAGGGCGACGAGCCCCTCGTGTCGCTCGAGGCGCTGCACGGCGCCGTGGCGCGGGTGCGGGGCGGCGACCCGATCGGGACCGCCGCCGGCACCCTCGACGCCGCGCTCGCGGCCGATCCCAACCGCGTGAAGGTCGTCGTGGATCCGCGCGGGCGCGCGGTGTATTTCTCGCGCGCGGCGGTGCCGTTCGACCGGGACGGTGCCGGCGACGTCGTCTATCACCAGCATGTCGGTGTGTACGCCTACACCCGCGAGGCGCTCGAGCGGTGGGTGCGGCTCCCGCCGGTCCCGGCAGAGCGCTGGGAGCGCCTCGAGCAGCTGCGGCCGCTGTTGCACGGGCTGCCGATCGGCGTAGCGCTGTGCGCGGCGCCCGTCGCCCCAGGCGTGGACACGGCGGCGGATCTGCGATACGCCGAAGCGGCACTGACGCGGCAACTGAAGGAGGTGAGTCCGTGAGCTCGACGAAGTACATCTTCGTGACCGGCGGCGTCGTGAGCTCCCTCGGCAAGGGCATCGCGGCGGCGTCGCTCGGCCGCGTACTCGTCGAGCGCGGCCTCAAGGTCACGATCCAGAAGTTCGACCCGTACATCAACGTCGATCCCGGCACGATGTCGCCGTTCCAGCACGGCGAAGTGTACGTGACGGACGACGGGGCGGAGACGGACCTCGATCTCGGACACTACGAGCGCTTCATCGACCGCTCGCTGTCACAGGTCAACAACGTCACCACCGGCCGGATCTACCAGTCGGTCATCACGAAAGAGCGGCGCGGCGAGTACCTGGGCTCGACGGTGCAGGTGATCCCGCACATTACCGACGAGATCAAGGCCGCGATTCGGCGGCTGGCGCCCGACCACGACGTGGTGATCACGGAGATCGGCGGCACCGTGGGCGACATCGAGTCGCTGCCGTTCCTCGAGGCGATCCGGCAGTTTCGTCAGGAAGTCGGGCGCGACAACACGCTGTTCATCCACCTCACGCTCGTTCCCTTCATCGCCGCCACCGCCGAGCTCAAGACCAAGCCGACCCAGCACTCCGTGCGGGAGCTCATGCAGATCGGGATCCAGCCCGACATCCTCATCTGCCGCACCGAGCGGCCGCTCTCCGAGGAGATCAAGCGCAAGATCGCGCTGTTCTGCAACGTGGACTTCGGCTGCGTGGTGGAGAGCCCCGACGTCAAGTCGATCTACGAGATCCCGCTCAAGCTCCACGAGCAGGGGCTCGACAAGGAAGTGTGCTACCGGCTGCACCTCGACACCAAGGAGCCCGACCTGCGCGCATGGGCGCAGATGGTGGACAAGATCCTGGCGCCCCCGGCACGCGTGCGCATCGCCGTGGTGGGGAAGTACACCGAGCTTGCGGACAGCTATAAGAGCATCCACGAAGCGCTGGTGCACGGCGGCATCGCTCACAACTGCGGCGTGCAAATCGATTGGATCGCCTCCGACCGCTTCACCGACCAGGAAGCGGCGGGCGAGCTGCTCGGCTCCTACGACGGGCTGCTCGTGCCGGGGGGGTTTGGCGTGCGCGGCGTGGAAGGAATGCTCGAGGCGATCCGCTGGGCACGAGAGCACAAGCTCCCGTTCTTGGGCATCTGCCTCGGCCTGCAGAGCGCCATCATCGAGTTCGCGCGCAACGTGGTCAAGCTCCCCAACACCAACTCGAGCGAGTTCGAGCCCGAGTGTGAGAACCCCGTGATCGCGCTGATGCGCGCGCAGGAAGGCATCCGCGAGCTGGGCGGTACCATGCGGCTCGGCGCGTATCCCTGCAAGCTACGGCCTGGCTCGCGCGTCGCGCAGGTCTACGGCACCCTCGAGGCGAGCGAGCGCCACCGGCACCGCTACGAGGTGTCGAACGCCTACCGTGACGTGCTCGCCGAGTACGGCATGCGCTGCTCCGGCCTCTCACCTGACGGCTCGCTGGTCGAGATGATCGAGCTGCCGGACCACCCGTGGTTCATCGGCTGCCAGTTTCATCCCGAGCTCAAGTCGCGCCCGATGCGCCCGCATCCTCTGTTCGCAGGTTTCGTCGGTGCGGCGCTGGGCCGGCACCGAGCGCGGCCGGCGGCCGCGCGGGCCGACACCGCGTCGGAGCTCGCGCGTTTCGGCGACTGAGCCATGGGCCAGCACTTCGGAGCCACCCCGTTCCTCATCGCGGGGCCCTGCGTCGTCGAAGCGGACGAGCTCAACCGGCGAGTCGGTGAAGCGCTCGCCGAGCTCGGCACCAAGCTCGGCGTGCACGTCATCTACAAGGGGTCCTTCGACAAGGCGAACCGCTCGCGCCTGAAGGGCGCGCGCGGCCCCGGCCTCGAGCGCGGCCTCCAGGCGCTCGCCACGGTCCGCTCCGAGACCGGCCTGCCCATCCTCACCGACGTCCACGACGCGGGTCAGGTGCTCGCGGCCGCCCAGGTGGTCGACGTGCTGCAGATCCCGGCGTTCCTGTGCCGCCAGACGGACCTGCTCGTCGCCGCCGGACGTGCCGGGCGCGCGGTCAACGTCAAGAAGGGCCAGTGGCTGTCGCCCGACGGGATGCAGGGTGCGGTCGAAAAGGTGCGGGCGGGGGGGGCCCCGGAGGTGGCGGTGACCGAGCGGGGCACATTCTTCGGCTATGGCGATCTGGTGGTGGACATGCGGAACTTCGCCCGGCTGCGGGCGGCCTGCGGCGTCCCGGTCGTGTACGACGCCACCCACGCGGTACAGCAGCCGGGCAAGGGCGAGGACGGCTCGAGCGGCGGCCTGCGGGAATTCATCCCGCCGCTCCTGTACGCGGCCGCCGCCGCCGGCGCGGACGGGTTCTTCCTCGAGACGCACCCCGACCCCGACCGCGCGCCGTCCGACGGGCCGAACATGCTGCCGCTCGACCAGCTGCCGGCGATCGTGAGCGTGGCGCTCGAAGTCTGGCAACGGGCGCGGGAGGCGGTCCGTGCCTAGCGGGCGAACTCCGTTCGAGCGAGGTTCGCGTCTCCGCGTCGACGCAGCGCGCAAGGATGGTCCGGGCCGGACGCGAGGGGGGCGCAGGGGCGAAGGGGCTGGCCCAGGGAGGGGCCGGGGGCGGTGGTACGGGCCAGCCCCGGAGTCCTTGCGCCCCACGAGCGTCGGCCGCGCCAGGATGGTCTGTCGATGATCGACGCCGCGCTCGCCCGCCGCCTGAAGCTCGTCGGCTTCGACGTCGACGGCGTCCTCACCGACAACGGCGTCTACCTCGGCATGGTCGGCGACCACCCCGTCGAGTTCAAGCGCTTCCACATCCAGGACGGGCTGGGAATCCGACTGCTCCAGACCGCGGGGCTCGTCGTCGTGTGGGTGAGCGGCCGCGAGTCCGCCGCGACGGCGCAGCGCGCGCGCGAGCTCGCGATCGACGAAGTGATCCAGGACCCGAGCGCGCGCAAGCTTCCCGTGTTCGAAGCGCTGCGCGAGCGGCGCGGGCTCGCCTGGGAAGAGTGTGCGTTCGTTGGAGACGACCTCGCGGACCTGCCGCTGCTCACGCGCGTGGGGCTTCCCATCGCGGTGCCGAACGCCGTCACCGAGGTGAAAGCGGCAGCGCGCGTCGTGACCGCGGTGCCCGGCGGGCAGGGCGCGGCCCGGGAAGTGGCGGAACTGGTCCTGCGGGCGCGGGGCGAGTGGCAGGACCTCTTGTCGCAGTACTTCGTGGAGCGTGGCGATGTCGCGCACCGAGCCCATCGATCTCGTTGAGCGCGGGCGCCGGGTCCTGGCCCTCGAAGCGGGGGCGATCCGACGGGTCGCCGAGCGGCTGGGGCCCCCGTTCGCGGCAGCGGTGCGGCTGCTCGCCGCAGCACCGGGCCGGCTCATCGTCTCGGGCGTCGGCAAGTCGGGGCTGATCGCGCGCAAAATCGCCGCGACGCTCACGTCGACCGGCACGCCCGCGTCGTTCCTCCATCCCGTGGACTCGCTGCACGGCGACCTGGGCATCGTCGACCGCGACGACGCGGCGATCCTGCTCTCGAAGAGCGGCGCGTCGGACGAGCTGTTCGGGCTCGTGGGCCAGCTCAAGCGACTGGGCGTGCCCATCGTCGCGATCACCGGCGATGGCGAATCGATCCTCGCGCGTCAGGCGGACGTCGTGCTCGATGCGAGCGTCACCGAGGAAGCGTGTCCCGAGACGCTGGCCCCCACGGCCAGCACGACCGTCGCGCTCGCGCTGGGCGACGCGCTCGCGGTCGCCCTGCTCGAGGTGAAGGGCTTCCGCCGCGACCAGTTCGCCGCGCTCCACCCCGGCGGGGCGCTGGGGCGTAACCTGTTGCTTCGGGTCGCGGACGTGATGCTCACGGCCGACGTGCCCACCCTCCTCCCCGACCGCCCGATGCGCGAGTGCGTCGTGCTGCTCGCGGAGAAGCGGGGCACGGTGGCGATCGTGGACCCAGGCGGCGGTCTCGTCGGCGTGGTCACCGCCGGAGACCTGACGCGCCTGATGGAGAAGACCAATCACTTCCTCGACCTCCCCGTCGGCCAAGTGATGACCAAGACCCCGAAGGCCACGACCCCCGACGAGCTGGCCGGCGCCGCGGTGCGCGTCATGGAGCAGCACGGCATCATGGCGCTCCCGGTGCTGGACGGCGGCCGCAAGGTCATAGGCATTGTGCACCTGCACGACCTTATGAAAGCGGGGGCGTAAATGCAAAATGCGTCACGCCCCCGTGCTACGCCTTCGTGCTACGTAGTTCTGTGCTACGTCGTCTGGTGCGGGGTGTCGGTCGGGGCCTGCGAGTCAGGTATAAAGCCCACCGCGACCATCACCGCAGCCGACACGGCCGATCAGGTGATGGCCAACATGTCGCACTACGTGACCGCAGCGGGGATCCAGCGGGCCCACGTGCGCGCCGACACCGCGTACTTCTACTCGCCCATGCAGACCGCCGAGCTGCGCAGCGTGCACATCACATTCTATGACCCCCGCGGCGCCGAGACGTCGACGCTCACGGCGCGCGAGGGAACCTACCATTGGGGGCGCGGTGACATGGAGGCACGCGGCAACGTGGTCGTGGTGCGCACCGACGGTGCCACGCTGCGCACCGAAGTCTTGCGCTACAGCCAGGTGAAGAACCAGGTGAGCTCCGACAAGCCGTTCGTGTTCGACGAGCCGAATCGCCACATCGAGGGCGAAGGCTTCACCTCGGATCCCGACTTCAAGGTCGTGACGGCGGTCCGCCCGAAGGGGACGGGCGGCAAGTTCACGCTGCCGAATCAATGATCGTCCCGCTCGTGCTCCTCGCGCTGGCCCAGCGGCCCACCCCTCCGGCCGGGGACACCACAGCGGGACGCCCCTGCGTCGTGGATATCGACTCGGTTGGTGGACGGGCGCAGCAGGTCGAGGTGCGTAAGGGGGAGACCAACGTGTTCGCGGGCGGCGGTGTGTTGGCGCACTGCCGGGGGACGGGGAGCACCTTGTCCGCCGACAGCGTGGCCTGGTTCGCCGGGATCGGGCGGTTCGACATGATCGGGCAGCGGCACCTCGTGCACATCCGCGACACGACCCTCACCCTGGACGCCGCGAATGCCTCGTATTTCCTGCACCAGGAGCGGCTCGAGGCGCACAAGAACGTGGTCGCGGTGAATCGCATCACCGGGTCGGTGCTGCGCGGCCCGAACCTCACCTACTACCGGGCCCTGAAAGGCGTCCGCGATACGCTCGAGATGTACGCCTCTGGACGCCCCACGATCGACTACCGGTCGAACGCCGACTCGGGCGAGCCGTACGTCATCGTAGGAGACCGGGTGCGCTTCAAGGGGAACGACCGGATGTGGGGCGGCGGGAAGGTAACCATCGACCGGAGCGACTTCGCCGCCCGCGGCGATTCGATGCAGCTCGATCAGGGCGCAGGGTTCGCCGTCCTGGTGGGTCGACCCCGCGTGGAAGGGAAGGGGGCGCGCCCGTACGCCCTGACGGGAACCCGCATCGAGCTCGGTCTCCGCGACCGCGAGATCCGCCTCGTCAAGGCGCTGGGGCAGGGCGTCGCCACTGGCACCGACTGGCGCCTCACGGCCGACACGATTCACCTCGTCCTGGACCGCCGCAAGCTACAGCACGCGTTCGCCTGGAGCGGGGGCGGCGGGGGAGGCAAGGGGGACAAGGGGGACAAGGCAGACAAGGGGGGCGGGGGGGAGAGGGGGGGACGCGACTCGACGCGCGCGAAGGCCGTGTCGACCCTCAATACGATCGAGGCCGACTCGCTCGCGCTCGACACGCCGGACGAGGTGCTGACCGAGGCCCGCGCGTTCCGCCACGCCTTGTCGACGTCGAAGAAGGACTCTTCCGCGGCCGCGGCCGTGGACTGGATCGCGGGCGACTCGCTCACCGCCCACTGGACGCAGCTGGCGGACTCGGGTGGCAAGACGAAGAACGAGCTGCGGCAGATCGTAGCGCGTGGCGCCGCCCGCTCGTTCTCGCACATCTACAGCGCGAAAGATTCCGCGGGGCCGTCCATCGACTATTCGCGGGGCCAGAAGATCGACATCGCGCTCAAGGCGAGCAAAGTCGACCGCATCGTCGTCAGCGGCCGTGCCGACGGGGTACACCTCGAGCCCGCGCCGCCCAAGCCGCCGCCGGCAGACAGCGCCGCCAAGAAGCCGTCCAATCGATGACCACGCCCCCCGTGCCCCCCGTGCCGCCCGCGCCGCCCGCGCCGCCCGCGCCCCCCGGGTTCCCGGTGCCCCCGGTGCCCCCCGTGATCTCCCAGCGGATCCCCGATCTGCTGGCGCAGCGGGACTCCTCACTGCCGCTCGCCGCGGCGGCGCTCGCCCGCGTGGCGGACGGGCAGGGACGCACCACGTTCGGCGAGCTGGCGATCGCCTATCGGGAGGAGTTTCTGAAGCTGCGGATTCACGCGCGCAGCGCGAACCTCCCGGAGCTGGGGGGTCTGTCGGTCGAGGAGTTCCGCACCAGCCTCCGCACTTCGGTGCTGCCGCGGCTCGTCGTGGCGAAAGTGGTGCGGTACCCGAACGGCCTGCTCGCGGACGACGCCCTGGTCGCATTCACGCGGGAGGCGTGGGAGGAGCTCCAGATGGCGCCCGGCGCCGCCGACCAGCTGCTCGACGCCGCCGAGCGCGCGCTCACCCGGGCTGAGTCGCCCAGTGGCGCCTACCCGCGCGTCGCCGGCGGGAGCCTGCTCGAGGCGACCGGGCTGGCGAAGAGCTACAAGGGCCGCCGCGTGGTGAACGACGTGAGCGTGCGGCTCGAGCAGGGCGAGATCGTCGGCCTGCTCGGCCCGAACGGGGCTGGGAAGACGACCACGTTCTACATGATCACGGGACTGATCCGGCCCGACCGCGGCCGCATCGCGTTCGACGGGCGCGACGTCACCGCCGAGCCGATGTATCAGCGCGCCCGGGCGGGGATCGGCTACCTCGCCCAGGAGCCGTCGGTGTTCCGCAAGCTCACCGTGGAGGACAACGTCCGGGCGATCCTCGAGACGTTGCCGCTCGACGACGCAGAGCGGGGGCAGCGTCTCGATCACCTGCTCGACGAGCTCGCCATCCGGCACCTGCGGCGCCAAAAGGGCTACCAGCTGTCGGGCGGCGAGCGCCGCCGGCTCGAGATCACGCGCGCGCTCGTCACCGAGCCTAAATTTATGCTGTTAGACGAGCCGTTCGCCGGGGTGGACCCGATCGCCGTGCACGACATCCAGACGATCGTGGCCGGCCTCCGCCATCGCGGCATCGGCGTGCTGATCACGGACCACAACGTGGAGCAGACGCTGGACATCGTGGATCGTGCCTACATCATGTTCGAGGGCAAGGTCCAGGTCTCGGGCACCGTGCGCGAGCTCGTGTTCGACGACCGGGTGGCCAACCTCTACCTCGGCCCCACCCTCACCGCGCGCCTGCGGGCGCGGCTCGCGGTCCCGGTATGAAGACCGGCCTGCACCAGCACGCCGCGCTGCGCCAGGACCTGCGCATCAATCCCCGCCTGTACCAGGCGATGGATCTGCTGTACATGCCGCTCCTGGACCTGCAGCAGCACCTGAAGCAGGAGCTGCTCGGCAACCCGTTCCTCGAGCTGATCGAGTCTGAAGAAGACACCGAGCTGCCCCTCACGCAGGACGGCGTCGAGGAGAAGAAGGAGACCGAGGATCACGACGAGCCGAACTGGGAAGACATCCTGCTGGACGACGGCTCCGACCAGGGTACGCCGCCGCGCGACATGAGCGAAGCCCGGGAGTACGTCGAGCCCGTGCCGGTCGAGACCAAGGACCTGTCGGACCACCTGCGGGACCAGATGCGGCTGCTCGATCTCAACCCGCGCCAGCAGCTGCTCGCCGAGGAGTTCATCGGCAACATCGCGGAAGACGGCTACCTCGGCGCCACGCTGGAGCAGATCGTCCGTGGGGCCAACCAGCTGCTCGAGGAGTACGCCGTCGAAGCCGTGGAGGACGTGCAGCCGCAGCTGTTCACGCTCGCGGAAGCCGAGCAGATGCTGCGGATCATTCAGAAGCTCGATCCCCCCGGCGTCGGCGCCCGTGACCTGCGGGAGTGCCTGCTGCTCCAGCTCGAGGCGCGCAATGAGACCGACACGCTCGCCTACCGCCTCGTCAAGGAAGCGTTCGACGACCTCAAGGCGCACCGCTGGAGCGACCTCGGCAAACGGTTCGGCCTCGACGCAGCGGAGGTGCAGCGGGTGGCCGACGAGCTGGCGCGGCTCGACCCCAAGCCCGGGCTGCAGTACTCCGCCGCGAGCGACGCGTACATCATCCCCGACCTCGTGGTGGAGAAGATCGACGGCAAGTACCACGTGTTCCTGAACGACGCGGGATTGCCCCGGCTTCGCATCTCCAAGACCTACCAGGAGATCGCACGCGACAAGAAGAAGTTCCAGGGGGAGAACAAGGACTTCATCAACCAGCGCCTGAACAGCGCCCACTGGATGATCCAGGCGATCGAGCAGCGCCGCCAGACGATGCTCAAGGTCATGAACTTCATCGTCGACCGGCAGCGCGAGTTCTTCGAAAAGGGCGTCGAGTACTTGAAGCCGCTCACGCTGCGCGAGGTGGCGGACGTCATCAACATGCACGAGAGCACCGTGAGCCGCGTGACCAACGAGAAATACGTGCAGACGCCGCGCGGGCTGTTACCGCTCAAGTTCTTCTTCTCGAGCGGCCTCTCCACCACCACCGGCGAGGACGCCAGCGCCCGATCGATCAAGGCGCAGATCCAGAAGATGGTGGACGACGAGGACCCCAAGAACCCGCTCACCGACCAGCAGATCGTCGAGATGTTCGCGCAGCGCGGCGTGAAGATCGCCCGCCGCACCGTCGCCAAGTATCGCGATCAGCTGGGCATCCTCCCGGCACGCATGCGCAAGCGGTTGTGAGCCTCGCCACGCCGGCCGTCGCGCCCGAGGTGAGCGTGCTGGTCCCGGCGAAGGACGAAGCTGGGAACCTCGCCGAGTTCGTGCGCCAGGCGCGCGAGGCGCTGTTGCCGCTACCCTACGCCTGTGAGATCGTCGTCATCGATGACGGCAGCCGCGACGGCACCGGCGACGTGCTGCACGAGCTCTCCGCCAAGCATCCCTTCGTCCGGGTCGTCACTCACCGCAGCGGGCGGGGCATCGCCGACGCGCTCAAGTCCGGCACCGACGCCGCCCGGGGGCGCATCCTGGTGTTCTATCCCGCCGACCTGCAATACCGCCCGGCGGACATTCCCGCGCTGGTCCAGCCGCTCATCGCGGACGAGGCGGACTTCGTGACCGGCACGAAGCAGGGACACTACGAGAAGCGCTTCGTCTCGTGGGTGTACAACACGCTGTGTCGCTGGCTGTTCGGGATCCGCGTGACGGACTTGAACTCCGTGAAGGCGTATCGGCGGGAAGTGATGGACTACCTGCCGAGCCGCCCCGACTGGCACCGCTATATGGTCGTGCTGGCCGCGGCCGAAGGGTTCCGGCTCGCCGAGCGGCCCGTGCCGCTCTACCCGCGGCACTCAGGGAAGTCGAAGTTCGGCATCGGCCGGATTCCGGTGGGGGTGCTGGACTTGATCTCCGTATGGTTTCAACTGCGCTTCGGCCGGAAGCCGATGCTGTTTTTCGGCGTGGCCGGGGCGGTGCTGTTCCTCCTGGGCTCCGTCGTGGGCCTCGCCGCGCTGTGGTTTCGGTTCGGGCCGGCACACGTGGGTTTCCGACCGCTCCTCGACCTGATCATGATTCTTGTGATCTCGGGTATTGCCCTCTTCGGGTTCGGCTTCGTGGGGGAGATGGTGGCGGGGATGCGGGAGGAGGTGCGGGCACTGCAGCGTGAAGTAGACCAGCTGCGGCAGCGTCCGGGTCCTCCGCCGCTGCAATGACACTTAAGGTCCGGCCGGCCTCGCCCGAGCTTCGGGAGTTCTACAGCGCCCGCACCGCCTGGCGCTCCAAGGGCGAGGAACGGATGCGGTTCCGCAAGGCGGCGGCGCTCGCGCGCGTGCCCACCGGCGCCTCGGTGCTGGACATCGGCGCCCGGGACGGCGGGCTCAAGCGCTTTCTCCCCCCCGGCGTCGTGTACCAAGGCATAGACATCGCGCCCGAGTTCGCGCGCCCCGACGTGCTGATCCGAGACATCTCGCAAGGGATCCCGTTCCCGGACGGCTCCTATGACTTCGTGTTTTGCATCGAGGTGCTCGAGCATGTCCCGAACCCGTTCGGGACGCTCTCCGAGTTTCACCGGGTGTTGAAGCCGGGCGGCGTGCTCATCTTGTCCGTCCCCAATCCATATCACTTCAAAGAGATCATCTGGAACCTGTTCCGGATCCCCGACCGCCAGGGACACCTCTACGGCTGGACCCGCCAGACGATGACGCGGCTGGGTGAGATGAACGGGTTCCGGCTCGAGCGCTCCGGCGGCACGTACCTGCATCCGCCCATCCCGATCTTCGCACTGCTGGCGCGCTCCATCGTCTACCGGTTCGTCAAGACTTGAACGTCGCCTGCCTGACGCACGCCTATCCTCGCTGGGAAGGTGACGTGGCAGGTGCATTCATCGAGCGGTTGGTGCGCGCGCTCACCGCGCGCGGCCACGGCGTGCACGTCGTCGCTCCGGCCGATGCAGGGAAGGGGGGCAAGGAGCTACGCCAGCGAGTGCTCGTCACCCGGGTCCGCTACGCTCCCGCGCGGTGGGAAACGCTCGCCTATCGCGGCACGATGGTCGCCGCCGCGCGGTCTCCCAGCGGATTCCTGCTGGCCGCTTCGTTGGTCTATCGGCAGGCGCGCGTCGTCGCGCGGCTGTGCCGGGAGGAGCAGCTCGAGCTGGTGCACGCCCACTGGTGGATTCCGGGCGGGGTGAGCGCCTGGCTCGCCCGCCGCCCCTACGTCGTGACGCTGCACGGCACCGATGTGGCGCTGCTCGAGCATTCGCTCCCCGCCCGCGTGCTCGCGCGCCGCGTGCTGCGCGGCGCCGTCGTTGTGACCGCCGTGTCGTCGTACTTGGCCGAGCGGGCGGCGCGCGCCGCGGCACTGGACCTGGACAGCATTTTCGTTCAGCCGATGCCGGCAGACACGCGGGCGTTCGCGCGCACCAGCCGAGGCGGCGGCGGCATCGTCACCGTCGGCCGGCTCTCGCCGCAGAAGCGGATCCCGCTGCTGCTCGAAGCCGTGGCGCTGCTCCGCGCCAGCGATCGGGCGCTGCCACTCACAGTGGTGGGTGACGGCCCCGAGCGCCCGGCGCTCGAGCGCCGTGCCGCAGAGTTGGGAATCGCCGATCAGACCCGATTCCTGGGTACGGTTCCCCCCGCACGTGTCCCCGACGCCATCGGGGACGCCGACGTGTTCGCCTTCCCGGCGGTCGGGGAAGGGCTCGGTCTCGCCACGGCGGAAGCCCTGATGCTGGGAATCCCTGTCGTGGCTACGAGCGACGGGGGCGGCGTGACCGATATCGTGCCCCCGAACGGCGCCGGGCGGCTGGTCCGGCCCGACGCCCGAGACTTGGCCGAAGCGATCGCCGAGCTGGCGCGCGACCCGGACCGCCGCCGGCTCGCGGCGGAAGCGGGCGCCGCCCTGCGGCGGCGCTTCGAGCCGGCCGCGGTGGCGGAGCGGTTCGAGGCCGTCTATCGGCAGGCGGTATCGCCGCAGCGC
>DASPXE010000241.1:0-27190 GCA_035637455.1 Gemmatimonadales bacterium
CCACCGTTCGAATAGATCATCCGGCTCGTCCCCACCCGGCGCACGAACGCCGCATCCGGGTAGGTGCCCATGTGGGAGCTTACGACGCTGGCAGTGTGCCCCCAGCTGTTGAGCTGCAGGGCGAGGTTGTGAACGTGCTCGGGGACACCCCCGAGCTGGGGATAGTAGTCTTCGGCGACGAGCGCGATGCGCATTCGGGTCCCGCAAGCGAAGGGTTGACGGTGATCCTGCGCCGCCGGAGCGCGGCTCCAGAGAGCATGACCCGGCGGTTCGGTTCGACGTCACGGGCGCCGCGCGAGACTCGCCTCGAGACGGCCCAGGGCCGCGACGACGGCTTGGGGTTGCTCTTCATGAACGAAGTGACCCGCCCCCGGCACGGAGTCAACGGCGAACGCCCTCACGGTCCGCTGCAGCAGCCTGACCTCCGCCGGATTCACGTCGCCGTCGTGGGGCTCCCCGCCGACGATCAGCCGCACCGGGCAACGGACGTCGACGAGGTGCGGCCACAGCTTTCCGGGCTCCCGCGAGTTCGCCATCGCCAAGTAGGCCTTGAGCGTCGCGTCGAGGTTGCGTGCCGCGCCGGTGGTGTAGCCCGATACGACGTCGTCGGTCACCCAGCTGGTGTCGCCGGAGGACGCGATCAGCATGCTCCGGATCTTCCGCCGGACGAGCTTAACCCCCCCGAACAGCTTGATCCAGGGCGCGAACTTGAGCGCCCGCTTGAACGCCGGGGTCACAGCCGCCTCCGTAGGTCCCCCCTCGATCGAGATCATGCCCCGCACCAGGTCGGGCCGGCGGTAGGCCAGCCGGAACGCCTCCGACCCACCGATCGAGTGCGCCACAATCAGCGCCTGACGCTCCCCCAGGGAATCGAGCACGCCAGCGATCCGGTCTGCCTGCGCCGTGAGAGAGTAGTCGGCCCGCGGCGGCCGGGTGGACGAGCCGATTCCGAGCGGCTCGATCACGATGGTGCGGTAGCCAGCGGCGTCGAGCAGCGGAACCAGCTGGCGAAAGCCGAACTCGGAGCCGAACAATCCAGGGATGAGCACCACCGACTGGCCCGCGCCGGCCGTCGCCACGGCGAGCGATTCCCCGGGCGCGAGCGGGACCTTGAAGGTGCGCGCGCTGTCCGCCAGGGTCAGCACCGCAAGCAACCACACTGGCGGGAGCGTTCTAGCACCTCCGCGAAACGTTCGACGGACGGGGGGGGTGCCGCGAAGATGTACCGCCCGGTTCGCGACGGCAAGGAGCGTAATCTCCGCGAAGGGCTGGAAACGTTCGAGCGCGCCCGTCAGCGGAACGGGCTCAGTATGCCGCTGAAGATGACGTAGCCGCGGAGTGGGCGTTCAGTCGGGGAGCTTGCGGAGCAGCCGGTCCAGAACCGCTTGCTCGTGCTTCAGAAAGCGGTCGTCGCCGTACATGAGCAGGGCGGCGGGGCCCCACTCCGGGTCGGTCGGATGACCGATGTCGTTCAGCTCGAGGCCGAGAGTCGGGCCGAGCGCGAGCATCGTGCGAATGACGCGCTCGTAGTGCTCGGCGACCGTCGCGAACCCGGCGCGCAGCGCCGCGAGCTCCCGCGCCAACCGCACACGCTCCCGCAGACACTGTCGAAACGCGTCGGGTGGGTCCTGCTGCACGGCGACTCTGGTAGCCATCTGCCAACGTCCAACCGGTTGTTGACGGCCAAATACCTGCTGCCACGCATAACATGGGTGCCGGGACGGAACTGCACAAGCTGCACACGCATCGATGCCCCGCCCGACGGGGTGCGATTGTGTCAGCCGACGGACACAGAGAGGTTTACGCTGTCGACGTACGGCTAGCGTGGGGCAGTGTTCCCGCGGCCACCTCGCGCAGCAGCACGGGGTTACGCACCTGCACCACGCCGCGCTCGAGGCCCACGTGGCCCGCCCGCGCCAGCCGGCGCAGCTGCTTGTTGGTGGTCTGGCGGCTCAAGTTCGCGAACGCGGCGATGAGCTGCTGGCTGACTTCCAAGCGCCCGCTCGCTGTGGGGTCGGGCCCGCTGCCCAGTCGCTCCAGCAGCAACAGGAGTGCCTCCGAAACGCGCCGGAACGGGTCGCGCACCGTGAGCATGGCGAGGTGGTCCAACGCCAACGCGTACTGGTGCGCGTCGAGGGACGCCACGGCGGACGCGAGCGGCGGGTGCGCAGCCAAGTGCCGACTGAACACCTCCGCTGACAGCTCCAGCGTCGTGGTAGGGAGGACTGCTGCCGCGTGTCGAGGCTCGGGGGTCGGCGTCGGCTCCCACAGCGGCGGGCTCAGCAGCCAACCCGGACCGCACACCTCGAGAATCGCATGAGGCGCCCGCCCCACCGCCACGTGCAGCGCGATCGCGCCCTTGCGGATGCAGATTTGCAGCTGCTTGAGTCGCTCGGCGGGGCGCAGCAACTCGCCCGATCCATACTCTCGGGTCGCGACGCCGGGCAGCTTGGCAATCTCGCTGGCAACCAGCTCCAAGATGCGGCCTTTGAAACGGGCGATGTCTGGGAATACCCGGCCGCACCGACATCAAAACTGGGGCCACGCGGCCGCCATGCGCGGCAGCGGACAGGCCCTCGGAAGCGGCACAAGATTGTCGCGTTGCCGACACACCGCAGAAGGCCGGACCAGAATGTCGCGCTGCGGACAACACCAGTAGATCACAAACGACGTCGCGCCGTCGCGCCGCCACAGCCTGCAACATGTGTCGCTCGCGCGACAGAGCCGTTTTAAGCCTTCCCCCGCCGCCGGCTCGGGCGCAAGGCGGCCTCCAGCCAGCCTGCGCGGGCGTCCTGGTTACAGCAGATACGTGCCTATTGACGAGAGATGCTGACCGCCACGTTGTGATTCATCCCCATGCTTCCGACGTTGGGCGACGTAATCGGGAATCCGACAACAGTACCCGTCGCGTTAGCCGATGAAGATTCCGATGTCCCCGCGGAATGGAACGTGAAGTCCCCGAACGTCTGGGAGGACGTGCCTTGATTGCGCCCTGTGAAGAACGATGTCTTGTCAAATTCGATGCTGACCAGCCCGCAGGCGCCGTCGAAGGTGAGAAAGCCCGGATCCGCGCAGGTGTCGGTTTTCAAAACCAACCTGCCCCCACCGCTCCCCATGAAGTCACTCACGGGAACCCGGCCAACGCCGCCTGCAGCAGAACAACACGGGTCGAACTGGAATACGGAGTAGAAGAGACCAAGAGTGTCCCCTGTAGACACGCTCGCGAACCCAAAAGACGAGTTCGAAGACCAGGAGACGTTCCCGAAGTCACCATTGGCGACGAAATGGAAGACGGTAGTCCCATTCGCTGCGACGCCGAACGTGGGCGAATGATCAGTTGGGCTGCGTCGTTGGAGATCAGTCGACAGGTCCCGACAGCCGAACACAGCCAGCACCAAGGTGAACACACCAATCGTGGGAGCCACTTTCATGATCCCCTCCTGGTTCAGAAGGCGTGTCCCTGCTATTCCGCACCGGATGAGAAGTGGGCTTCAGGGGTTGGGCGAGGCGATGGCGCCACTCACGGCAAGAATGCGTGGGCACGATGCGACTCCGCCCACGCCACCGTCAAGTATTGCGCGGATGCAACGCCTCTAAGGTCTGGATTTCTGATCGATGAGACCAGGCTCGAAGGTCTCGTCTGATCGACGGACCATTGATCGATGGATCATTCACCGCGTGCCCCTTGCGCCGATGGTAGAGTCCCTGTCGCGCAGATCCGACCGAGGCGGAGCGGCGCCTTATTACTCTTAAGTACTCATGGTCTATTAAGGAACCGCGGGCACCGGAGGTACTTCTACGAGAGCGGAGGGCGCGACACCACCTACTTCACCACGTAGCTCACTGCCCCTACTTTCCCTTTCCACTTCACTCGAGACACAATCAATCGCGTAAGTCCAATGGCCAGGGGCAGAATCGAACTGCCGACACGCGGATTTTCAGTCCGCTGCTCTACCAACTGAGCTACCTGGCCTCACCTCGCGGGCTCGGAACATAGAAACCCGGCGGCCGGACGCCAAGTAGGCTGCGGCGTTAGCATTCCTACCATGCGCCCTCGGCTCTGCGCCGTGCTGACGATCGCTGCGCTCGCCGCGTGCCAGAACCGCCCCCCCGGCACCACGGAGCAGCCGCCACCAACGTATGGCACGCCGACGCTGCAGGTGCGGGGCAACCAGCTCGTCGACGCGACTGCACGCCCTGTGCGGCTGCGCGGCGTGAACCGCTCCGGAGCCGAGTACGCCTGCGCGCAGGGATGGGGCATCTTCGACGGCCCCTCGGACTCCGCGTCCGTCGCGGCGATCGCGTCCTGGCGAGCGAACGCCGTCCGCGTGCCGCTCAACGAGACCTGCTGGCTCGGCATCAACGGCGTCGCCCCAGCTTACTCCGGCGACAACTATCGCCGCGCGATCTCGGATTACGTCGCCCGGCTCAACCGGGCGGGGCTCGTCGTCATCCTGGACCTGCACTGGAGCGCGGCCGATACGGCGAAGGCGCTCAGCCAGGCGCCGATGCCGAACCGCGACCACTCACCGGAGTTCTGGCGGCAGGTCGCCGCCGCCTACAAGAGCAACACCAGCGTGATCTTCGACCTGTTCAACGAGCCGTTTCCCGACAACAACGCCGACACGCCGGAGGCCTGGCGCTGTTGGCGCGACGGCGGATCGTGCCGGGGCGTGAGCTTCACCGCAGCCGGGATGCAGGAGCTGGTCGACGCGGTCCGCGGCACCGGCGCGACCAACGTCATCATGCTCGGCGGCGTCCAGTACGCCGCGCGCCTCTCGGGCTGGCTCGCGTCCAAGCCCACCGATCCGCTCGACAATCTGGTCGCGTCGTGGCACGTCTACAACTTCAGCTGGTGCAACACCCAGCCGTGCTGGGACTCGGACGCGGCACCGGTGGCGCAACAGGTGCCGCTGGTCCTCGGGGAGCTGGGGGAGAGCGACCGCGGCAGTGCCTTCGTCACCGCGCTCATGGACTGGATGGACGCCCGGCAAGGGAGCTACCTCGCCTGGGTGTGGAACGTGTGGGGCCAGCCGCTGGACCTGATCCTGAGCTACGATGGCACGCCGACGCCCTACGGTCAAACCTTCAAGGCGCGTTTCGGGTCGTAGGCCTGCCACGTGGCGTCGTCGCGCAGCGTGCCGTACTTTCTCGGCCATGCCGCACCCCCACTTCCCCAACCTCACCGTGCTCGAGCATCCTCTGATCCGGCACAAGCTTACGATCCTGCGCGACAAGCACACCACGACGCGCGACTTCAAGCAGCTCGTCAACGAGATCGCGATGCTCATGGCGTACGAAGTGACGAAAGATCTGCCGCTCGAGCCCGTCGACGTGGAGACGCCGCTCGAGTCGATGCGGGGCACCCGGGTGGCGGGGAAGAAGCTCGCGCTGGTGCCGATCCTGCGGGCCGGCCTCGGGATGGTGGAAGGGATCGCCCAGCTCATTCCGTCGGCGCGCGTCGGGCATATCGGCATCTACCGCGAGCACGACACACTCCAGCCCGTCGACTACTACTTCAAGATTCCCGAGGGGCGCGACGCGCGCGACTTCTTCGTGCTCGATCCGATGCTCGCGACCGGCGGCTCCGCGGTGGACGCCGTGGGCGCGCTCAAGCACGCCGGCGCGCAGCGCATCCGGTTCCTCTGCCTCGTCGCCGCTCCCGAGGGCGTGCGCCGCATGCTCCAGGCCCACCCCGACGTGCCGGTGTTCGCCGCCGCGCTCGACCGCGAGCTGAACGCGCAGGGCTACATCCTGCCCGGGCTGGGCGATGCGGGGGACCGGCTGTTCGGCACGCGGTGAGCGGGCTCTGATTGACAGTTTACGTCACATAGGTAAATTATGACGTAATTCGTCACAATAGCCAAATGTGACATAAAATGTCCACCACCTATCTCGCCCTCATCGGCGACGCCGTCGCCTCCCGCGCCCTGCCGCCGCCCCGTCGGGCGCGCCTGCAACGCGCGCTCCGCGGCGCGATCCCGGAGTTCAACCGCCGCTGGCGCACCGCCCTCGCCGCCCGCTTCGCCGTCACGCTGGGCGACGAGTTCCAGGCACTCCTCACCACCGCGCGGCCAGTCTGGGAGCTCCTGCACGAAGTGCACTTGCGCTTCCCCGAGGTCGAGTGGGTCGTCGCCTGCGGGCTCGGCCCCATCGCCACCCGGCTCGAGCGTCACGCCACCGCCCCCGAGGTCGACGGGCCCTGCTTCCACGCCGCCCGGGCCGCCATGGAACACGCCAAGCGCCGGCGCCTGCTCATCGGGTTCGGCGGCTTCGCGCCCGCCCTCGATCCGCTCGCGAGCTACTACTCCGCGCTGTATTGGAGCTGGACGCCGCGCCAGCGCCGCACCGCCACGCTGCTCCGGCTCGGCCCGCCCGCCTTCGCTGCCGCCCAGCTCAAGGTCGACCGCAGCGCCATCTCCCACCTCGCGCGCCGCATGGCCTGGCCCCTCGTCGCAGCCGGCGATAAGATGTTCCAGGCAGCCCTGCAGGAGGCGTTGTGAACCCGCTGTCCGTCGTCCCGCTGCTCGTCTACACCCTCGCCGCCACGCTGTGGCCGGCGCAGGTCGACA
Organism: Gemmatimonadales bacterium; assembly: GCA_035637455.1. Lineage (GTDB taxonomy): Bacteria > Gemmatimonadota > Gemmatimonadetes > Gemmatimonadales > GWC2-71-9 > 20CM-4-69-16. The sequence continues at coordinate 6,573 of DASPXE010000241.1, forward strand.
CCCGCCGGCGCGGCGCGAGCCTGCTGCTCGTGGAAGCCGTGATCGTCGCCGCCGCCGTCGGGGCGGGCGGCTACCTCGCGCAGCTCGTCGTGCCGCGCACCGAAGGGCTGTGGTGGGGCCGGGTCGGGCTGCTCGCCACGGGCTATTTGTACGTGTGCGGCCGCGGCATGGTCGTGATCCGGGCCGTGCTCGAGCTGCCGACGCTCCAAATGCGGCGCGACGACGACCGTACGGCAGGCGCGATCGATATCGCCCGCGGCCGGGCCATCGGTGCCCTCGAGCGCGCCTTGACCCTTACCCTGATCCTACTGGGCGAATACGCAGCGGTCGGCTGGATCATCGCCGCCAAGTCCCTCGCCCGCTTCAAAGCATTGGAGGACCGTGAGTTCGCTGAGTACTTCCTGATCGGCACCCTCGCGTCGTTCCTGCTCGCCCTGCTCGCCGGGATCGGAATGCGGATTCTGCTGCGCTAGGGACTGGGGGCGCTGCCCACCCCCGTCCCGCTGCCACGCAACCCTTTCAAGCCCCCCTGTGTCACAGGGTTAACCGTCACCGCCGTTTCGGAGCCCGGTGGACGAAAGCGCACTGATTGCTCGAGTCCGCGCCGGGGACGGCGCCGCAGAGCGTGCATTGTACGACACGCACGTGGATCGCGTGTACCGGCTGGCCTATCGCCTCTCCGGTGACGACGAGCTGGCCCGGGAGTTCACCCAGGACACGTTCGTGCGCGCCTTTGAGCGGCTCGGCTCGTTTCGGGGTGAGGCACGCCTCTCGACCTGGCTGCATGCGATCACCACGTCGGTGGTGCTCAACGGGCTGCGGAAGGTGAAGCGGTTCCGACGGCGCGAGACCGACCTCACTGAGGCGACCGGGGTCTCGCGCCCCGGACGACAGGCCGAGCCGGACCTGAAGCGACGGCTCGCAACGGCGATCGACGGGTTGCCGGACGGTTACCGCACGGTGTTTGTGATGCACGACGTCGAGGGCTACACGCACGAGGAGATCGGCGCGGCGCTCGGCATCGAGACGGGAACTTCGAAGGCGCAGTTGTCGCGTGCCCGCGCCAGGTTGCGCGAGGCACTGGCGGACTTCGCAGGAGAATGGGTGTCATGACTGAAGACCGGTTCGAGCAGCTGCTGCGGGAGGCCGCGCAGGACTATCATCGCCCGCCGGAGACGCCACGCGAAGAGCTGTGGCGGCGCATTATGGCGGTGCGCGAAGCGCGCCGGCGGCGGCGGGTGCTCGTCGCGGGCCCCTGGGTCCGCTGGGGCATCGGCATCGCCGCCGTGCTCGCCCTCGGCATCGGGATCGGGCGCTGGACAGCGCGCCCGACGGGCCTGGGCCCTGCCGCGATCGCGACGCCGGTCGCGAACGACCAGGGCGCACTCGCGTATCGCGTCGCGGCGGCCCAGTATCTCACCCGCGCGGAGGCGCTGCTCACCGGGTTCCGGACGGAAGCCCGCGTGGGGCAGCGGGACGTCCAGTTCGCGGCGCAGGCCCGCGACCTCCTGGCCACCACCCGCCTGATGCTCGATTCGCCCGCCGCCACGGATGCCCGGCTGAAGGGCCTGCTCGAGGACCTCGAGCTGGTGCTCGCACAGATCGCGCAGCTCCCGCCGGGCGGCGACACGGAAGATGTGCAGTTGATCAACCAAGGACTGGAACAACACAGCGTGCTGCTGCGGTTGCGGACGGCGAACCCCGCCGGCCCCGGACCGGTGCGTACGCAAGGAGCACTGTGATGCAGACGATGCAGCTCGTGTTAGCGGCCGTCATGGCGATCCAGCGGCCGGCGGCGCCCCCCAGCCCGCCGCTGGAGGCGCTTCAGCTCGCTGGGCAGGTCGACGCGCTGCAGGGGCTGCAGGGGCTGCAGGGGCTCGAAGGACTCGCAGGACTCGCCGGGCTCGAGGGGCTGGAGGGGCTGGCCGGACTCGAAGGGCTCCAGGGATTCGAATCACTGGAGGGATTCGAGGCGCTGGAGGGGTTCGAGGGAGTCGCGGGGTTCGAGCCAGTCGACGAGCAGGACCCCACCGACTCGCTGTGGCGGGCGGCACGGCAGGCGTTCAACCGCGGGGACTACACCAGCGCCGCGAACCTGTACGGCGATCTCAACCGTCGCTACCCGAACGCGACCCGCGCGGGCGACGCGCTCTATTGGGCGGCGTTCGCCCTCTACAAGAACGACGACTTGGGCCGCGCCCGCAGCCTGCTCGTCACCCAGCAGCGGCGCTATCCCAAGGCGGCCACGCTGCGGGACGGCGACGCGCTGCTCGCGCGCATCCAGACGGCGCTTGCCAAGCAGGGCGATGAGGAAGCGGGCCGGTGGATCAGCCAGCACGCACAACCCCGGCCGGAGACGGATACCACGCACGCCAAGGGCTGCTTGAGCGACGACGATGACGACGACCTGCGCGTCGCGGCGCTCAACGGTCTGCTGCAAATGGACGCTGCCAATGCGGTGCCGATCCTGCGCAAGGTGCTGGCCCGCCGCGACTCCTGTTCCACGGCGCTGCGCCGCAAGGCGGTGTTCATCGTGTCGCAGAAGCGGACGCCCGAGACCGAGGACATCCTGCTCGACGCCGCCCAGCACGACCCGGACTCGGAGGTGCGCCAGCAGGCGGTGTTCTGGCTGTCGCAAGTGCCTACCGAGCGCGCGGTGGGGATGCTCGACTCGATTCTCAAGACGTCCAGCGATCCGGAGCTGCAGGAGAAGGCGATCTTCGCGTTGTCGCAGCAGAACAGCCCCAAGGCTGCCGACATCCTCCGCGCCTACGCCGAGCGCTTGGACGCTCCCTCCGAAGTGCGGGAGAAAGCCATCTTCTGGCTGGGGCAGCGGCACTCGGCCGAGAACGCCGCTTTCCTGCGCGGCCTGTACACGAAACTCAACGACGACGACTTGAAGGATAAGGTCATCTTCTCGCTCTCGCAGATGGGCGGCACCGAGAACGCGCGCTGGCTGATGGACATCGCGCTGAACGAGCGCGAGCCGATCGAGCAACGCAAGAAGGCGCTGTTCTGGGCGGGCCAGACCGGCGCCGACCTGGACCAGCTCGCCGCGCTGTACGACCGGATGCAGAACCGGGAGATGAAGGAGCAGTTGATCTTCGTGTACTCGCAGCGCCACGAGGCGGCGGCGCTGGACGCCCTGATCAAGATCGCCAAGACCGAGCCAGACAAGGAGCTCCGCAAGAAGGCCATCTTCTGGCTCGGCCAGTCGCACGACCCGCGTGCCGCGCAGGTCCTGCTGGAGATCATCAACCAGTGATCGCGCTCGTCGTGGCGCTCGCCCTCCAAGGCGGCCTGGCCGACCGTGTGGCGGCCGCGCCGGACGGCGAGGTGCGGTTCTCCTACGCCACCCGCGCCGGCGTGTGCGGCAACGGCCGCAACAACATCTCCTTCGATTGCGAGGACGGCTGGTGCGGCCGGCATCGGATGTCGTTCGGCAGAAATGACGACGACGACGCGGGCTGCCCGTGCGAGCCGGGGCCGGCGCGGGTCGCGCTCCAGAAGCGCGGCGGCCAGGTCACACGCGTGCGGGTGTATGTGGGCGGCGCCTGGAGGGCGGCCGGCGCCGGCGTCACCGACCTGGGCGCCGTGTCCGCCGCCGCCGCGGCTCGCTACCTGCTCGACCTCGCGGCGCGCGCCGCCGGCGACGCCGGACACGAGGCGGTGTTCCCCGCTGTCCTGGCGGACAGCGTGACCGTGTGGCCCGACCTGCTGCGCCTTGCCCGCTCGGCCACCGTGGCGCGTGAGACGCGGCGCTCGGCGGTCTTCTGGCTCGGCCAGGCCGCCGGCGAAGCGGCGACACGCGGGCTCACGGAGCTGTTGGACGACACGACCGTGGCGCTCGACGTGAAGGAAAGCGCCGTGTTCGCACTGTCCCAGCAGCCGCGTGACGCAGGCGTCCCGGCCCTGATCCGCATCGCGCGCACCCACCCCAGTCCGGGGGTGCGCAAGAAGGCGCTGTTCTGGCTGGGCCAGTCCGAGGATCCGCGCGCACTCGCGCTGTTCGAGGAGATCCTGACGGAAAGACGGTGAAGGGCGGTGGAGGTCGATGGAGGTTGGTGGAGGCAGGGACGGTCCTCCGCCACCCTCCACAACCTCCACCAACCTCCAAAACCTCCCCCGTATATTCCCCCGCATGCCTTTTTGGACCCTGCCCCGAAAACTCGCGGGGGCGCTCGTGCTGGCGATCGCGCTGGCCTTGGGCTGGGCCGCCGTCGTGGTGGCCGCCGCCCTGGCCGCGGCCCGCGACCAGGCGACGAGCGCCGACGCGATCGTCGTGCTCGGGGCCGCGCAGTACAACGGGCGGCCCTCGCCCGTGTTTCGGGCGCGGCTGGACCACGCCGCCGCCCTCTACCAACGCGGGCTCGCGCCCGTGGTGCTGGTGACGGGGGGCGTCGGGACGGGCGACACGGTGAGCGAATCCGAAGTGGGCCGCCACTACCTCGTCAAGGCGGGCCTCCCCGACGTGGCGGTGCTGGCGCTCCCCGCGGGCACCAGCACGTCCGCATCACTCGACGGGGTGGCGCGCTGGTTCAGCGGCCGGGACAGCCGGCGCGTGTTGCTCGTCTCGGACGGATTTCACATGCTCCGGCTCCAGATCATCGCGACGCGGCTCGGACTCGTGCCGTTCACCTCCCCCGCCCCCAATTCGCCGATCCGCGCCAACCTCCGCCGCAACGCCGCCTACTTCTTCGCCGAGGGGTTCAAGGTCCCCGTCACCTGGCTCTTAAAGCACTGAGGGCGCTCCCCATGCAACTCGCCACCCGCCGCATCTACACGGGTCGGGTCGTGCGGCTCGACGTCGACACGGTGCGCTTCCCCGACGGCTCCACCGGGGAGCTGGAGTTGATTCGGCATCCCGGTGCCGCGGCGGTCGTCCCGTGCCTTTCGGATCCCGCCGTACCCGACCCCACGATCCTCATGCTCAAGCAGTACCGCTACGCGGGGGGCGGGCCGCTGTGGGAGGTGCCGGCGGGCACGCTCGAGTCCGGTGAGGCACCCGAAGCGTGCGCGCGGCGCGAGCTGCTCGAGGAGGCAGGCGTCACAGCCGAGCGGCTCGAGCGGCTCACGGCGATTTTGACGACGCCGGGCTTTACCAACGAGGTGATTCACCTCTTCATGGCCAGCGGGTTGGGGACGGCCAGGCCCGCGCGGGAGCGCGATGAGTTCATCGAGGTCGTTCCCCGACCGTTGTCCGAAGTCCTTGCGGGAATTCGGGATGGCGAAGTTCGTGACGCGAAGACCATTGTCGCTATCCTTTATATGGCACAGTTTCGTTTGGGCATGTGACAGCGGCGTCACGTTGCAATGTCACCTCAGGTGGACGATATTGAGGCACGCGGCACCCCGCCGAGGTTTGGCGCGAAGACGTTGTAGTCTTGCCACTTAGTGAAATCGTCGTAAAATCGCCCGGTGACGGGTACGGTTCGTGCGATAGGTCCGAGCGCAGGAGGAGGGGTCCCGCCCAGTTCCGGGGTCGTTTCTAGCTGAAACAACGGAGCCAGTCTCATGCGAGCAGCCCTCAAACGGAAGGCCCAGCCCGCCGTCACCGCCCGGGCGCTGGAGCGCGAGGCGCTTCACGAGCTCGACGATGGCCAGGTGGTGCTCGAGCACCTGGCCGGCGACCATCAGGCGTTCGGCGCCCTGGTCGACCGCTACCAGACCCGGCTGCTCAATTTCATCAACCGCACGATTGGGGACCGCGAGCGGGCCGAGGACCTGGTCCAGGAGGTCTTCATCCGCGTATTCCGGCACCTGCACCGGTTCGACCAGACCAAGAAGTTCTCGACCTGGATCTACACGATCGCGTCGAACCTGGCGAAGAACGAGCTCCGCAACCGCAGCCGGAACCCGCTCGTGCTGTTCCAGACGATCAAGAAGCACTGGGAGGCCGACCACCGCCCGCTGCAGTTCGAAGACGCGACCGCGCGCCCGGACGACCTCTACCGCAAGCGCTACCTCAAGGAAGCGGTGGACCAGTGCGTGGGGCAGCTCCCCGACCACCACCGGGCGGTGTTCGTGTTGCGGGAGCTCGAGGGAAAGAGCTACGCCGAGATTGCGGACATCACCGGTTGCAACCTGGGAACGGTGAAAAGCCGGCTCAACCGGGCACGCAACAGCTTCGCCCAGCTCATCGAGCCGCTGCTCGAATAGCCGGCGGAACCGCCGGTGCTCGCCACGGTACAACATAGCCGTCATGACGTGTGCTGAATTCCTGGACCGCTATACGGATTTTCGCGACGGGCTGATCGCGGCCCCGCGCGAGATCCGGCGTTTCGAGCGCCACCTCGCGTGCTGTCCCGCCTGTCGCCGCTACGACACCACGGTGCGCCGGGGCGTGCGCGCCCTGCAGGCGGTGGAGACGATCGAGCCGTCGCCCGACTTCCGGCGCCGGCTCGAAGCGCGTCTGGCGCAGGAGCGCCGGGCGCTGGTCGAGGTCCCGGCAAACGCGGGGATCGCCGCGGCACTCTTCGTGGCCGCCGCGCTCGCCTTGCTCGCCCTCGAAGGAGTGCGACGGCCCGAGGTGGCGCGGGCGCACGCCCTGCCGCCAGTCCCCTTCCCAAAGCCGGTCGCGCACGCAGGCGTGCCGTTCGTCTCGTTCCAGGACCCGCGCGCCAGCGTGGTCACGGGCAACCCGAGCCCGTACGGGACCGCCCTCGTCGAACCCGCCAGCGCCGGCCGTTAGGCGTTTTTTCGATCCGCTGGGCTCCGGGGCGCGGCACGCTGTGCCACGACCTTTCTCCGGGCCCCGGCCCACGGTAACTTCCGCCCGATATGGCGGTCCTCAGCTTCGACGCGCTGCTGCGGAGCCTCAAGCAGGGGCGGACGCCCGAGGCGCTCTACTATCTCCACGGCGACGAGGACGTCCTTAAGGACGAAGCCATCCGGGCGCTCGTCGACCGCGTGCTCGACCGCGGCGCGCGGGACTTCAACTTCGACCAACGCAGCGCGGCTGACCTCGACCCCGAGGTGTTCCACAGCCTGGTGAACACGCCGCCGATGCTCGCCGCGACCCGGGTCGTGGTGATTCGGGGCATCGAGGACGTGCGGAAGATGTCCAAGGTGCGCCAGGAGTTGCTACGGTACCTCGAGTCCCCGAGCCCGACGACGCTGCTCATCCTCGTTCAGGGCGCAGGCGAGCCTCCCGACGCGGAGCTGGCGCGCTCCGCCACCGCTGTCGCCGTCGAGCCGCTGCCTCCCGCGCGCGTGCTCAAATGGGTGGCGCACCGGGCGGGGCAGCTCCAGCTCACGCTCGAGCCGGATGCGGTGGAGCTGCTCGTCCAGTCCGTCGGCCGCGACCTCGGCGCGCTGGGTGGGGAGCTCGAGAAGCTCGCCGCCCTGACCGCAGGCCGCCCCGGTGGAGGAGTGGCAACGCGGCCGGACGTCGCCGCTCTCGTCGGCACGCGACCGGGCGAAACGCTCCAGGACCTGATTGACGCGGCCCTCGAGCGGCGGGCTGCAGTCGCGGCGCGGCTCGTGGAACCGGTCCTCGAGCAAGCGGGGATGAACGGGGTACGCATCCTCATGGCGCTCGGCACGGCACTCGTCGGCGCGGCGCTGGCACGTGCCGAGCTCGACCGCGGCACGGCGCCAGCGCGACTCGAGGCCGCCCTGCTCGGCCAGCTGCGGGCTGCGCGGCCGTACGGCCTCGGGAGTTGGGAGCAGACGGCTGCGCGCTGGGCACGCTGGGCTGCGGGGTGGAACGCTGCGGCGCTGCGCCAGGCGCTGCGGCTCGCACTCGATGCCGACCGCGCGCTCAAGTCGACCACGCTCACCCACGAGCCGGGAATTCTCGTACAGCTGGTGCTGTCGTTTGGCGCGCTCCAGCAGGAGGCCGCATGACGGCGGCGGTCAGGCGGTCAGGCGGTCGGACGGTCCGGCTCGCCCTGGTGCTCCTGATCCTCGGACCGGCGGTCCGGCTGTCCGCCCAAACCGATTCGGTTCGCGCGGCCGCCCTGCGCATCGCCCAGACCCGTCCGGACTCCGGCCGCGCCATCATGCGTCGGCTGCTCGCGCGCCTCTCGCCCCAGGATTCGCTCTATCCGGGGGCGCTGTTCACCGCCGCGCGCATCGCGACCGACGCCGTTGCCGCCGCCACCAATCTCCAGCGCGTGGTCGTCGAGTACGGGCGCTCGGTCTGGGCCGACTCGGCGCTCGTGCTGCTCACGCAGCTTTATTTCGCGCAGGGCGACCCCGCGGCGACGGTGCAAGCGGCGGAGCGGCTGCGGCGCGACTACCCAGATTCGCCGCTCAAGCCCCGCGCGGACTTCTGGGGTGCCCGGGCCTACTTCGATCTGAAGGACGACGCGCACGGGTGCGCCTTGATCCAGGAGGCCCTCGCCAGCGTGGGGAGCGACGTCGAGTTCAGGAACCAGATCACCTTCTACGCGCCGCGCTGTGCGGCGCTCCCGACGACCGCGACGTCTTCAGCCGCCGCCCCGATCACCGACAGTCAACCGAAGACCACGTCGGGCGCCGGCGGCTACGCCGTGCAGGTGCTCGCCGTCAAGAGCGCGGCCCAGGTGGACGAGTTGCTGACCCGTCTCAAGGTGATGGGCTTCGACGCCCGCGTCGTACGCGACACGAGCGGGCTCTTCAAGGTGCGCGTAGGGCGCTACGCCACGCGGGACGAGGCGCAGCAGGTGCAGCGGCGGCTCAAGACCCGGATCGGCGGACAGCCGTTCGTGGTGGAGGAACCGTGACGCCGCGGGTGGAAACCGACACCCCCCTGATGCAGCAGTACCGCGAGATCAAGGCGCGCTACCCTCATACCATCCTGTTTTTCCGGATGGGCGACTTCTACGAGATGTTCGAAGACGACGCGCGCCTCGCCGCACGCGAGCTCGGTCTGACCCTCACGTCGCGCAACAACGGCGGAGCGGCAGACGTGCCGCTCGCCGGGGTGCCGGTCAAGGCCGGGACCGAGTACCTGCGGCGCCTGATCGCGAAGGGGCATCGGGTGGCGATCTGCGAGCAGGTGGAGGACCCGAAGCTCGCCAAGGGGCTGGTGCGGCGCGAAGTGGTGGAAACGGTCACGCCGGGCACGGTCCTCGCCGAGGATTGGCTCGAGCGGGACCGCAACAACTTCCTGGTAGCGCTCGATCCCCGGAGTGGAGGCGCCGCGCCGGGGCTGGCCGCGCTGGACTTGACCACAGGAGAGCTGGCACTCGAGACGGTGCCGGTGGAGGACTTAGCGAGCGCGCTCGCCCGCTACGAGCCGCCCGAGGTCTTGCTGCCAGCCGGCTGCGAGGTCGCGCCCGCCCACGGATCGGTCACGGTGACGGAGCGCGAGGCGTGGGAATTCGACCTCGAGCTGGCGCGCGAGGACCTGGTGCGCACCTTCCGGCTCGCCTCGCTCGACGGCCTCGGCATCGAGCCGGGAGACCGGGCGGCCGTCGGGGCCGCAGGGGCGCTGCTCCGATACGCGCGGGAGCTCAAGCCGGGCGGGCTGCCGCATCTCGCGCGTCCCCGCATGCTGCGGCGTGGCGACGTGCTGTCGCTCGACGAGATGACGCGCCGCAACCTCGAGCTGGTGGAGCCGTTGCGCCCCGGGGCCGCGGGGGCGACACTGCTCGAGGTGCTCGACCGCACTATGACGCCCATGGGTGCGCGCCTGCTGCGCCGCTGGCTGCTCGCGCCGCTCGTCGACCCCGCGGCCATCACGGCGCGGCTCGATGCGGTGGACGTGCTGGTGCACGACCCCCGTGGCCGGGACCGCGTGCGGGAGGCGCTGGACGGCGTGCGGGACCTGGAGCGACTGGCGGGCCGCGCGGCCCTGGGTCGCGCGACCCCGCGCGAGCTAGGCGCGCTGCGCGACTCGATCTTCCGACTGCCCGACGTGCGCTCGGCGCTCGACGGCCTCGAGGCGAGGGGCCGCGCCGCGCCGCTCGAGCAGGCGGCCGAGCGCTTCGACCTGCTCGCCGACCTGGGGGACGAGCTCGGTCGAGCGCTCGTCGAGCGGCCGCCCGCCCAGCTCGCCGACGGCGACGCCATCCGCGCGGGCTACGACCGCGAGCTCGACGAGCTCAAGGACGCGCGCGACGGCGGCAAGCAATACATCGCCTCGCTCCAAGCGCGCGAGCGGGAGCGCGCCGGCATCGCGTCGCTCAAAGTCGGCTTCAACAAGGTTTTCGGCTACTACATCGAAGTCACGAACCCGCACAAAGACCGTGTGCCGCCCGACTACGAGCGGCGTCAGACGCTGTCCGGGGCCGAGCGGTTCGTCACCCCCGAGCTGAAGGAGTACGAGGCGAAAGTCCTGGGCGCCGAAGAGCGGATCGCCGCCCGGGAGGCGGAGCTGGTGCAGGCCCTCCGGACCCGAATCGCGGACGCGGTCGCGCGGGTGCAGGCGACTGCAGCGGTCGTCGCCGAACTCGACGTCTGGAGCGGGCTCGCCGACCTCGCGCACCGCGAAGGCTACGTGCGCCCCCAGGTGACCGCCGATTTCACGATCGAGCTCGAAGCCAGCCGCCACCCGGTGGTGGAGCGGATGATGGCGCGCGAGGCGTTCATCCCGAACGACGTCCGGCTCGACGAGGGCAGTCGGGTGATCGTCCTCACCGGGCCGAACATGGCGGGGAAGTCCACGCTGCTGCGCCAGGTGGGCTTGTGCGTGTTGCTCGCGCAGCTGGGCTGCTTCGTGCCGGCGCGGCGCGCGGTGATCGGCGTGGTGGACCGGCTGTTCACGCGCGTCGGGGCGTCCGACAACCTGGTGCGCGGCCAGTCCACCTTCATGGTGGAGATGAGCGAGACGAGCGCGATCCTCCACGGCGCCACCGCCCGGAGCCTCGTGTTGCTCGACGAGATCGGCCGGGGGACGTCGACGTATGACGGTGTGGCGATCGCGTGGGCGGTCACCGAGCACCTGCACAACGTGATCGGCTGCAAGACGATCTTCGCGACCCACTACCACGAGCTGACCCAGCTCACGGAGGAGCTCGCCCACGCGCGCAACTTCAACGTAGCGGTGCGGGAGGCCGGGGACGAGGTCGTGTTCCTGCACCGGCTCGAGCCGGGCGGGGCCGACCGCTCCTACGGCATCCACGTGGGTCGACTCGCGGGTCTGCCCAGTGCCGTGGTGGAGCGCGCCTGGCAGGTGCTGAAGCTGCTCGAGGCCGGGCATCATGTGGCGCACCAGTCTGCGCCGCCCGCGCCCGACGCGCAGCAGCTCGGCCTGTTCGTCCCGGGGACGCACCCGCTGCTCGCCGAGCTCGATCGGCTGGATGTCAACGCCCTGTCGCCGCTCGAAGCGCTCAACCGCCTGGCGACGTGGAAGAAGCGGCTGGAGGAAGCGCCGTGAGAAGATGGCTCGCGCTCGCCGGCGTGGCCGGGCTCACTGCGGCCGGATGCGGCAGACCGGCGCCGCCAGCGGATCAGGCCGGGGCGTCGCCCGCCGCCCCGCCGGACCAGGAGCCGCCCGTGCCGCTCAACCCGGATTCGCCGATCCAGTATCCGCCGAGGCTGTACGACCAGAAGGTCGAAGGCGACGTCGTGCTGCGCCTGTTCGTCGACTCGATGGGGCGGCTCGTAGCGGAGTCGAGCAAGGTCGCCGAGTCGAGCGGGTATTCCGCGCTCGACTCGGCGGCGCTCTCGGGCGCGAAGAAGCTGCGGTTCGCCCCCGCTCGGCGGCGCGGCCTCGCGGTCGCGACGGCGTTCCTGCAGCCGATCGAGTTCCGTCGTCCCACCGCCGGTGCGGCGGCCGGCAAAGGAAACGCGGATAGCAGCGCCGCCCGGCGGCCGGCGCCGCCCCCCACACCCGCGCCGCTTGCTCCGCCCGCCATGCTCCCCCGACCCCGGCCGGACACGAGCCCCGCGCGGGGGGCAGCCCCCCGCGTGCTCCCGGATACCGCCGGCGTGCGGCGCGACACTGCCGCCGCGCCGCGGGATTCGGGCGGTGTGCGGCGGGACACGAGCAAGGCGAAAGCGGACAGCGGTGCCGGCACACACTAGGCCGTACGCGAACGTCCTCGAGACGATCGGGTGGACGCCGCTCGTCCGTCTCAACAAGCTGACCCAGGGGATCCGCACGCCGCTCTACGCGAAAGCGGAGTTCTTCAACCCCGGGGGCTCCGTGAAGGACCGGATCGGTGTGGCGATGATCGAGGCGGCCGAGCGCGAAGGGCGGCTCCGGCCCGGCGGGCTGATCGTCGAGGCGACCTCGGGGAACACGGGAGTCGGGTTGGCGCTCGCGGCCGCGGTGAAGGGCTACCGCTGCGTCTTCACGATGCCCGACAAGATGTCGCAAGAGAAGGCCCGGCTGCTGCGCGCGCTCGGCGCCGAAGTCATCATCACCCCCACCGCCGTGCCGCCCGATCATCCCGAGAACTACATCATGAAGGGTCGCGCGATCGCGGCGGCGCACCCCAATGCGATCTTCGCCGACCAGCACTACAACCCAGTGAACCCGGAGGTGCATTACCGCACCACGGGCCCAGAGATCTGGGAGCAGACCGAGGGCAAGGTCACACACTTCGTCTGCGCGCCAGGGACGGGCGGGACGGTGAGCGGCGCAGGCCGCTTCTTGAAGGAACAGAATCCCCAGATCAAGGTCGTGGCGGGCGACCCGCTCGGCTCGATCTACACGGACTACGCGCGCACGCGCCAGAAAACCGAAGGTCATCCCTACAAGGTCGAGGGGATCGGCGGCGACAAGATTCCGACGTCGCTGCATTGGGACGTGATCGACGAGTGGATCAGCGTGTCCGACAAGGACGCGATGCTCTCGGTCCGGCGGCTCGCCAAGGAGGAAGGGTTGTTCTGCGGCGGCTCGACCGGCGTGAACCTGGTGTCGGCGCTCGAGGTGGCGCGCCGCGTGGACGACCCGACGGCGCTGGTCGTTACAGTGCTGTGCGATACCGGCGAACGCTACCTCTCCAAGGTCTACAACGACGAATGGCTGCGCGAGAATCAGATGCTCGAGACCGAGCGCGTGACGGTGGCGCGCGTGCTCGAGGCGAAGAACTCGGGCGCACCGCCTCTCATCTCGGTCGCTCCCACCGCCACCGTGCGGCAGGCGCTGAACCTCATGAGCACCTACAACGTCTCGCAGCTGCCGGTGCTCGTCGGTGGGGACGGCGTGGGCGCAGTGTCCGAGCCCGCGCTCATGGCCAAGGCGCTCGAGCAGCCCGCCACGCTCGACCAGGCCGTCGCAGAGGTCATGGACGCGCCGTTCCCCGTCGTGGACGTCGATCTCCCCGTGGAGCGCCTCACGGCGCTGCTGTCGCGCGAGACGCCGGCGGCGCTGGTGCGGCGCGAGGGGAAGATCGCAGGGATCGTCACCCGCTACGACGTGCTCCACCAGCTGGCCGGGATCCGCTGATGCGGGTCACCGTGCTCACCGGCGGCGCGACTGCGGAGCGCGCCGTCGCGTTCGCGGGCGCCAGCCAGATCGTCGCGGGCCTACGGGCCCGGAGCCACGAGGTCTCCGTCGTGGACACGGTCGCCGGATTGCTCACGCGTGGGGAGGAGGAGCGCCTCCTGACGGGCGCCGTGGGCCGGGAGCCCCCGCCGGTGGACGAGCTCGACGAGCGTGAGCGGGCGTTCCTGTCCAACGGGCTCGCCCAGCTCGCCGAAGTGAAAGGCGCGGACGTGCTGTGCCTCTGTCTCCACGCCGGCCGGGGCGAAGGCGGGACGCTTCAGGCGATCCTGGACGTGATCGGCGTTCCGTACACCGGAAGCGGAGCGCTGGGGAGCGCCTTGGCGATGGACAAAGATCTGTCCAAGCGGCTGTTTCGGGCGGCCGGGGTCCCGGTGCCGGCCTGGTTCATGACTCCGGTCGCCGCCGACGACGTGACCACGGCGCTCGGCTGGCCGGTGATCGTCAAGCCCTCCCGCATGGGCTCGTCGGTGGGGATGTCGCTCGTGAAGAACGCCAAAGGCCTGGACGCGGCGGTGGAGCTGGCCCATGGCTATGACGCGGAAGTGATGGTCGAGCAGTTCATCGCCGGGCGCGAGCTCACCGTGGGTATTCTGGGCGACGTCCCCCTCCCGGTGGGCGAGATCATTCCCAAGCACGAGCTGTTCGACTACGAGTGCAAGTACACGCCCGGCATGTCGGAGGAGCACTTCCCGGCGAGGCTCGACCCGAAGCCGGCGCGCCAGCTCCAGGAGCTGGCGTTGGCGGCGCACCGGGCGCTGAAGCTCGGAGGGTATTCGCGGGTCGACTTCCGATTGACCGCCGAGGGCGACATCTTTTGCCTGGAGGCGAACACGCTCCCCGGCATGACGCGGACCAGCCTTCTCCCACAGGCCGCGCGGGCTGCCGGGATCGAGTTTCCCGAGCTGTGCGAGCGGATCTGCCGGTTGGCGGGGAACTCGGGGGTTGGGCGCGGGGGAATAACAGGCTAGGCGCACAGGCGCATAGGCGCCGAGGGTAGATGGGCCCGCAGCGGATTTTCGGCATGACCCCCTGGGTGCGACGGCTGTTCGTCGCCAACCTCGTCGTCTTCCTCTTCCAGATGACGATCTTCGTCGACCCGCGCTTCCTTGCGACGTTCGGGTTCGTGCCGTTGCGCGCCCTGGCCCAGCCGTGGACGTTCGTCACGTACATGTTTCTGCACGGCGGGCCGCTTCACCTGGCGTTCAACCTGCTCGCGCTGTTCGTGTTCGGGCCGGACGTGGAAGAGCGGATGGGCGGCGGGCCGTTCCTGGCGTACTACCTGCTGTGCGGCCTAGGCGGCGCGGCGTTGTCCTTCGCGCTGATGCAGTTCCGCCCGGTGGAGCTCGTGATCGGCGCGTCGGCCGCCGTGTACGGCGTGCTGCTGGCGTTCGCGTGGGTGGCGCCCGACCGGCCGATCTACGTGTTCCCGCTCCCTGAGCCGATCCCCGCCAAATGGCTCGTGACGTTCACGGTCGCCGTCTCCCTGGGGCTCGCGATCTTCCCACCGATCGACAAGGTCTCACACCTCGCGCATCTCGGCGGCTTCGGAGCGGGCTTCCTCTATCTCAAGGTCGCCGACTGGCGGCTGGCGCGGGCGGAGCGGCATGTGCGGCGCGCCTCGCAGCCGAGCGTGCTGGTCCACCCGGGCCGCGCGGCCCGGGCGAGCGACGCGGGACTCAAGCCGCGCCGCCCGCCGCGCGACGCGGCACAGGCGGAGATCGACCGCGTACTCGACAAGATCTCGGCACGCGGAATCGAGAGCCTCACGCCCGCCGAGCGGAAATTCCTCGCGGAGATGAGCCGAAAGATGCGGGACAAGGCCTGAGGGCCACGTGCTCCCGCTGCTCGTCCTCTTGTCCCTGCAGGATCCCGCAGGCCGCGATCCCGACTCCCTGCTCGCCGCGCGGCGGCTCCCCGAGGCGCGCCGCGCCGCCGAGCGGCTGGTCTCCCAACAGCCCAGGGACGCGCATGCTCACCTCGCGCTGGGGTGGGTGTGGCACGCGTGGCCCACCGCGGGCCGCTACCGCGCGCTCGACGAGTTCCGCACGGCGGAGCGGCTCGCTCCGGGCGAGCCGGCGCCGCTCTGGGGGCAGGTCGAGGTGGGGTATCGGCTGGGGAGCGACGAGGGCGAGGGCATCGCTCGCGGCGCGCTGCTCCGGCTGCTCGAGCTTCGCGCGGGGGACCGCGCTGCCTGGGCGCGCTTTCTCGAGCTGTACCACGACGACGCCATCTGGCGCCGCGCCGACGGGGTGCTCGCCCTCCACCCGGACGATCTTGCGGCCTTGGAGCGGCGCGCGCTGATCGCCGTCGCGCTCGAGGCGCCCGAGCGCGCGGACTCGCTCGCCGCCCAGGTCCTCGCGCGGGGCGGACCGCACGTCCCCGCCTGGCTGGTGCGCGCCGAGGCGAGCTTCCAGCTGGGCCGGGACTCGGCGGGCTACGCGTGGTACGACAGCGCGCTCGCGCACGCCGACCTCGACTCCAGCGGGGCCGTGTGGGCCAACGCCCGGCTGATCGCCACTCCGGACGAGGCGGCCCGTTTCGCGGCCACGGGTCCCGACGATGCGCGGCGGTTCTTCCTGTGGTTCTGGGGCAAGCGCGACCCGAATCTGATCACGCCGCAGAATGAGCGGATCGCCGAGCACTTCCGCCGGCTGGCGGTGGTGCGGCGCCGCTTCCGCCTGCTGCACCCGCTGAGCTTGTATCACCGCTCCGCGACCGCCCGGAGCCTCGCCACGGCCGCCCTGCCGGGCACGCCGCGGCGGTTCGTCGTTGTCGGCCTGGGACCGGAGTCGGGGGACGCCGACGACCCGGCCGGCGAGCGCTCGATCTACAACCAGAGCGGGCTCGATGCTCGCGGCCTCATGTGGCTGCGCCACGGTCCCCCCGACTCGCGCGTGGCCCAGGCGCGCGCCCTAGTGGGGCTGCCCGACCTTCCGGGGGTGAGCTCGCTCGACGCGGAAGCGTGGCGCTACGAGACCGCCGCCGGGCCGGTCGCCATCGCGTTCACGCGCGCCACGGCGAGCGCCGGGCTCCAGCTCGGCGGTGATTACATCTTCACACCGACGACGGAGCGCCAGATGAGCGACACGCGGCGGCTGCTCGAGACCGACCGCACGACGCTGCGCGCGCCGCTCGCCCCACGGGTGTGGGCGGCGTTCTTCCGCGGCCGCACGCCGGGGCGCACGGAGGTCTACTATCGGAGCGCGCCCGACACCGCCGGGCTCGCATTGTGGGACGAGCGCGGCGTGGCGGCGGCCCTGGCCAGCGGGCCCGGGCTGGTGCGCGCCAGCGTCCCCCCGGGCCGTTACACCTTCGGGCTCGACGTCGAATCGGCCGGTGTGCTGGGCCGGATCCGCGGCGCCGTGACGGTGCCGCATTTCGCGCGCGCCGCGGCGCCGATGCTCTCGAGCCTCATCCTGGGAGCGACCGACAGTTCGGGCGACCGAAATGCCTTGCTCGCCGCGATGCCCGCGGATCTGGTGTACCGCACCGGCGCTGCGCTCGCGGCCTACGCGGAGGTCTACGGGCTCGCGGCGGACGAGCGCGGCGTGGCCCGTTACGTCGCCCGCTACCGCTTCGCCCCGGTGCGCTCGTTGCTTGCCCGGATCTTGGGCGCGCGGCAACCGGTCGTGGTCGAGTTCACGCGCGAAGCGCCGGCCGAAGATGTCACGGTCGAGCAAGTGGTGCTCGAGCCCGGACGCGTGCCACCGGGGCGGTACCGGGTGACGCTCGGCGTGACCGACCTCGTGCGAAATGTCAAGTCGGAGTCGGTGGCGGTCGAGATCACGGTCCGCTGAGCCTGACGCTTGTCTCCGACGCGGCGGCTTCCCAAATTGGGGCCTGCCGGTCCATGCTCGTCAATCTCGTGCCGGAATTCCTGGCGGTCCTCGCCGCGCCCGATCCCGCCGCGGCCTACCACGAGTATCTCGACCGCCACCGGCCCGTCCTCACGAGCTACTGGCAGAACTATGTGCTCGACCCCGCATCGCCCCACGCCGAGCAGGTGATCGCGGCGGCGCTACGGGCGGACCGGTCCGACCTGAAGCGGCTGCTCGAAGACGTGGATGTCGTGTCGATCAGCGAAGACGCGCTGCAGCGCGCGCTCGAGCGCTTCGAGGCCGACTGTCCCGTGGACCTCTACCTGATGGTCGGCGTGGGCGCGGCGAACGCGGGCGAGCTGGTGGTGGGCGGGCGGGGCATCGCGTTCGTGTGCCTCGAGCACTTCACCGGGCGGGCGAACCCGCAGACGTATGGGATGGGGCTCGCGCCGCATCTGCTATCGCTGTGGGTTGCGCATGAGGCGGCGCACGCCGTACGGTATACGTCACCCGCCAGCCGGGCCGACCTGCGGCGTCTCGTCGCCGACCTGCGCGGTCACTACGACTACTGGGACACGGGAAGCCGGGCCACGCTGCGCGAGCTGCTCGTGAACGAGGGCGCAGCGGTCGCGGCGGCGCAGGCGGTGGCTCCGGGGTTCGAGCCGTGGGAGTATTTTGGCTACACGCGGCGGCAGTACCGCCGGATCCGAGAGCTCGACGCGTTCCTGCGCCGCGTGACGGCCCCCGTGCTCGACGAGACGGGGCTGGGCTTGCGGCTGCGTTTCCTGGCCGGCGGGATGACGCCGGCCGCCCGGCTGATGGGCGGGAAGGTGCTGCCGGAGCGCGCAGGGTACTACCTCGGCCTGCGCCTGATCGAGAACTACCTCGCCGAACGGGGCATCGCCTCGACGCTGCGCGCCGCCGCCGAAGAGTTCCGTAAGGCGGACGACCGGGCGCTCGGTATCCAGACCGCGTGAGTCCGCGCCCGAAAGCGGAGCGGCGTGCGAACCGGCCGCTGCGCGAGGTGTTGGACGAGCTGCTGGTCCACGCGCGGGAGATCGCACGGCGCTCCAAGGAGATGACCCCCGCCGAGCTCGACTACTCGCAGCAACGGCTCGAATGGCTTGCCGACGAGGTTTGGCGCGTGGCGACGGGCGCCACGGCGCCGGAGTAGCTTCCGGAAACGTTCCCGTTTCGCGGCCTCTTCCGCGGCCTTGACACCGGTGTACACCGCGGGCAGCTTAGCACCCCATCGATACGGTTCCGTAAGAGCTACCCGCACAGGCGGGACCGCGTGGTCCCATTGACCCCCGCAGCCACGCCGCTCTCAACACCGCACTCGTAACGGCCGGCAGTCGGCACTCGTGGACCCCATCCGGAATCGGGAGGTAGTTATGGCAGCGGATTTCTTCATCGGCGAATCGCTGGTAGGCGACGGGAATGAGGTCGCCCACATCGACTTGATCATCGGGTCGAAGTCGGGTCCCGCAGGGCAGGCATTCGTGAACGCCTTGTCGAACCAACGCGAAGGGCATAGCACCCTCCTGGCTGTGGTCAGTCCGAACCTGCCGGCTAAGCCCGACGCGCTCCTCTTCAACAAGGTCACCATCAAGGGCGCCACCCAGGCCGTGCAGATGTTCGGCCCGGCGCAGGCGGCGGTCGCCCGGGCGGTCGTGGACAGCGTGTCCTCGGGCATCATCCCACGCGACAAGGTGGACGACTACTGCATCCTGGTGGGCGTCTTCATCCACTGGCAGGCGAAGAACGACAAGAAGATCTTCGACTTCAACTACCGGGCGGTGAAGGAGTCGATCGAGCGTGCCCTGAAGGGCCAACCGCGCGTCGACGCCGTCATCAGCGGCGCGAAGACCGCCACCCACCCGTTCGCGGGCGGCGCCGACAAGAGCTGACCCCCGGCGGTCGTCGGATCCTGCGGTCGGGGGGCGGTGTTGCCGCCCCTCGACTGTTTTCTCCCTGTCCGAGGCCTTGGAGCCCGAATCCCGATGCGCAAGCTGCTGCTGCAGCTCGACAGCTCCCGGCTGCCGAGCGTGTTCGACCGGGTGGTGGCGTACGACGCCGCCGCCGACGAAGTGATGAGCTACGGCGCCATCACCGAAGCCGACATCCGCGACCTGATCCACGGCTGCATCTTCACGCGTGGCCCGAAAGACCTGAAGCACACCGCCGTGTTCATCGGCGGGGCGGACATGGCGGCGGGAGAGCGGCTGCTCGCCGCAGCGAAGCAGGCGTTCTTTGGTCCGTTCACAGTATCGGTGATGCTGGACTCGAACGGGTCGAACACGACCGCCGTGGCAGCCGTCGCGAAGATGGTGCAGGCGGCGGGGGGCGACGTACGCGGCAAGCGCGTGCTGATCGTCGCGGGGACGGGGCCCGTCGGGATTCGGGCCGCCGGGCTGTTCGCCAAGGCGGGGGCGGACGTGTGCATCACCTCGCGTAAGGCCGACGCGGGTGAGCGGGCGCGTGACCTCGTGCTCAAGCGCTTCGGCGGAACGGTGCGCGCGATCGCGATGCCGGATGCGAAGGAGGCGATCCGCGCCTGCGAGCGCGCAGTGCTGGTCCTCAACGCCGGACCCGCGGGGGTGATGCTCGTCCCAAAGCAAGCGTGGGCGAACCGGCCGGGGCTAGAGGTCGTGGCGGACGTGAATGCCGTCCCGCCACTCGGCGTCGAAGGCGTCGACGTGACGGACGACGGCGTCGTGAAGCACGGCGTGCGGTGCTTCGGCGCGCTCGCCATCGGCAACCTGAAGATGAAGGTGCACACAGCGTGCATCGCGCGCCTGTTCGAGCGCAACGACCTCGTGCTGGACGCCGAAACAATCGCCGACGTCGCGCGGGAGTTGAGCGCGAAACCAAAGTAGACGAATGCCCCGAGTGATCGGCATCGACCCGGGGACGGTCACCATCGACGCGTGCGGCCTGGAACACGGCCGTCTGTTCCTAGACCGGTCCGTTCCGACCGCCGAAGCGCTCGCCAACCCCGCCCGGTTCGTCGGGGTGTTGGAAGCCGCAGGGCCGCTCGATTGCGTCGTCGGGCCGTCCGGCTACGGCCTCCCGCTCACCCGGGCCCATGAGGCAACCGAGGAAGACCTCCGGCTCGCCTTCCTCGCCGCGGAAGGTGAGCCAGGAGGGATCGGGGGACTGCGCACGCTGGCCCGGGCACTCGCCCGGTCGGCCCTCCCTGTGTTCTTCACGCCGGGCGTCATCCACCTGCCCTCGGTCCCGGCGCACCGCAAGGTGAACCGCGTGGACATGGGCACGGCCGAGAAGGTCTGCGCCGCCGCGCTGGCCATCGACGAGCAGGCGCGCCGCATCGGCCGGTCGGTGCGCGAGGTGTCATTCGTGCTGCTCGAGCTGGGGGGCGCGTTCACCGCAGCGCTGGCCGTTGCCGACGGAAA
>DASPXE010000242.1:0-18512 GCA_035637455.1 Gemmatimonadales bacterium
GCGCAGCACGTGCTGCAGCGGGTCGGGGCCGGGCGAGCTGGCCCGCAGCGCCTGGGCGGCGCGGTCCAGCGCGCTCGCGATCGCCGCGCCCTCGCGCGCGACGAACGCCCGCGCGCCGGCGTCGAGCCCCAAGGCCTCGACCGCGCGGATTTGCGCCGACGGCCGGCCCGCCAGCTGGTCCAGCTCCTGGCCGAGCGCCTCAGCCTTCGCCGTGTCCGCTTCGGTCCAGCTCCCCGCCCTGCGCACGAAGATCTTGAGGTCGTCCACCGCCCGCACGCCCAGCTGCGTCGTCTGCGCATCCCAGGGGCGACGGCCCTCGCGCACCGCACGCGCCAGCGATTCGAGCCCCGCCGCGGCGCGGGCGATCGCCTGCTGGTTCGCCATCAGCGCGCTGCCGCGCAGCGCGCGGGCCAGCCGCACCAGCTCGTCGGCGTTGGGGTGGTCGCTCTTGGCGAGCAGCCCGTCGAGGCGTTCCAGGTACTCCCCCGCCTCGAGGGCGAAGAAATCGGACATGCCGAGCGGCTGCGCAGGACCGGTCATGGCGTTACAACTTAAGCCATCAGCCTTCGGCCGTCAGCAGTCACGGCTGGGATGGTGCCGACGGCCGACGGCTGACGGCGCCTCGTCCACGAGCTTCCGCATGCGCCGCACCGCTTCTTCCAGGCCCCAGAACACCGCGTTGCTCACGATCGAGTGCCCGATGTTCAGCTCTTCGATCTCCGGGATGCGCGCGACGGGCTGCACGTTCTGGTAGGTGAGCCCGTGACCGGCGTGCACGGCGAGGCCGCGCTGCCGGGCGTGCGCGGCCGCGCGCGCCAGCGCGCGCAGTGCCGCGTCGCCGCTGCTCCAGGTGCGCGCGTAGCGACCGGTGTGCAGCTCGATCGCGGGCACGCCCAGCTCGGCCGCACGGTCGATCGTCGCGAGGTCCGGGTCGATGAACAGGCTCACGCGGATGCCGGCGTCCATCAGGCGCCGCACGGCGGCCCCGACCCGACGGTTGGGGCCAAGCAGGGCGAGGCCGCCTTCGGTGGTGATCTCCTGGCGTCGCTCCGGGACGAGCGTCGCCTGAAACGGCTTCACCCGGCACGCGATGCGCACGATCTCGTCGTGCGCACCCAGCTCGAGGTTGAGCACGGTGCGCAGCGACGCGGCGAGCGCGCGCACGTCGCGATCCTGAATGTGCCGCCGGTCTTCGCGCAGATGGACCGTGATGCCGTCGGCGCCGGCGCGCTCCGCCGCGTCCGCCGCGCGCACCGGATCGGGCTCGTCGGTCTTGCGCGCCTCGCGCAGTGTCGCCACGTGATCAATGTTGACGTACAGCCGCATGCCGCCTTACCTTCGGTTCACTCCGTCCAGCCCTAGGATCATCCGTGAAACCACGACTGGCCGTGCTCGTCGCGCTGGCCTCTCTCGCGTGCGGAAGCGGCGGGAGCCGGACGCCCGCGCCGCAGTCGCTCAACGAGACGCTCGCCCAGTTCATGTCCGCCGTGAAGACGAACGACTTGAAGCGCATGGGCGCACTGTGGGGCACGGAGCGCGGGCCCGCGGCCGGCTGGATGAAGGCCGAACAAATGAATCAGCGGCTCGCGGTCATCCAGAAGTACCTGAACCACGCCGGGTACCGCGTGGTCGAGGGCCCGTTGCCGGTCCCGGCGCAGGACAACCAGCGGAGCTTCCGCGTCGAGCTCCAGCGGTCCAACGGGTGCAACGTCGTGCTGCCGATCGATCTGATCCGCGCCCGCAGCGGCAGCTGGCTCGTGCTCGACGTGCACCTCGACGTCGCCGGCAATCCGGCGGCCGGCTGCAAGCCATAGGCCGCGCGGAACGATCTGCGATCGGGCGGCGTTACATTTACTCGGTCAGCTCGAGCAGAATCCCAGCCGTCGCTTGGGGATGCAGGAACGCGATGCGGCGGCCACTGGCCCCGCGGCGGGGCAGCTCGTCGATCAGACGGTAGCCCGCCGCGCGGCAGCGCTCGAGCGTCCGATCGAGGTCGGGCACCCGGTAGCAAATGTGATGGATGCCGGGGCCGCGTCGGGCGAGGAACTTCGCCACGGGGCTCTCGGCGTCGCGCGGCTCGAGTAGCTCGACCTGAACGTCGCCCAGCGTGAGGCCGACGATGGTGGCGCCATCGGCGGATTCGGGTTGCCCCGGCTCGAGGCCGAGGATGTCCCGGTAAAAGGCCAGGGCGTGGGCGATGTTCGGCACGGCAATGCCGACGTGCGCGACGCGGGCGCGGGAATCCGTCATCTCGCCCGTCAACATAACGATTGCGTCAGAGGGAGTGCAGGGTCATGGCAGATCTACATCTCGTGGCGGTCACCGACGCCACGTTCGGCCAGGAGGTCGAGCAGCACCAAGGGCTCGCGGTCGTCGACTTCTGGGCGACGTGGTGCGGGCCCTGCCACATGGTCGCGCCCATCCTGGAGCAGCTCGCCGGGGAGTACCAGGGTAAGCTGAAGGTAGCCAAAGTGGACGTCGACGCGAACCAACAGACGGCGATGCGCTTTAACGTGCGCTCGATTCCGAGTATTCTATTCTTCAAGGACGGGCGGCACGTGGACACGCTGGTGGGCGCGTATCCGAAGCCCGTGTTCGTGCAGAAGATCCAGCAGCATCTGGTGTAGAGCCTCCCCGGAGGGCCATGCGCGCGAGCACCGCTCGCCTGATGAACTCGCCGGTTCGCCTCGCGGACCTGACGTTCCCGCAGGTGAACCGGCTGATTCACCGCACCCGCCTCGGCTTCATCCACCTCGACAACCTGCTGGCGTTTGCCAAGCGCGACCGCGACGGCCGTGTGGACGGCTACATCACCGCCTACCTTCCGGACGAGTGCCTGCTCCTCTTCTTCCGCAAGGGCGAGGCGGTCAACGCCGCGTCGCTCCACACGGCGGGCCGGCAGGTCGTGACGATCACGGAGGCGCTCAAACGGATGCGATCCGAGGTGGAGCGCGGCGAGCTCGCCTACTGTGCCGCTCCGATGGAGCAGCTGGCATGGATGTACCAGTCGTGCGCCGTGCCGGTGCAGGCCCGCCCGCTGGACCCGAGCAACCCCGGCACGGTGTTCCCGGCGCTGCAACAGGAGCAGGTGAGCGGCGTGCTGGAGCTGATCTCGGATGGCCGCGCCTCGTACCTGCGGTTCACGGAGGGCCGGTTCGTGAGCGGCTACTACTGCGACAAGCCGGACGCGCAATCGGTGGGGAAGTTTCTCGAGGCGCAGTTTCAGCCCGGCCCGACCGGCGCGCCACCCGCCATCTCGGCCGTCGTGTTCCCGCCCGCCGCCGACCTGCCCCAGCAGGCGCCGAACGCGCTGATCAACACCTACCGTGAGCTGTACTGGCGCATCGTCGACGAAGTGGAGAAAGAATTCCCCGGCGAGGCGAAGCGGCGCGCGCAGAAAGTGAGTGGGGGCATCGTGGGGCAGCACAAGGCGATCGCGATCCTCTCGGCCGCGCGCGGCGCCGAAACGCCGGACGCCGTGGTGCAGCCCGAGGAGCTCGCCAACGCCCTGATGGACTGGTCGCTGCAACTGCTCCAAGGGGTCGAGGTCATCATGCCCGGCACCGCGCCCAAGATCCTGCGCGAGGCGACCCGCGAGCACCGCTATGTGTTGCAATCGGCCGGGTTCTACGGGCGCCTGCCGTGGCAGGTGACGTGGTGAGATGGCGGGCACCTTGTATGTGGTGGCGACGCCGCTCGGCAACCTCGACGACCTCTCCCCCCGCGCGGCCGCGACCCTGAAGCAGGCGACCGCAGTCGCGGCTGAAGACACCCGCCACACGAAGACTCTCCTGGCGCATGTCGGGTCGCGCGCCGAGCTGGTGAGCTTCCACGCGCACTCGCCCGAGTCGGCGCTGCGCCGGATTCTCCATCTCCTGGGCACGGGCAAAGACGTCGCGCTCGTGACCGACGCGGGCACGCCCACGGTGAGCGACCCCGGGGCCGTGCTCGTCGCCGCCGCGCGCGCGCGCGACGTCCCAGTCGTGACCATCCCCGGTCCGACGGCGGTCGCGGCCGCGCTCGCGGTCTCGGGCGTCTCCGCCGATCGCTACGTCTTCCTCGGCTTTCTTCCGAGGAAGGGGAGCGAGCGGCGCCGCCTGCTCGAGACGGTGGCGAAAAGCGAGTGGACCGTCGTGCTGTTCGAGTCGCCGCAGCGTGTAACCGAGCTGCTGCAAGATCTCACGGCAGCCTGCGGCGGCGAGCGGCGCGGCGCGGTGGCGCGCGAGCTGACCAAAGTGTTCGAGGAAACGCGCGCCGGGACCCTGGTCGAGCTCGCGGGTTACTATGCCGGAGCCCCCGTCCGCGGCGAGGTGACCGTCGTCGTTGCCGGCACCGGCAAACCGGTCCGGGACGAGCGTCCCCGCGATCCGGAAGAGCGCGCCCGCGCCCTGCTCGCGCAGGGAATGACCCGCAAGGATGCTGCCGACCGCCTCGCGGACGAGACGGGGATCACGCGGAACACGGCATATCGGCTCGTGAACGAATTGTGAAGCGCTGGACGATCGTGGTGTGCACGCTCGCAGTTCCGCTCGCCGGCCGCTCGAATTGCGGATTGCGGATTTCGGATTGCGGATTGGGCGCCCGGAGCTTCGGCCTGTCAAATCCGCAATCCACAATCCGCAATCCGGAATTAGCGTCGCTAACGATCGGAAGGCTGCATTATGACGGCGGCGGCGACTGGTACACGGGCCCCTCGAAACTGGTCAACCTGCTCGGGGCGATCCGCCAGCGCACCCGGCTGGCGGTGGGCGAGCGCGAGCGGGTCGTGACACTCACCAGCCCCGATCTTTGGGACATCCCTTACCTCTATATGACGGGGCACGGCAACGTCCGCTTCTCCGATGAGGAGGTGAAGATCCTGCGCCGCTACCTCGAGCAGGGCGGCTTTCTCCACGCGGATGACGACTACGGGATGGACAAGTCGTTCCGGCGGGAGGTCGCGCGCGTCTTCCCCGACCACCCCCTCGTTGAAGTGCCGTTGACGCACCCCATCTATCACGTGCCGTATGAGTTCGCGCAGGGGATCCCCAAGATCCACGAGCACGACGGCCTGCCCGCGCAGGGGTTCGGCATCTTTTTGGGCGACCGCCTGGTGGTGTACTATTCGTATCAGACGGACCTGGGGGACGGGTGGGAAGATCCCGAGGTCCACCACGATACCCCTGAGCTCCACGAGGCGGCGTTGCGCATGGGCGTGAATCTGTTCACGTACGCCGTGAGCGCCATCCGGTGACCAGCCGGGGCACGGCGGCCCGGCTGGGGCGGCTGGGGCTGCCGCACGCGCACGCCCGCGCGGCGGGGGTGCTGCTCGCGGGCGCCGGCCTGGCCGGTGCGATCGCGGCGCTCGGCGTGCGCCTCGCGCCGAGCGTCGTGGGCGTGGTCGGTGCCTGGCTCGCGATCGTCGGGGTCGCCGCGGCTGCACTGCGGGTCGCGCGCCTGGGGCGGCGCGACACGTCGCCGCCAGAGCTCGGCCGCATCGCGGAGCGGGAGATCGGAGGGCGTGCCGGAAGCATCATCGGCGTGCTCGCTCCCCCCCCTGCGGGTGGCGTGAGCGCCGAGTTGCTCGCAGTGGCGGACGCGCGCGCAGCGCAAGCGGTCGACCGCGCCGCGCCAGCGATCCGGCGGATCCTCGCACGAGGGACGCGGCGGGGTGTGCTCGCAGGGTTCGGCGCCGTCGCGGTGGGCGCGGCGCTGTTCATGGCTTCCGCTCCGGCCGCGGGTCGGGCAGCCGCGTTCTGGCACCCGCTGCGTACGCTCGCGGATGCACGCGCGCCCGTGCGCCTGTCGGTCGATCGCGTCATCGTGCGGCGCGGTGACAGCATCACCATCACGGTCGAAGCCCCGGCGGCCGCGCGCGCGACGCTCTGGACCCGGGGGCCGGGCGAGCCATGGCGCGCCGCGAGCCTGCCGCTCGACTCCACGGGCCGCGCGATCCGCCGGCTCGGGCCGGTCGAGGCGGACCTGTTTCTGCGGGCCTCGAGCGGCGGGCGCAGCAGCGTCGAGCGCCGGGTCAAAGTCGCCCTTCCGGCCTTCGTCGCGGCGCTCGAGCTCACGGCCCACTATCCCGCCTATCTCGCCCGCGCCGACGAGCCCCTCCTGGCCGGCGCCGACACCATCCTCGTTCCCGAAGGCACAGTGATCCTGACGAGCGGCGCGGCGAGCGTGCCGCTGGCGACGGTCGCATGGCGGTGGGGGGGCGTCGCCTCGCGCCTCGCCGTGACGGGGCAGCGGTTCTCGGGGCGGCTGCCGGTCACGGCCTCCGGCACTTGGCGGCTCGACGTCGCGACGGCCGATGGCAGCCCGCTCGAGGGGGAGGCGCCGCAGCTCGCGCTGCGGGTGGTCCCCGACTCGGCGCCGGTGGTGGCGGTGCCCGTGCCGGGGCGCGATACGACGCTGCCGCTCTCGCTCCGCCAGCCGCTCGTGATCGACGTGCGCGACGACCACGGCCTGTCGCGTCTCCAGGTGGCGAGCTGGCGCGTGAGCCGCACCGGTAAGGTCGGCGACGCGGTGCGCGAGTCGCTCGATGTGACGGGGGTCGGCGACCGTGCGATCGTGCAGGGCGAGCTCGATGCGGCGCGGCGCGGCCTGCTTCCCGGCGACACGCTGCGGTTTCAGGTCGAGGCGTGGGACAACGCGCCGGCGCCACACGTAGGCCGGAGTGCGCAAATCGCCCTGCGGCTGCCGAGCCTCGAGGAGCTGCGGGCGGCGCTGCGCGCCGCGACGCGGGGGTTGGTCGACGCGGCGGACTCGATCGCCGACTCGCAACGCGACCTGGGCGAGCGCACCGGCGATCTCGCGCAGCAGCGTTCGCGCGACGAAACGACGGGAGGGCGCCGGCCGCCGCCGGGTGCGCAGGCCGGCTCGCTGCCCTTCCAGGCGACCGAGCGGGCGCAGGCGGTGGCGCGCGAGCAGCAGGCGCTCGAGCAGCGTGTGCAGGAGCTGTCCAAAGCGGTCGAAGAGATCGCGCGCGCCGCGAAGGCGGCAGGGATCGACGACACCGCGTTCCAGGCGCGGCTGCGCGAAGTGCAGGAGATGCTGCAGCGCGCCGTCACGCCAGAGCTCGAGCAGCGGTTGCGCGAGCTGCAGGAGGCGCTCGCCAAGCTCGACCCCGACGCGGCGCGGCAGGCGTTACAGCGGCTCGCCGAAGCGCAACAGCAACTCAAGGCCGAGCTCGAGCGGAGCCGGGAGCTGTTCCGCCGGGCGGCGACGGAAGGCGCGCTTGCCTCGCTCGCCGCCGACGCGGAGGATCTGAAGCGGCGCCAGGCCGAGTGGAACGGGACGGACGCGCAGCGCCCGGACAGCGCCGCGGCGGCGCGCGAGCGTGCGCTCGCCGAGCGCGCCGACTCGCTGGCGCACGGCATCGACCAGGTGGGGAAGGACCTCGGGCCGAAGCCGGGGAGCGAGACGCTCGCGGCGCCGCAACAGGCCGCCCACCGGGCACAGGCGGCCATGCAGCGCGCCGCCGAATCCGCCGGACGGAGCGACGCAGCGGGGGCGCAACAAGCCGGAGAGGAGGCGGAGCAGCAGCTCGCGCAGCTGCCGGAGGCGTTACGGGCCCGGCGCGACTCGCTCGCGGGAGCGTGGCGCCAGGAGACGCTGGACGCGCTCGACCGCGCGCTCTCGGAGACGGCGGCGCTGGCGGACCGCGAGCAACAGGTGGCCGAAGCGCTGCGGCGCGGCGACGGCAGTCCCGCGACCCGGTCGCGCCAGGCGTCGGTCGAGGAGGGGACGGCGGCGGTGGAGCGCCAGATCCGCGAGGCGGCGGGGAAGCACGCGCTCGTTTCACCGCAGCTCGAGGGCGCGCTCGGCTTCGCGCAGCGCCAGATGGCGGCCGCGCGCGAGCAGCTCGAGCAGGGGGAGCCGAACACCGGCGAGGCGGCGGCGCTGGCGGAGCAGGCGGTCGACGCGCTCAACGCCACTGCGCTCGCCCTCGCCCGCAGCCGCAGCCAGGTGGCGGGCGCGCAGTCGGGGAGCGGGTTCGCCGAAGCCGTGGAGCAGCTCGCCCGGATGGCGCGCGACCAGGAGGGGCTGAACGGGCAGGCGCGTGGGCTGCTCCCGATGATGGGGCCAAGCGGCCGGGCGGTGCTCGAGCAGCTGCGCGCGATCGCGGCCCGCCAGCGCGCGCTCGCGCAGCAGCTCGAGCGGCTGCAAGCGGAGGGCGGCAGCGCCGCGGCCGGCGCGCTCGCGCAGGAGGCGCGCGAGCTGGCGCGCCAGCTGGAGGCCGGGCGGCTCGACCAGCAGACGATCCAGCGCCAGGAGCGCCTCTACCGCCGCCTGCTCGATGCCGGCCGGACGCTGTCGGGCAGCGAGCCCGACGAGAAAACGGAGCGGACCAGCCGCCCCGCGACCGGCGACAGCGTGCACCTTCCCGCGCTACTCAAGCCCGGCGCTACGGGAGCGGGTCCGAGACTGCGCTATCCGACGTGGGAAGAGCTGTCGGGGCTCACGCCAGAGCAGCGGCGGCTCGTGCTCGAGTACTTCCGCAGGCTCAATGCGCCGCAACAGTAGGAGTCCCGGTTACCGGCTGTCGTCGGGCCGCCGTTCAGCCGCGACTCCCGGGAGGGGTCGCGAGTGAACTCGCGGCTCGGCCCTGTCAGTGAACTGACGCCGCTTCAGCGGCAGGGCCGAGCCGCGGCTTCAGCCGCGACTGCCGAGCCGCAGCGTCAGCCGCGCAGGGCGCGCCGCAGCATGTACAGGTGCGCCGTGATTGCGATGCTGTTCCTGCCGCTTCGTACGGTCACCGCTCAAGCCATCGGCCAGGGGTTCGAGCTGGAGCGCGCCGGTCAATACCAGCGGGCCGCGACCGTGTACCTCACGACGCTGCGGGGCGAGCCGACCAACCTCGCCGCGCTGCTCGGGCTTGAGCGCGTGCTGCCGTCCCTCAATCGGCTGCCCGATTTGCTGCCCGTGGCGCAGCGCGCCGTCGCGACGAGTCCCCACAACGCGGCACTCCGGGGTCTGTTGCTGCGGACGTACGTGGCCGTGAACGAGCCGGACAGTGCGCGCGCGCTGGCGCAGCGCTGGGCGACCGAACAGCCGCGCGACGAGGCGCCCTACCGTGAGTGGGCGATCGCGCTGGAGGACGCCCACCGCTTCGAGGAGGCGCGCCAGGTGTTGCTCGCCGGGCGGCGCGCGCTCGGGCGGCCGGCGGCGTTCGCCATCGAGCTCGCGGAGCTGCTGGAGCGAGTCGGCGAGTGGGAAGGAGCGGCGCGCGAATGGGCTGCGGCGCTGACCGAAGCCCCGACCCAGCTGGCCAACGCGGCGAGCTCGCTCGCCGAGGCGCCGGCGGAGCAGCGCGAGCGGGTCGTCCGCGCCGTCCTGGCGGCGGAGCCCACGCCGCTGGAGGGCCGGCTCGCAGGCGAGCTGCTGCTCGGCTGGGGCCAGCCGCAGCGCGCCTGGACCGTGTTCGAGCCGACGGCGGTGGACTCGTCCTCCGACGCGGCGTACGCCCTGCGGCGGTTCGCGGACTTGGCGAGCGCGGGCAACACTCCCGACGCGCGCCGGGTGCGGGCGCTCGCGCTAGCGCGCTACGCGGAGCTGGTGCCGGCGCCGCTCGCGGTGCGGGCCCGGGCCGAGGCGGCGCGCGCGTTCCTCGGGGCTGGCGACCGTGTGGCAGCCCGGCGCGTGCTCGAGCGGGTCGCGGCCGATTCCTCCGCCCCGCCTGACGCGCAGGCGCTCGCCCAGAGCGCCCTGGTGGAGGCGTTGATCGACGACGGCCAGCTCGCGGAAGCCGGGACCCGGCTCGCGGCGGACAGCCGGCTCTCCGGCGACGACCGCGCTGCGCTGCGCCTCAAGCTCGCGCGGGCGCGCATCCAGCGCGGCGAGCTGGAGCTCGCCGCTGCGGCGCTGGCCGGCGACTCGAGTGTCGACGCGTTAGCGGTACGTGGTTGGGTCGCGTTGTACTCCGGCGACGTCAAGGCCGCGCAGCAGCTGTTTCGCGCCGCAGGCCCGTACGCTGGGGACCGGCGTGACGCCACCGAACGCTCGGGCGTGGTCGCGCTGCTGCAGCAGCTGCCGGGCGACCGCTTCCCCGAGCTGGGGAGCGCGTTGCTGCTCCTGGCCCGCGGGGACTCCACGCGCGCCGTGCAGGCCTTACGGCTTGCAGCTCGGCGTCTGGAGGCGGGGGAGGGAGCAGGGGGGGGCAGGGCGGACGTCCTGCTCATCGCCGGCCGGATCGCGGCGCGGTTGGGCGTCGAGCAGCAGCAGACGGCGCTCGCGCTGTTCGACGAGGTGGCAAGGTCCGGGGGAAAGAGCGCGGCAGCGCCGGCGGCGGAGCTGGAATGGGCGCGGCTGCTCGAGCGGCAGCAGAAGACCGCCGAAGCGATCGCGCACCTCGAGCACCTGATCCTCGCGTATCCGGAGAGCGCGGTGGTGCCGGAGGCGCGCCGGGAGCTGGAGCGCGCGAAGGGAGCGATTCCGAAGTCGTGAAGCGGCGGGACTTCGTCAAAACGGTTAGCCGGCTAGGCGGTTGGGCGGTTAGTGCGGACCTGATGGGCTACTCCCCGTCTACCCGTCTGCCCGTCTCGCCGTCTCTCTTAATCCCCATGGACGACGCGCAGTCCGACCACCTCAAGGCGTACGGCGTCGCCTACCGGGTCGTGCAGGCGGGGATCAAGGCGGAGTGGCTGCTGAACTACCGCGGCGGCTCGTTCCTGCTGCCTGATGGCGAGGCGATCCGGCGCGACGCGGCCCTCGGCGGCGTGAAGGCGGAGCCGGTGGACGACGGGCGGGTGACCGCGATCCGCGGCGAGATCGAAGCGAGCAACATGGACGCCGTGCCGCTCGAGAAGGCGCCCAAGGTCGCAGTGTACGTCCCACCCAACGCGCCGCCGTGGGACGACGCCGTGACGATGGCGCTGCAGTATGCCGGTATCCCGTTCGACAAGGTGTGGGACTTCGAGGTGATGTCCGGGAAGCTGGCGACGTACGACTGGCTGCATCTGCACCACGAGGACTTCACCGGCCAGTACTCGAAGTTCTTTTTGATCTACGGCGGCGCGCCGTGGCTGGGCGAGATGGTGCGCTTCAACAGCGACGCCGCGAAGCAGCTCGGCTTCGCTACGGTACCGGATCTGAAGAAGGCGGTGGCGCGCAAGATCCGCGACTACGTGGCCAACGGCGGCTTCCTGTTCGCGATGTGCACCGCCACGGAGACAATCGACCTCGCGCTCGCTGCCGAGACCGTCGACATCGCGGCCACCTTCGCCGACGGCACGCCGATGGACCCGCAGGCGGACGCCAAGCTCGACTGGTCGAAGGCCCTCGCCTTCACCGGGGCGCATGTGGAGCCAAACCCCTCGGTGGCGAGCTTCTCCGACATCGACGGGCACCAGGTGAACGCCGGGCCGCGCCGCCAGCCGCTCGGCGCCTACAAGCTGTTCAACTTCAGCGCGAAGATCGACCCCGTGCCGACGATGCTGGTGCAGGACCACCGCCAGGTGATCCCCGACTTCTACGGGCTCACGACCTCGTTCCTGCGCAGCCGCCTGAAGCCCAGCGTGACGGTGCTGGCCGACGAGGAAGGTGCCCCGTGGGTGAAGTACATCCACGGGGACTCGGGGCGCGGGACGTGGACCTTCTTCGGCGGCCACGATCCCGAGGACCAGCAGCACCAGATCGGGGACCCGCCGACGGACCTGTCGTTGCACCCGCACTCGCCCGGGTATCGCCTCATCCTCAACAACGTGCTGTTTCCGGCGGCGAAGAAGCGCGAGCTCAAGACGTGAGTGTCGAGCGCCTGGCGCCCGCGGTCCGTGAGCTGGTGCGCGCGGAGATCGCCGCGGCTCAGGGGCGCGAAGTATCGTTCGTGGCGCGCCCCGATGCGAACGGCGTGCTCGTGGAGGCGCGCCCGGTGGCGCGCGGCACCGTGGACGCGGTGCTCGCGCTGCCGGGGATCGCCGAGCGAGGGGAGCTGCTGTTGCACAACCACCCGAGCGGCGTGCTCGAGCCCTCGGGTGCCGACTTGAGCGTGGCCGCCCGGCTGCACGACGGGGGAGTGGGCTTCGCCATCGTGGACAACGCGGTCACCGACTGCTACGTCGTGGTCGAATGCCCACGCCCGCGCGCGACCACGCGGCTCGATCCGTTCGACGTCGCGGGGCTGCTCGCCCCGCAGGGCCCGGTGGCCCGCGCGCTCGGGGCGTTCGAGGACCGGCCGAGCCAACGCGACATGGCGGCCTACATCGCGGACGCCTACAACGACGGGGGCGTCGCGCTGCTGGAGGCGGGCACAGGCGTGGGCAAGTCCTTCGCGTACCTCGCACCGGCGCTCGGCTGGGCACGCGAGAACGGCGAGCGCACCATCGTCTCCACCAACACCATCAATCTGCAGGAGCAGCTCGTCGGCAAGGACCTGCCGATTCTCGCCCGCGCGCTGGGCACGGGCGACCATTCGCCGACGTTCGCGCTGCTGAAGGGCTGGCGGAACTACATCTGTCTCGCGCGGCTCGAGCAGGCGCGCGACGCCGAGCGGTCGCTGTTCGAGGACGAGCGGGCGGCGGAGCTCGAGACCCTCGCCGCCTGGGCGGCAAAGACGAGCGACGGCAGCCTCTCGGATCTGCAGGACGAGCCGACGGCCGAGGTGTGGGACGCGGTCGCCGCCGAGTCCGACCTCTGCACCCGGCTCAAGTGCCCCCACTTCGAGCGGTGCTTCCTGTTCCAGGCGCGCCGCCGCGCGGCCGAGGCGGACGTGGTCGTGGTGAACCATCATCTGCTCGCGAGCGACCTCGCCGTACGTATGGTGAGCGACAACTGGCAGGAGGCGGCCGTGCTGCCGCCGTACCGCCGGCTGGTGCTCGACGAGGCGCATCACCTCGAGGACGTGGCCGCCATGCACCTGGGCGCCCAGGTGAGCCGGCTCGGCGTCGAGCGGCTGCTGTCGCGGCTCGAGAAGAATGGCCGCGGGCTGCTGCCGACGCTGCGGACGGTGCTCGCCAACCGCGACGACCTGCTCTCCGCGGCGAGCCGCGACCTGGTGCAGCGGAGCTTGTTCGATGCGCTCGGCGCGGCGCGGCGCGGCGCCGACGCGCTGTTCACCCTGCTCGTGCGCCGGCTCGACGGCGAGCCGGGCTCCATGCCGGTGCTGCGGCTCACCGACGACTTCGCGCGCGACGACGTCTGGGCCCAGGGCCTCGACGTGGCCCTCGACAATCTGCTGCTCGCGTTCACGCAGCTGCGCGACGGCGTCGAGACGATCGCCGACCGCCTGTCGCTGGACGACCCGTCCGAGCGCCGCGCCCAGCTGCTCGGCGAGCTGCGCGGAGTGGTACGGCGGCTCGAGATGGTGGCGACGGGGCTCACGGCGGCGCTGCGGCCGCCGGCGGGCATTCCCGCGGCGGTGCGCTGGCTCGAGCGCCGTGGCCGCAAGGTCCCGAACGTGTCGCTTGCCGCCGTCCCGCTCGACTTGGCCCCGGTCTTGAAGGAACACCTGTTCGACCGGGTCGAGACCGTGGTGCTCACGAGCGCCACCCTCGCTGCCGGGGGCGAGTTCGGCTATCTCGAGGAGCGGCTCGGGCTCGACCTGCCGCCGTCGCGGGTGCGGGCGCGCGAGATCCACGCCTCACCGTTCGATTTCCCCGCGCAGTGCCTCTTCGGGATTCCGACCGACCTGCCCGAGCCGCGCGATGACGAGCCGGGGCACGACGCGGCCGTCGCGCGCGTGCTGGTGGAGCTGGCGCAGGCGTCGGACGGCGGCATGTTCGTGCTGTTCACCAGCCACGGCGCGCTGCGGCGCGCGGCCGAAGCGGTGCGCGACCCGATCGGCGGCCGCTGGCCGCTGCTCGTGCAGGGCGACGGCCAGCGCGACCAGCTGCTGCGACGCTTCCGCGAGGCGGGCTCCGCGATCCTGCTCGGCACCGATTCGTTCTGGGAGGGCGTCGACGTCCCGGGCCGCGCGCTGCGCGTGCTGATCCTCGCCAAGCTGCCGTTCAAGGTGCCGAGCGAGCCGCTCACGGCAGCCCGCCTCGAGCGGCTCGAGGCGCGGGGGCTGAACGGCTTCGTGCACTACCTCGTGCCCAACGCGGCCCTGAAGTTGAAACAGGGGTTCGGGCGGCTGATCCGCAGCACGACCGACGTCGGTGCGGTGGTGCTGCTCGACCGCCGCATCGTGACCAAGCGCTACGGCCAGCTGATCCTCGAGGGGCTGCCGCCCGCGTCCCGGGTGGTGGGCCGGTGGCAGGAGGTGCGGCGGGCGTGCGAGGAATTCTTCGCGGGGCACGGCATCGAGGCGGCCCTGGGCGCGGAGCGATAGATTGTGTTTGTAGTGGTGTGGATGTTCGAGGCGAAGGCGGGTGCGGAGGAGGACTTCGTCCGGGCGTACGGGCCGGAAGGCGAGTGGGCCAAGCTGTTTCGGCGCAGTGCGGGATTTGTCGACTCGGCGCTGGCGCGCGACATCGGGATCGCGCGGCGGTTCGTCACGATCGACCGGTGGGACTCGCGGGCGGCGTTCGACGAGTTCAAGGCGTCCGCCAAAGCCGACTACGACGCCCTCGACGCGCGGTGCCAGCACCTCACCCGCAGCGAGCGGCTCATCGGGCATTTTGAAACGTGACGCCCAGGCTTCAGCCTGGGAGCCGGGTGGCGCGTACTGATTCAGAGGAGGCTTTCTTCTGACGCGGCTCAGCAAGCGTCTGTCCGCCTTGCCCAGCTACCCCATGGCCGAGATCCCCGCCATCAAGCGGCGGCTGATGCAGCAGGGGGTCGACGTCATCGACGTCGGGGCGGGAGACGCGGACCTGGCGCCGCCCAAGCTAGCGGTCGAGGCGCTGGCGCGCGCCGCGCGCGATCCCGCGATGAGCCGGTACGCGTTCCAGCTGGGCCTGCCGGCGTTCCGCGAAGCCGCCGCCGCGTACCTGCAGCGCCGCTTCGGGGTAAAGTGCGACCCCTTCACCGAGCTGCACCCGCTGCTCGGCTCCAAGGAGGGGATCGCCCACCTTGCATTGGCGCTGCTCGACGCCGGGGACGTGGCCGTCGTGCCCGAGCCGGGGTACGCCGTCTACGAGGGGGGCACGCGCCTCGCGGGCGGCGAGTCGTACGCTTACCCGCTCACGCCGCGCACCGACTTCCTGCTCGAGCTCGAGGAGATCCCGGCGGAGGTGATCCGGCGGACACGGCTCGTCTATCTCAACTATCCGAACAATCCGACGGCCGCGGTCGCGACGCGCGAGTACCTCGCGCGCACCGTCGCGTTCTGTCAGCGGCATGACATCGTGATCGTGTACGACAACCCCTACTGCGAGATCACGTACGACGACTACGTCGCGCCCAGCATCTTCGAGATTCCGGGGGCGTGGGAGAGCGCGGTCGAGTTTCATTCGCTCTCCAAGACGTTCTGCATGACGGGGTGGCGGCTCGGCTGGGCGGCAGGGCGCCCGGAGCTCATCGCCGCGCTGGCGCGCGTGAAGAACTACGTCGATACCGGCGCGTTCCTGGCCATTCAGGCCGCCGGTGCCGCCGTGCTGCCGCAGGCGGAGCAGTTGGCGCGCGAGTACGTCGCGCAGTTCCGGGCGCGACGCGACGCCATGCTGCCCGTGCTGCGGGCGCAGGGGTTCGAGCCAGAAACGCCGCGGGCGACGATGTATCTCTGGGTGCCGCTCCCTGAGGGGCTCCCCTCGGCCACGTTCCAGCGGAAGGCACTCGAGGAGGAGGGCGTGGTGGTTTTGCCGGGGAGCGGGTTCGGCACCGGCGGCGAAGGGTTTTTCCGCGTCGCGCTCACCGTGGCGGCGCCGCGGCTCGTCGAGGCGGCGGAGCGCCTGGGAAAGGTGTTGGCCGCTGTTTAAGCCGAGGCAGGTCTCGCCCGCCAAGGCGCGGCTCACCTGGGCCGCGAGCCTCGTGCTACATGCCGCGGTGATCACGCTCGCGGTCAGCGCCGCGTGGCGCATCGACCGCTACCAGTCCCTCATCACGATCATCCCCCCCGAGGCGCCGCGCCGTACGGAGCTGCCGCCGTTCGGCGGCACCAAGCGCGGCAAAGGGCCGAGCGGCGGCTTGGGGCGCCCGCCGGCTCCCGCCCCCGCGGTCGACACGACCACGCCGCCACCCGCGCCGACGGTGGGCAAGCCGGACACGGCGCTCGCCGCGAGTTCGGCGGCGGTGGGCCCGCACATCGTGAGCCCGCCCCAGGTGGGGGACGGGCGCCTCTGGGTGTTGCCGCGACCTGCGCTCCCCGGCGAGGTGGCCGACGCCCTTTATGGACAGGAGGAGCACAAGGACTCGGTCGCGGTGCACCGGCTGCGCTCCATGGTGGACTCGCTGAACGTCATCATCGACCAGGAGCAGCGCGCGCGGCAGAAGCCAACGTGGACCACGGACGTCGCCGGGAAGACGATCGGGATCGATTCACAGTACATCCACATCGCTGGGATCAAGATCCCCACGGCGGTGCTCGCGCTCCTGCCGATCACCCTCCCGCAGGGCAACTTCGACGAGCAGCTGCGGGCGCGGCAGCTCGAGGATATGCGCCAGGACCTGATGCAGGCGGCGCGTCGCACCGAAACGTTGCAGCTGTTCCGGCAGTACGTGCGCGAGCTCCGGGCGCGCAAGCAGGCGGAGCGGGATGCGGAGAAGCGGGCGAAGGGAGATACCACGAAAGTCAAAGCGGATACTATCAAAGCGGTGCCGTGATCCTGCCGCTGCTCGCGCAGCTCTTCATTGTCGTTACGCTCCTGCCACCGCAGGACAAGCAAGACACCGTCCCAACAGAACTGCAAGGTGCTGCCGCGGCACTCGAGTCGGGCCGGGTGGAGGATGCCATCAAGCTCGCGGAGCGGTACACGCTGCGGCACGGGCGTGACCCACGTGGGTTCCTGACCCTGGGCGACGCGTACGCCGCTCGCATGCCCACCGGTCGGTTCCGAGCGCTCGAGTCATATCGTCAGGCGAAACAGCTGCTTCCCCATGATCCAGAACCACCCTACCACATCGCTCACCTGGGTCTTTGGCTCGGCGGCGATGACGGCGAGCGGATCGCTCGCGAAGGCCTGGAGCGGGTGATCGAGCTCGACCCGCTGTACAGAGACGCGTGGGACCAGTGGCGCACGTTGTACCGGAACGCGGGCGGTCGGCGGAAGATGATCGAGCGGCTGCAAGCGAACGGTGATAATTCTGTAATTCAGGCGCGCATCGCCCAGCTGCTGATCGAAGAGGAGCGGTACGACGATGCCGACCACCTGCTCGACGGCGCGCTCGCGCAAGACTCGACCCACTCCAGCTGGAATGCGCTGCGGGCAGAGAGCGCGCTCGAAGCGGGCGACACGGTGGCCGGAATCGCCTTCTACCGCCGGGCACTGCGATATGCGGGGCGCGATTCCGCGGATGTGCTGTGGCGCCAGGTCATTGGCATCGCCACGCCGAGCGAGATCCGTGCGTGGTGGGCCGGCGTGCCGACCGACGTGAAGGGCGGCTGGCTCGCACGCTTCTGGGCACGGCGCGACCCCAACCTGTTCGCCGGCACCAACCACCGGATCGTGGAGCACTTTTCCAGGCTGCGCTATGCCCGCAAGCATTACCCGTTGCTCCATCCGCTCGTCTCGTATCATCGCAGCAGCCTGGCTCGCACGCTCAACCTCGAGCCGTCGCAAGGGGAGCGCGAGTTCCACTTGCGTTGCGAAGTGTTCAAGACCCTCCCGCCCTATTACTCGGGCGGAGGCATTCCATTGCCGGGTGTGAGCAGCGTGCGAGATCGTGCCCGAGTCGCCGCGGATCCTGCGGCCCTGCTCACCACCGAGGAGAAAGAGAGCATGCCGAAGGACACCCGGCGCGCCCTCGAGGCAATGGGGGTAGTGCTATCGCCCACGCTGTTTGTTCCGTTGGGGATGGATCTGCGAGGGGCGGACACCGTCGCCGCCCGTGTGGGCTACAACCTCGCTACAGGGTTGGACGACCGCGGCATCATGTACCTGCGCTTCGGGCCACCGGACGCGTCGAGGTTGGGTGGGGACAACACGGTGGACCCGCAGTGCAACACCGACGAGCTGGAGCGGTGGCGGTACGCAGAGTGGGGAGAGGTGCGCTTTGTCAGGCCGAGCGCGTTCTCCAAGGGGCTCCGTACTACGCCCGAGATGGTCTTTCGGCCGATGAACCAGGACCAGTTCGCCTCGATGAACCTCGGACTGACGCGCGACGCGTCGTCCGAGCCCGCCCCCCTCGAGTTCGGCGTCTGGACGGCGCAGTTCAGGAACCGGCAGGCGGCGGCGACTACGGACCTCGTCGTCGTCTCGACCAGCGGGAAGGTCGCGGCAGCGCTGATCGGTGACGTCGGGGGCGAGCGGGCATCAGGCGAGAGCGATGCGGGCAGGGTCACGGTGGCGGCGGCTCCGGGACGCTACGTGCTCCTCGCGCACGCCGACAAGGGCGACACCCTGGGCCGTCAAGAGCTCGGGATCACGCTACGGTCCTTTCAGGGCGGTCCCGCAATCAGCGACCTCCTGCTGGCGAACGCTTGGCGCGGTGACACGCTCGTCGATCGGTCTGCCATGCTCGGACACCTGCAGCGGGGCCTGACGTTTGGGACGGGA
>DASPXE010000243.1:0-18586 GCA_035637455.1 Gemmatimonadales bacterium
CGCCTGTCACCGGAGCGCGCGCCGCTCGCGCCGCTGGTGCAGGAAGCGCTCGAAGGCTTCGCGCCGCTCGCGGGAGCGCGCGGCGTCAGCCTCCGGTCCGAGCTCGCGGAAGGCGTCGTCGCCCCGGTGGACGCCGAGGCATTCCGGCAGATGCTGCTCAACCTGCTCGACAACGCCGTCAAGTACGGACCGCCGGGGCAGGTCGTGACCGTCGGGCTCGCGGCCAGCGACCAGCGCGCGCGGCTCTGGGTCGACGACCAGGGGCCCGGCATCCCCGCCGCAGACCGCGAGCGCGTGTGGGACCGCTTCTGGCGCCTCGAGCGGGACCGGGGCTCGGCCGTCGCCGGTACCGGCATCGGGCTCGCGGTCGTGCGCGAGCTGGTGGCGCTGCACGGCGGGCGCGCTTGGGCAGAGGACGGGCAGAACGGCACGCTCCCCGCGGGCGGACGCGGTGTGCGGTTCGTCATCGAGCTGCCGCTCGAGCGGCCCGCTGAGCGCGCGCCCAGTGGATCCCCGAGGGTCCCGGCGTGACCCGCATCCTCGTCGTCGAGGACAACCCCGACCTCGCCTACGGCCTGCGCAACAACCTGGAGATCGAGGGCTATCAGGTCGAGGTGGCGGACGACGGCATGAAGGGACTGGCGCGCGCGCGCGACGGGCGGCCCGACCTCATCATCCTCGATTTGATGCTTCCCGGAATGGACGGCTTCCGCGTGCTGCGCGCGCTGCGGGACGCCGGCCGCACCATGCCGGTCCTCATCCTCACGGCGCGGGGCGAAGAGGCGGACAAGGTGCGCGGCCTGCGACTGGGCGCGGACGACTACGTCACCAAGCCGTTCGGGGTGCTTGAGCTGCTCGCTCGGGTAGAAGCGCTGTTGCGCCGCATGGCCCTGCCGACCGGCGGGAACGGCGGCCCGCCGCCCGAGCGGTTCGGCGACATCGAGGTGATCCCCGCCTCTCGCACGGTGCTCCGGGCCGGCCAGCCGGTGCCGCTCACGCCGAAGGAGTTCGACCTGCTCGTCGCGCTGCTGCGTCGTCGTGGCGCGGTGGCGACGCGGCTGGAGCTGTTGCGCGAGGTCTGGGGCTACAGCGCCGAAGTACTCAGCCGCACGGTGGACACGCACGTCGCCGAGCTGCGCCGCAAGCTCGAAGCGGATCCGGCGGCGCCGCGGCATATTTTTACGGTTCGCAAAGCCGGCTATCGTCTGGAACGGTAGACCTCTGACGTCTGAGGTCTCACAAGGAGCGTTTATGCTACAACATGTCGTTCTCGCGTCCGCGCTGCTCGCGTCCCCACCGAACGGGCGCCAGATCGTCCAGGCGATGCACGACCGCTATGCCGGCAAATGGTATCGCACGCTCACGTTCGTCCAGAAGAACACCGCGACCCGGCCGGATGGCTCGCAGGAGCACTCGATCTGGCACGAGTATGCCGCCCTGCCCGGGAAGCTACGCATCGAGTTCGCGCCGGCCGACTCCGGAAACGGGCTGCTGTTCGTGAGCGACTCGCAGTTTGTCTTCCACGCCGACACGCTCGGCAACGCGTCGGCATTTATTCATCCGCTGATGGTGCTTGGCTTCGACGTCTACTTCGAGCCCGCGGAGCGCACCGCGGCGCGGCTCGAGCGGCTCAAATTCGACCTCGCGACGGTGCACGAGGACACGTGGCAGGGGCGCCCCGTGTATGTGGTGGGCGCGAAACCAGGCGACCTGCGCGCCCGGCAGTTCTGGGTGGACCGCGAGGGGCTCGTGTTTGTGCGGCTGCTCGAGCCGGGCCAGCGTGACACGAGCCGCATCAGCGACATCCGGTTCAACAAATATCAGCCAGCGGGCGATGCCTGGCTTTCGGCGGAGGTGGCGTTCCTGGTGGATGGGCTGGAGCGCTGGCTCGAAGAGTACACCGAAATCAAGACCGACGCGCCGCTCGCCGACGCGCTGTTCGATCCCCGGCCGTGGAAGAAGGCCAGGAGCTGACGGCGCGCTATCGATCGAACAGCCGTTGAATCGCCTCTCCCGGCTCAAGCGGCGCGTTCGTCAGATTCGACGTGATGGCGACGACGATCCGCGAGTCGCGGTCCACGCCGAATGCCGTGGTTCCCCCCACCGAGCCGCCGCCGTGGAACACCCAACGGTGGCCCAGGCTGTCCGTGCCCACGAACCAGCCGATCCCGTAGCCGGTCGGCTCGCCCGCGGTCGTCTTTTGTGAGGTGAAGAGCAGCTCGAGCGTCTCGGCCTTGAGGAACCCCGGCTGGAGCATGGCCGAGCCGAACTGCACGAGGTCCTCGGCGGTGGACACGAAGCCGCCGCCGGCCCACTTGTAGCTGTTATCCACGGGCGGCGCCGCCACGAACCCGCTGTCCCCCCCGCGGTCGTAGAAGCGGGTGCGGTTCGGGATGAGGCTGTCGACACGATCGGCCGCCGTGTGCGTCATGCCCAGCGGCCGGAACACGTTCCGGCCCACATAGCTCAAGAAGTCCTGCCCCGCCGCGGCTTCGACCACCGCCGAGATCAGGTTCCAGCCGTAAGTCGAGTAGGAGAACTTCGTGCCCGGGGGGAACAGCAGCGAGTCGCCCTGAAAGATGGTGAGTCCCTCGAGCACGCTGGTGAAGTGGCGGTTGAGCAGGAATTCGTCACCCCGATAATGGCGAATCCCGGCCAAGTGCCCGGCGAGCTGCCGCGTGGTGATCGGGAAGCCCTTATCGGGAAACGACGGGACGTAGCGCTGCACCGGGCTGTCGAGGTCGAGCTTCCCCTGCTCGTACAACAGCGCCACGGCCGCCGCGGTGATCGGCTTGGACACGCTCCCGATGCGGAATTGCGTCTCCGCCGTGACGGGGATCTTGCGGGCGACATCGGCGTAGCCGAAGCCCTCCGACCACACGAGCTTGCCGTCCACTCCCACGGCAACCTGGAGGCCGCTGATGCGGCCCGCCAACTTGTCGCACACCAGGGCGCGGGCCCGCGCCACGGTCGAGGCATAGGCCGGCGGCACGGGCACGGCCGCGCGCGAGATGCACTTCGCCTGCCCCGCGGCACCGATGTGAGCCATTGGGGACGCGAGCAGCGCCGCCACGATCAGCACAGCCACGAGGACACGCTTCATGACCCTGCCTCCGACAATCGTTTGATGTGCGCGAGGACGCGCCGGTGGATCGCCGACACGATCGCGTCGGCCGGGACCTTCCAGTACCGGCGGGGCTCGATATCGAGCTCGTACCACGTGGCGCCCACCAGCAGCGTGCGGCCTCCCGACAATGCCGTCAACCGGAACGCGCCCCGCCGGGCCCGGAAGTAGCCGTGCAGATGTGGCGGCGCGATCGCCCCGTAGGGGGACAGCTCGCGCAGTGGTACGGGTTGGGCCGTGATGTCGAACGAGAGCCGGCCCGGCGCCGCCCACTCCGTGATCGGCTCCACGAACGTCCCCGTCGAGAACTCGCAGTAGCGGATCGCGCCCGCCCCCACTCCGTCGATCCGGGCGCGCCGCGGGTAGGCGACGCCGAGCCGGAACAGCGCCTCAGTGGGCGAGGCGAGCTCGCTGAAGCTCACCACCTTGCGCCACACCACCGCACGCGGGGCCGCGACCACGACGGAGTCCTCCATCTGGTACTGCGGCGTCGGGGAGGACCCGCGCGCCTCGTCGAGCCCAGCGAGCAGCGGTGCCGCTAGCACGAGGCTGGCGAGATGCCCGGCGCGACCCGGCGTATGGAGCGCGATCGCCCTGCCGAAGATCCCGCCGACGATTGCCAGCGCGAGCGCCAAGGGCAACGCGAGCGTCACGCACACGAGGCCCTCGAGGGCGAAGAGCAGCATGGCGCCGGCGAGCAGCACTAGGCTCAAGCTCACGACCTGCGCCGTGGCCCCGGGCCCCTGGGGTGCGGCGCGGTTGAACACGTAGGCTGTAACTGCACCAAGCGTGAACGGAGTACCCAGGAACAGGGACGTCGAGTAACGGCGTAGCACATAGACGTTCAACAGAACCGTGGGCAGCGCCACCGCGAGACCGGCCGCGATGCCGTACAACACCAGGGCAGGCCGCGCGTCCACGGTCCGGCCTCCCGCATGCCCCTCCCGGGGACTGAGCGGCACCGTGGGGAGCCGGCAGAGGGCGAGCATCACGACGTAGTTGACGAGCGGGACGAAGAAGCCGAGCGCGAGCCAGGGTGACCGCCCCGCGTCGACCGCCCGCCGCAGCGTCATGGCGACGCCGATCCACAGGAACGGCAGCGTCCACAGGACGAACGCGGGAAGAAACCAGGCGGGAGCGCCGGCGAGCTTCTC
The DNA here is from genome assembly GCA_035637455.1 of Gemmatimonadales bacterium. GTDB lineage: Bacteria > Gemmatimonadota > Gemmatimonadetes > Gemmatimonadales > GWC2-71-9 > 20CM-4-69-16. The sequence continues at coordinate 4,279 of DASPXE010000243.1, forward strand.
GGCTCGGAGCAGATAGAACGGCAGCAGATAATCGAGCGGCGACCAGAAGCGACCGGTCGCGAGGGCCACCGCGCCCGCGTCGACGGCGTACTTGAACGCCATCAGGCCGAGGCCGGTGGCGAGATACGCCCGCCGGTCGACCGCATCAACGAGCGTGAACCAATACCTCACGAACCGCGGCATTCCGGCGAGCACGCGGTGAAGGTGCGCACCGCGCCACCGGTTGGCAACACTAGCCCCAGGTACGGCCCCGATGAAGATTCCAGCCATGCGCGCGACCCTGGGTCTCATCGCACTGGCGGCGTGCGGCGTCGCGAAGGCCCGGGCTCAAGCGACCCCCGACACCGGCGTCGTCGTCCGGGGCTTCCTGCAGCATGATCCCAACGGGGGCTGGACCATCGTCGTGCCGGAGTCGTTCGAGGCGGGTGGTGTCCGCACTTTCGTGCTCCAGTTGCAGGGCAAAGCGAGCCGGTGGAGCCCGCTCCTGGACCGCTACGTCGAGGCGCACGGGCGCGTCCCGCTCGTTCCAGGCGCCGCGCCAGATTTCCTGGGTATCGTCGTGGAGGAGATGAAAGAGGTCGAGCCTCCGGGGACCGCCCACAGGAGGCTCGACCGTGATCTCACCTTGCACGCCGAAATCACCCTGGCGGTGATCCCCAACCGCATCGCCTGGACCTACCGCGACGGCCGGCCTACCGGTGTGAATCCGGTGCTCCTCTACAGCATCCGGAACCAGCGCCAGGCGCCCATCACGTTCCACCTGCCGACCAACGATCTGCTGTGCGCGACCGTCTTGACCGACGAAGGCGTGACGCGCTGGGAGCACACCAGCCAGGCTCGGCCCCCCGACCCGCGCCACTTCGTGGTGACGCGCGGGGGCGCCTACCGCGATGTCGTGCAGCTGCCTCAGGACGCCGCGTCGAAACCCGGACGCTACGTCGCCCGAGTGGGCGTGTGTCAGGTCGACGGGTACGATATCACCGCCGAGTTCGAGGTCTACTAGGCGTGGACTCCGCGTCGCCCCCGGTGAGATTCAAGGTTGGGCTCGTCCAGATGGCGATGTCTGCCGATCCGGATGCGAACCTCCAGACCGCGGTCGCAAAGGTCGCGGAGGCGGCGGGCGCCGGCGCGCAGCTCGTCTGCCTGCCGGAGCTGTTTCGCTCGCGCTACTTCGCCCAGCGCGAGGACGCCGCGTCGTTCGACCTCGCCGAGCCCGTGCCGGGGCCGAGCACCGAGGCCCTGGCGAAGGCGGGGCAGCGAGCCGGCGTCGTGGTGATCGCGCCGCTGTTCGAGCGGCGGGCGCCGGGACTGTATCACAACAGCGCGGCGGTGATCGACGCCGACGGGCGCGTCGTGGGGATCTATCGCAAGATGCACATTCCCGACGATCCCGCCTACTACGAGAAGTTCTACTTTACACCCGGCGACCTGGGCTTCCGGGCGTTCGACACGCGCGTGGGACGGATCGGAACCCTGGTGTGCTGGGATCAATGGTATCCCGAGGCCGCGCGGCTCACCGCGCTGCAGGGCGCCGCCGTGCTGTTCTATCCGACCGCGATCGGCTGGCATCCGAAAGAGAAAGCCACGCACGGCGCCGAGCAGCTCGACGCCTGGCGCACGATCCAGCGCAGCCATGCCATCGCCAACGGTTGTTACGTGGCCGCCGTCAACCGCGTAGGACATGAACGACTGAACGACGGCGGCGATCGGGACGGCATCGAGTTCTGGGGCTCGTCGTTCCTGGCGGATCCGTTCGGCGCGGTGGTCGCGGAAGCCCCGCGAGACCGCGAGGCGATCGTGGTCGCGGAGGTCGACCTCGGCCGCATCGAGGAGGTGCGCCGCGGATGGCCGTTCCTGCGTGATCGGCGCATCGACGCGTATGCCGGGATCGCGAGCCGGTTCCTCGATAATGCGCCGTCGGCTGTCGGCCGTCAGCCAGGACCCATCGACCGCTGATGGCTGACGGCTGATGGCCGACGGCGCCTCTCCCGCCGCGCAGGGGTTCCGCATGCCCGCCGAGTGGGAGCCGCATCACGCCACATGGATCGGCTGGCCGCACAACGCGAGCGACTGGCCGGGCAAGATTGCAACGATCCCGTGGGTGTACGGCGAGATCGTGCGCAAGCTGGCGCCGGGCGAGATCGTGCGGATCCTGGTGAATTCGGCCGCGCACGAGCGCCGGGCGCGGCGCGTGCTCGCGCGGGCCGGCGTCGACGACGCACGCGCCGAGTTCTTCCGGTTCCCCACGAACCGCGGCTGGACCCGCGATTTCGGCCCCCTGTTCGTGCGGCGCGACCGCCCTCCCCGCCCCGAGGTCGCCGTCGCGCGGTTTCGTTTCAACGCCTGGGCGAAGTACCCCGACTGGAAGAAGGACGACCAGGTGCCCGAGCGAGCGGCGCAGCGGCTCGGCCTGCGCGTGTTTCGCGCGCGGGCGGGCGAGCGCGACGTGGTGCTGGAGGGGGGGAGCATCGATGTGAACGGCCGGGGCACGCTCCTCACCACCGAGGAGTGTCTGCTCGACCGTGAAGTCCAGGTGCGGAACCCCGGCCTGTCGCGCGCCGAGCTGGAGCAGGTCCTACGGGAGCATTTGGGCGTGACGAACGTGCTGTGGTTGGGCAAGGGCATCACCGGAGACGACACCCACGGTCACGTCGACGACCTGTGCCGCTTCGTCGACGCGCGGACCGTCGTGCTGTGCAGCGAAACGGATGCCCGCGATGCCAATTATCGCGCCCTGCGAGAGAATCGCGAGCGGCTCGAAGGGATGCGGCTCGAAGACGGCTCGAAGGTCGAGGTGGTCGCCCTGCCGATGCCCGCGCCGCTCTATTTCGACGGCCAGCGGCTGCCGGCGAGCTATGCGAATTTCTACATCGCGAACGGCGCCGTCCTGGTGCCGACGTTCAACGATGCGAACGATCGCGTCGCGCTCGGACTGCTCGCCGAGCTGATGGACCGGCCGGTGGTGGGGATTCATGCAATGGACCTGGTGTGGGGACTGGGCACGCTGCATTGTTTAACCCAGCAGGAGCCAACCATAAGTCCCAAGCCGTAAGTCGCAAGCCGTAAGTCGCAAGCCGTAAGCCGTAAGCCGTAAGTTGACCCGTTCTAGCGTCCAGGCTCCTTCGGGCCATCCGGTAGCGTTCGCAGCAACCCGTACACAGTCCTGGCACATTCGTCGCGCGTCGCGCACACCCTTTCGAGCTCCTCCGGACGAAAGTACTCAAGCGCCAAGACGAGTTCGATGATCGCCTCGACTTCATGGAGTGAGCCCCGCGCAATGTCGAGGTGCTTACGGAAGTCCTTCACCCCTCGCCGCGACGCGCCTTCTGCAATGTTCAACGCCACACTGTACACAGCTCGCCTCCACTGGTCCGCTAAGGCGTATCGTTCTTCTGTAGGGAGCCGGGATATGGCGGCTTTCGATAGGACCGCTAGATCGCGAGCGCGCTGCCACGCCTTCAGGTCCTTGTGCCCATGTTGGAAACGTAGATCCGGTTTGCCACGGCGTGTTACCAATTGGGCGCCTGTGGGCGCGCTTTATTGCGGCTGAGGGCTTGCGGCTTGCGGCTTACGACCTGCAACTTCCATCCATGACCGCCGCAACCACCCAGTTCGGTCTCTCCGCCATCGGCCAAATCTTCGTCCGCGCCCGCGACCTCGATCGCGCCGTGCGCTTCTACCGCGACACGCTGGGCATCCGCTTTCTCTTCCAGGCTCCGCCGCAGATGGCATTCTTCCAGTGCGGTGCGACGACCCTCATGCTCGGCGTCCCCGCGACGCCCGAAGTCGACCACCCGGCGTCGCTCATCTACTATCTCGTACCGGACATCGAATCGGCGCACACGACGCTGCGCGGCCGGGGCGTGGAGTTCATCACCGAGCCGCACCTCGTGCACCGGGCCCCGGACTACGAGCTCTGGCTGGCTGACTTCCGCGATCCCGAGGGGAACGTGCTCGCGCTGATGACGCGCAAGCCGCGCGCATAACCGACGTCCTGGCTGCGGCTCCCGGCTCTGGGTATCGTTCGAATGCCCCCGCCGGAGCCCGAGCCCGTGATCCCCTCGTCCCGCCTAGTCCTCCTCGCCGCCGTGCTCGTCGCGGCTTGCCGCGGGGCCGCGCCGGGCGGCGAGCTGCCGCCGCCCGCAGCGGCTCCATCGGATACGACGTGCCTGATCGCGACCGGGCGGACCACACCGCGCGACACCGTCACGGTCGCGCTCACCGAGCCGGTGGACCCGGCGCACGCGCCGGTGCCGTACAACGTCGCAGAGCGGTTTGTCTTCGCACAGCTGTACGAGACGCTGATCCGCGTGGACTGCCAGGGACGCGTCCTTCCGGCCCTCGCCCGATCCTGGGGGCAGGGCGCCGCAGGCCGCTGGACCATCACCCTCCGAGCCGATGCACGCTTCTGGGATGGGGCGCCGGTGACGGCGCGGGACGTGCTGGCCGCCTGGCGAACGCGCGACGCGAGTACCGCTCAAGCTATCACGATCCTGGACGATCGGACGCTCGGCATCGATCCGTCCGGCCTGGCGTTTCAGCGCTTCGCCGACCCCGCGCTCGCGGTGACCAAGTCCGCTCCGGGCGGCGGCTGGCCGATCGGGACGGGGAATCACTGGACGACCGGCGCGGCCGCGGCGGGCGAGGCGCTGTGGGCGAGTCCGGTGCCGGGCGCTGCGCTGCCGGCCATCAAGATGGCCGTCACCACCGCCAGCGACGCCCGCGATGCCATCGACGGGAACGTGGACGTGCTCCTCACGAGCGATCCAGCCGCGCTCGAATACGCCCGCACCCGCTCGGGGTATCAGGACGTCCCGCTCGAGTGGGATCACACATACGTTCTGCTGGCGCCCGAGGGGAGCGGCCTCGACGTCGGTGCCCTTCGCCTCGAAAGCCTGCCGCAGGCGGTGCACGTCGACGCGCGACCCGCCCAAGCGGATGATGGGCGGTTCTGGTTCGCCGATCTCAAGCGCTGCGGCCTGCCGGCCGAGCCGGCGTCGCCCACGGTCCCGCCGCGGCGGCGCGTCGTGTACGAGCAAGCGGACCGCGACGCGCGCGACCTCGCCGCACGCCTCGTCGGCCTCGCCGCCTTCGGCCGGGGCGCCGTCGTCGCGGGTCTCGCGCGCGCGGCCTTCGAGCCGGCGTTTCGCGGCGGGACCGAAGCGGCGTACGTGCTCCGGGTCCGGCGCCGGACCGCCGACGCGTGCGCGGCCGCGCGGCAGCTTCCCGCCTGGGTGCTGCGCGGCTCGATCACGCCGCTCATCGACACGCGCACGCATCTGCTGGCCCGCCGCGGCCTGCCGCGCCTGAGCCTCGACTGGGACGGAGCCGTTCGGCTCGTGGCGCGATGAGCTTCCGTGCCCGCGTCCTCATCGGGTTCGGCGTCGTGGTGCTCGTCCCCCTCGCCGTGTTCGGAGTGCGCGTGCGCGCGGACATGGCGGACCGCCTGACCGCCGAATACCAACGGCGAGTGGCGTCGCTCGCGGCGGTGATCCGCGCGGACCTGAGCCGAGACAGCGCCGGGATTGCCGCTCGACTCGACGCCCTGAAGCAAGCGATCGCGACAGACAATCCGTTCAGGCGTGCGGCGCTGCAGGGCGTCGAGCGAGAGTATCTCCTGGACTACGCCGGCAGCGCCATGCGCTTCACGGGCCTGTCGATGCTACAGATCCAGGACGACCAGGGTCGCATCATCAGCTCGGGCCACTTCCGGAACGAATACGACCGTCTCGAGCCGGAGCTCCCGCGCCTGCTCGCGGCCGCGCCGGGCGGCATGGCGCTGGTCGAAGCGCGCACCGCGGAGGCCTCGCTGCTGGCGCTGGCACGGGTCGACTCGCTCCGACTCGGCGGCCGCCGGTTCACGCTGGTGGGTGGTGTGGCCGTGGACTCGAGTTTCCTGGCGCGGCTCGCTCCCGACTCCGAGCTGACCGTCTCCCCAGCCCTCCCGTCGGATACGCTCGTGCGCGTCGACACGGCGGCACACGTGGTGAGCGCGCTCGCGGTGCCGTTCGTCGCCCTCGGCGACTCCGCGCGCCTGCGCGAAGCGCGGATCGTGGTCACGCACTCGCTCGCTCCCCTCGTGGCGTTGCGCCGGCGCGTGGATGTGGCCTTCGTCGCGGCGGCCCTCCTCACGGCGGCAATCGCGCTGCTGCTCGCGAGCTGGCTGTCCAGTTTGATCAGCCGCCCCCTCGGGGAGCTGGCGCGCCGCACCGCCGAGATCGACATGGAGCGGCTCGACGTGACGTTCGAGAGCGCGCGCGGCGACGAGATCGGCATGCTCACCCGCCTGTTGGGCGCGATGACCGAGCGGCTGCGAGCGGGGGCGGCGAAGCTGCGTGAAGCCGAGCGCCGCATCGCCGTGGGCGACCTCGCCCGCCAGGTGAACCACGACATCAAAAACGGCCTGATCCCGATCCGCAACGTGGTCCGGCACCTCCTGGACGCGGCCCGCGCCGGGCCCGACCAGCTGGCCGCGGCGTGGCGGGACCGGCAGGCGACCGTCGAGAGCAGCGTCTCCTACCTCGAACAGCTCGCGACGAATTACGCCCGCCTCTACCCCCAGCCTGGCCGCACGCCGTGCGACGTTAACGACGCGGTCCGCGAGACGATCCGCCGGGTCGGCGACGCGAGCCGGGGTGAGCTCCGCACGGAGCTGGCCGACGAGCTCCCTGCCGTACAGACGGACCCCGTCGTGCTGCGGCGCATCCTTGAGAACCTGGTCGGCAACGCGCTCGACAGCCTCGAGTCTCGCCCGGGAACCGTGACGGTCCTGACCGCACGCGCCGCGGGCGCGGACGACGGCCGCCCCGCTGTGCAAATCACCGTCGCCGACACCGGGAAGGGAATGAGTCGGGAGGAGCTGAACCGCGCGTTCGACGACTTTTACACCACCAAGCCGGGCGGCACCGGCCTCGGGCTCTCCATCGTGCGACGGCTGGTACTCGATGCCAATGGCGCGCTCCGAGTGGAAACCGAGCCCGGGGGGGGAAGCAAGTTCATCGTCGAGCTGCCGGGCGAGGGCGCGTGAACCGACTCACAGGGTCGTACCCGACGTGTTCCCCGGCTGAAGCCTGGGCTCGGCACGGCACTGTCCTGCAGGACAACCCATGAATGTGCTTCAGCACAGTGTCGTGCCGAGCACACCCTTCAGGGTGTGAATCCGATGACGACGGTCCTCGTGATCGACGATGTCGCCGCGCTCGCCGAGCAGTACGCCTACGACCTCAAGCGGGTGGGCCAGTATGAGACGCTGGTCGCGCACAGCGGCCGAGACGCGTTGGACATCCTCGAGCGCGAGGTGGTGGACTGCGTGATCCTCGACCTCGAGATGCCGGGGATGGACGGCTTCGAGGTGCTGCGGGCGATGGAGCGACGCGCGTTCCGCACCCCCGTGATCGTGTACACTGGAACCGGAAACTACGACCGTTGCATCCAGGCGATCCGGCTGGGCGCCCGGAGCTTCATCGACAAGGCCGAGCCGATGGAGCGCGTCGTCCAGGAGGTCGAAAACGCGCTCGAGCGGCAGCGCCTCGCCGGCCAGGTCGCCGCATTACGCGCGCGCACCGGCGCTGACGCGTCGCTCGTGGGCGCGAGCCCGGCCATGCAGCAGCTCAAGGACGCGATCGCGCGGGTGGCGAAGATCCCGAGTCCTGCGCTCATCGTGGGCGAGAGTGGCTCGGGGAAGGAGCTAGTCGCCCGGGAGCTGCACCGCCTCGGCGCCAGCCCGAACGGCCCGTTCGTCGCCCTCAACAGCGCGGCGCTCCCGGAGAACCTGGTCGAAGACGAGCTGTTCGGACACGAGCGCGGTGCGTTCACCGGCGCGAACGCCCTCCGCAAGGGTGCCTTCGAGGCGGCCTCGGGTGGAACGCTGTTCCTGGACGAGATCGGCGAGCTACCGCTCCCCGCGCAGGCGAAGCTGCTGCGCGTGATCGAGCAGCGACAGGTCACCCGGGTCGGCGGCAACCGCACGATCACCGTGGAGGCGCGCGTAGTGGCCGCGACCAACCGCGATCTGGAGGCGGAGGTGGCCGCGGGACGGTTCCGGCAGGATCTGTACTATCGGCTGAATGTGCACGTGCTACGCGTCCCGGCACTGCGCGAGCGGTTGTCCGACCTCCCCGCGCTGGTCGAGCAGCTCGTCATGTCCACCTGCATGCGCTTCGGGGTACGCCCCAAGCGGATCGATGGAGCGGCGCTCGAGTCGTTGATGGCCTACGACTGGAAGAAGAACAACGTCCGCGAGCTGCGCAATACCGTGGAGCGCATGATCATCGCGACCGAGGCGGACCTGATCGGGCTAGATGACGTACCAGCCGAGATCCGGGACGGAGCGGGGAGCGTCGCGAGCGAAGCGAGTCCGGGCCCCGCGGCCACGAGCTTTCACTCCCTCAAAGCCGAGGCCGAGCGACGCATCATCGTGGCCGCTTTGGAGCGCAACGAGTGGCACATCACGAAGACGGCCCAGGAGCTCGGCCTCTCCGATCACGCGAGCCTGTTGAAGATCATGCGCCGGCACGCAATCAGTCGTGAGTAGCCCGTGTCCTGATGCACACATCGAGCCGGTTGATTGCGTGTCCGTCCGGACACGACCGCCCTCGCATTCTCCCACAACCGATTGTGCCGATGGCTGATAGGTGACAGCCGGTCGCTGGCCCTCCTCCTGCTCTTACGCGGGGCACGAACCCCAACCAGGAGGAGTTTATGCGGAACCGTCTCACCATCATCCCGATCGCTGCCTTGGTCCTCGCGGCCTGCGGCGACAAGCGCCCCAAGGCCTCCGACGCGAACGCAGCCGAAGTCTCCGCTGTCTCGTCTGAGTCGACGAGCGCGTCCGCCCCCACACCGGTCGTCACCGGGCCGGTCTCGTTCGAGGAGGCAAACACGGCATTCAAAGAGAAGCGGTACGACGAGGCGGCACGGCTGTTCGCGACGTACTCCACCGCTAAGCCCGACAACGTGTGGGGGTACTACATGCTCGGCCTCTCCGCGTGGAAGGCGGGGGACCGCGACCGGGCGGTCGACGCGTTCAGGCGCGCGCTCGAGCAGGACTCGACCCACGTCAAGAGTCAGCTCAACCTGAGCCGCGTGCTCATCGAACAAGACAAGGCACAGGAGGCGCTGCCGCACGTCGAGGCGGCGCTCAAGATCGATTCCGGGTCGAGCGAAGGCTTCCGGCTGCTCGGCCGCGTGAAGAGCGAGCTGGGCGACACCGCCGGTGCCATCGGCGCCTATCGGCAGTCGCTCGTGCTCGATGACCGCGACGTGTGGTCGCTGAACAACCTGGCGCGCGTGTACATCGGCCAAGGGCAGTTCGCGCAGGCGCTCGGTCCGCTCGCCCGCGCGATCGAGATCGATTCGACCGTGCCATCGTTCCACAACAACCTCGGCATCGCCCTCGAGCGCACCGGCCACAGCGTTCAGGCCGCCGAGCAGTATCGCGCTGCTGTCGCGATCGACAGCACTCACGGCAAGGCTGCGGCCGGCCTCACCCGGGTGGCCGGGTTGAAGCAAGACCCCGCGCTCGCCCCGGTCGACCTCCACGAGGCCGCGCGGAACTTCCTGGAGCAGTCAAAGACCTGGCGGTAACGCGCGGAGCAAGCAGGCTAGACCGTCCCGATCACCCGGCCGAGCGCAAGGATCTCTTCCTGAATCGCCTTGCGCTCGGCCAGCATCCGCAGGAACGCCCACCGCCTGAAGAGGAACAACCCGAGCGCCCGCGCCGCTCCGATGACCCGGTCGAGCCGCTCGAAGAACACCAGCGCCGCGTACGCGGTCAGCGGGAGCGAGACGGCGGTGAGCAGCGCCGTATCGATTCCCCGCCACCACCACATCGCCATTGCCGCTCCAACCCAAGTGAGTGGGAACAGCAGCATCGCCGCGAGCACCTTGACGCTGGCCAAGGCGTCCTCGGCCGCCCGTGCCATACCGGTGGCGACAAAGCCGACCGCCCGGTACGCGGGGTAGTGGACGACCACGCCGACCGCCGCCGCGGGAAGCAGGAACAGAAGCAAGACGAGGGCCTTCACGGTGTACCGCACCACACGATCGAGCGTGAAGTGACGCCGCGCGAGCTGTCTCGGGTCGAGCTTGCCGGCTGCCGCGAGGGCGGCTTCGTAGCGGTCGATCCGCGCCGCCAGGGCCGCGAACCTCTCGGGCCATTGAATCCGGACGACATGATACCCCGCGAGGAACCGGCGCCGCAGCTCGAACTCGTCGCGCAGCGTGGGCGGCGTCGCCGGCGGTTCGTCCTGGACCGTGAAGATCCGCTGCGCCCGCTCGACCAGCGCGTGCACCTCGGCTTGCTCGGCCTGGAGCGTCACCTCGGCAAGCGCGCGCTCGATCCGCGCCGTCAGCTCACGGACCGGGCCGGGCGGCGGCTCCTCGCCGGGCGCCAGCCGCACCGGCGCTACGGGAAACGGTTCCGCGAAATGCAGCAGGGCGGCGCTGCGGAACGTGCGCTTGGCGCGGTAGTACAGCCCCGCGGGAACGATTCGGAGCGGCGTCGGGCCCGCGAGCACCGCCGCAGCCCCGAGCGCGATGCGCGCCGCGCCGGTGCGGAGCGGGCGGAGCTTCGGGTCGCTGTGCGACGCGCCCTCGGGAAAGATCGCGATCGCTCCCTCCCGTGCGAGCACCTTGCGTGCGGTCTCGAAGGTCTCGCGGTTCTGGGCCGGATCGAACCCTTCGTCCTGCCGGCGGTGCACGGGAATCGCGTCGAAGGCCCGACAGAAGGAGCCGATGACCGGCATGCGAAACAGCGGCGCCTTGGCCAGGAGCGACACGCGGCGCGGGGCGAGACACAGCAGGAACGACGGATCGATGAGGCCGTTGGGATGATTCAGCACAAACATCACGGGGCCCTGCGCCGGTACGTGCTCGAGACCCGAGACTTCGATCCGCCGGAAGAACACCCGGAGCACGAGACCGAACAACGCCCGGAAGAACGCCCTCACTGTGCCGGCCCGCCCCCCGCCACCCGGCCGCCGCGCCACGCCGCGTAACTCCAGATGATCCCTCCCACCAGCACGGCGACCGGAATGATCAGCACCGCCTCGCCGAGGGAGCGCGCGTCCGAAATCGCTCCGACGAGGGACGGCGACGGCACGTCGCCCAGGACGTGGATCGTGAAAATGCTCAGCGCCACGGCTGTCGCCCGCATGTGCGGGGACACGACGTTGACGATCGTCGAGTTGATGGGCCCGGTCGAGGCGAAGAGCAGCAGCTCGGCCGCGACGATGGCCGTCCAGTATACCCGGGGCGCGGGCGCGGCGAGGGCTGCGAAGGTGAGCGGCGCGGCGGCGAGCGTCGCGACGCCGGACACCCACAGGTACGCCTGCTGTGAGCGCCGCAGCAGCCGGTCGCCCAGCCAGCCACCGCCGTACGTGCCGAGGAACCCCGTCACCACGACGATGGCACCGAACTGCACCGTCGCCTGGGCCTTGGGGATGCCGCGGGCACGCTCGAGAAAGGAGGGCGTCCAGAAGGCGAGGGCCCCGATCGCGAAGGTATAGGCCGCGTAGCCGAGCACGGTGAGGACATAGGGACGGTTGCGGAGCAGGGCGCCATAGGCGGCACGGGCGGCGCCACCAAGCGACACGGCAGGGCCGCTTGGTGTCGGTGCGCCGACGGCGTCGTGCGCGCCGCGCGGCGGCTCGTACAGGCGCAGCGCGAGGGCGGCGAGCACGATCCCGGGGACGCCGGCGACAAAAAACGCGGGCCGCCACCCGAAGTAGTGGTCCACCAGTCCGCCGACCACGTACCCGAGCGCCGATCCGATGGGGATCGCCGCGAAGAAGATCGCGAACACCCTGCCCCGCCGCTCGCGCGGGAAATAGTCGGCGAGCAGCGCCGGCGAGATCGTGCCATAGGCCGCCTCGCCGATCCCGACCGCGGCCCGCGCCGCGAACAGCGAGGCGTAGCTCCGGGCGAAACCCGCCAGCGCCGTGGCCACGCTCCAGAGTGCCACGCCGAGCCCGATGAGCCGCGTGCGCGACCGGGTGTCGCCCAGCGAGCCGAACACCGGCGCCGCGAGCATGTACACGACGATGAACCCGGTCATGAGCGAGCCGAGCTCGGTGTCCGAGAGCTGCAGCTCGGAGTGCTTCATGCTCTCCGCCAGCGCCGCCACGATCCACCTGTCGAGGTAGTTGAACAGGTTGATCAGCGTGAGTACGGCGAGGGCGGTCCCTGCTAGAGATTTTTCTCGAGCCACGCCGTAAACAGCCCGTACAAGTTCTCCCGCGTGTTCCCGCCCGCGATCGAGTGGGTCTTGTTCGGGTAGATCCGCATGTCGAACTGCTTGTTGGCGGCTTCGAGGCGCTCCACCAGCCGGATCGAGTTCTGGAAGTGCACGTTGTCGTCGCCCGTGCCGTGCACCAGCAGGAAGTGTCCTTTCAGGCTGTCGGCGTAGGCGAGCGGGGCGCCCTCGGCGTAGCCCGCGGCGTTCTCCTCCGGTGTGCGCATATAGCGCTCGGTGTAGATGGTGTCGTAGAAGCGCCAGTCAGTGACCGGGGCGACGGCGAGCGCCGCCTTGAACACGCCGGCGCCGCGAAACATGCTGAGCGAGCTCATATAGCCGCCGTAGCTCCAGCCCCAGATGCCGACCCGGTCGGGGTCGACGTACGGCTGTGCCGCGAACCAGCGCGCCGAGGCGATCTGATCGGCCGACTCGTACCGGCCGAGATGGAGGTAGGTCATCTTCATGAACCTCGCGCCGCGCGCCCCCGTGCCACGGTTGTCCACACTCGCGACGAGATACCCGTCGTGCGCGAGCAGCTGGTGCCAGAGGTAGTTCGCCCCACCCCAGGAGTCGGTGACCGTCTGGGAGCCCGGCCCGCCGTACACGTTCATGAGCAGCGGATAGCGGTGGGACGGATCGAAGCCCTTCGGCTTGATGATCCAGGCGTTGAGCTCCACGCCGTCCGCCGTCTTGATCGTGATGAATTCCGGGCGAGCGAGCGCGAGCCCGGCCACCCTCGCCGCCAGCGCCGCATTGTCCGCCAGCGTGCGCACGAGCGTGCCGTCCGCCCGGCGCAGGGTTTGGACCGGGGGAACGCCCGCGCGCGAATACGTGTCGACGTACAGCTGGAACGTCGGATCGAACTCGACCCCGTGCGTGCCCGGCTCCGGCGAGATCCGAGTGGAGCCCTTTCCGTCGAGCCCGATCCGCACGAGGGGGCGGCCGAGCGGTCCATCGATCGCGCCGCTGCAGTACAGCACCTTCTTCTTCTCGTCCACGCCGTACACCTGCAGCACGTCCCAGCCGCCCGGCGTCACCCGTCGGACCAACGAGCCGTCCCGGTTGAACAGATACACCTGGTCGTAGCCGTCGCGCTCGGAGACGAACAGGAACTGTTTCCCGCCGTCGATCCAGCGGGGCTGGTTGGCGTCCACCCACGCCGAGTCGGCGTCGGTCATGATCACCCGCGACGCGCCACGTTGCGTGTCGGCGAGCAGCAGGTCGAGCCGGTTTTGGTGGCGGTTGAGCCGCGTGAGCCAGATCTCGTTCGGCGATCCCGCGAAGTCCATGGCGGCGACGTAGATGTCCTTGTCGCCGCCCAAGTCCACCCAGGTCGTCTGCCGCGTCCCCAGATCCACGACCCCGATCTTCACCTCGGAGTTTGGCATCCCTGACTTGGGATAGCGCACCGGCAGGAGCTGGGGATAGAGCGAGTCGGCGTCGATCAGATAGAACCGCGGGATCGCCGTCTGGTCGAGCCGCCAGAACGCGATCCGCCGGCCGTCCGGGCTCCAGCGGAACGCGTCCCGCAGGTCGAGCTCCTCCTCGTATACCCAGTCTGAGGTCCCGTTGATGACGTTGTCGCTGCCGTCGGCAGTCAGGGCGGTCTCCGCCCCGGTTGCGAGATCGGTCACGTAGATGTTGTTCGCGCGCACGAAACCCACCATCCGGCCGTCGGGCGAGAACTTGGCGAACATCTGGTAACCGGGCTGCGCGCTCACCGGGGTGAGGCGCTTGGCCGCGAAGTCCCAGACGTAGTACGTGCCCTTGGTGTTCTGGCGCCACACGCGCGCCGAGTTAGCAAAGATCAGGAGCTTCGCGCCGTCCGTCGAGAAGCTGTACTCTTCGATCGTGATCGGCTGCTGGGCGCCGGGCGGTACGAGATCCCTGCCCCGCACGAGCAGCTGGGTCTTCCCCGACAGCGCGTCCACGCGATACAGATCGGTGTGCCCCGCGCTGTCCTCCCGAGTCGTCGTGTAGGCGGTACCGTCCTTCATCCAGGTCGGGGCAACGAGGTCGCTCGCGAACTCGCGCGTCCCCCAGATCGAGTGCACGGTGAGGGCAGGCGCCTGC
>DASPXE010000244.1:0-11534 GCA_035637455.1 Gemmatimonadales bacterium
GGGGCGGTGGGACCATTCAGGTCCGCATCGAGCACGCCCACCGCGCGCCCCATCCGGGCCAGGGCTCGGGCGAGGTGGGCCGTTACGAAGCTCTTACCCACCCCCCCCTTACCGCTCATGACCGCCACGACGCGGGCGACCGCCGCCAGGCGGTCGGCTACGCGCCGCCGCTGGGCACCGATTTGCGCCCCCAACCCCGAGCGATCGGGTTCAGTCAGGTCGTGGTAGGTGCGAAAATTCAGGGGCACGGGAGAAAGATGACTGGCGTCCGACGTTTGCGCGAGTGAACCCGCGGCTCGGCGCCTGCCCGTAAAACGGGCGACTGCTCCGCTTCAGTAGGGCCAAGCCGCGGCTTGAGCCGCGGACTCTGGCGCGGCTAGCTTTCAGATCCTCTATGCTCAGCGAACTCAGAGACAAGCTGCAGGCCGAGGTCGAGCGCCTCAATCACGAGATCAACTTCGTCCTCCCGAAGGAGATCGAGAAGGCGCGCGCCCACGGGGACCTGCGCGAGAACTCCGAATACAAGGCGGCGCTCGAGCGGCAGCAGTTCGCTCAGGCGCGCGCGTCGCACCTCCGGCTCCGGCTCTCCAAGCTCTCGAGCGTGAAGGAGGACGACATCCCGCGCGATCGCGTGGGCTTTGGCTCGCGGGTCACGGTGCAGGATCTCGACACGAAGAAGCGGGAGACTTACGCCCTCACGCTCGGCGAGTTCATCGAGGGCGACGACGACGCGGCAGAGATGCCCGTCTCCATGGCCTCACCGCTCGGCAAGGCGCTGTTGGGCGGCAAGGTGGGCGAGGCCGTGGCGATCACGCTGCCGCTGGGGAGACGGCGCCTCAAGATCGTCGACCTCGAGACGGTGCATGATCTCGCGGACAAGAAAATCTAGAGCAACAGGTGGAAGACCATCGGGCCGCGGGGCTCAGCCGAGCCCGCTCGGGGCTCGATGCTCATCGCCGCACCCATCACCCGCGCGTCGCCCCCGGGCATCTCGAGCGCCATGACCATGGGGCGCTCCTCATCCATCGGCATGATCGCCGCGGTCCTCATCCCCTTGTCGGTGATGAACCACAGCTGATACGCCTGGTCGGGCTCGTTCGGGGCGAGGCCGTCGCAGCGAACCAGCCAGCGATGGCGCGCGCCGTCGGCGAAGATGGTGACGGCCCCGAGTCGGCCTCCAGTCGACACCGGCACCTGCACGAGCCGCGTCGCCGTCCCGTGAATGAAGCTGTTCACGGTGTCTTGGAGCGCCGCGAGGCGGGCCGAGAGCGTGTCGCGCTCCGCACGCAGGCCGCGGATCGTGCGCGAGGCCCAGTAGCCGCCACCCGCGCCGACGGCCAGCAGGAACGCCGCCGCCGCCGCGAGCGGCCAGATCCGCCGCGGCCGCCGCAGGGCGCGCCCGAGCACCCGTGCCTTCAGCTCGGGGTCCGGGCTTCTCGGGTGCGCCGCCATGCCCAGCCAGTCCGTCACGCCGTCCAATCCTTTAAGTGGTCGAGTGCCGCGCTCAGCTTCTGGTGCGCGATCCGCAGCCGCGTCTTCACCGTGCCGAGCGGCTGGTCCAGCCGGCGGGCAATCTCACTGTGCGTCAGCCCCTCGAAGTAGGCGAGCAGCACGACGCGGCGCTGCTCCTCGGGTAGCGCCGCAAGCGCCGCATGCACCTCGCGGTGCAGCGGCCAGCCCGGCACCGACGCCTCGTGGGGCGCGGGTCCGGGGTCGGCACCCCGCTCAGCGGACCGCGCCTGCTCCCACCGTTCGGCTTTGCGCCACCACCGCCGGCGTCGCCGCAGCGCATCCAGCGCCCGGTTCCGCGCGATCGCGAGAATCCACGGCACCAGAGGGCCGCGCTGCGCATCGTGCTTGTCGGCTCGACGCCACACCTGCGCGAACGCGTCCGCCACGACCTCCTCGGCCTCGTCCTCGTCCTGCAGGATGCGGAAGGCGAGGCCCAGCACCCACGGCGCCAGCAGGTCGTACAGCTCCTCCAGCGCCCGCTCGTCCCGCGCCTTCAGGCGCCGAATCAGCGTTCGCTCGGCCTCTTGACTAAGACGTTTTGGCTGGGTCACTTAGATTTTCGTTAGATTTGCATACTAGCACCATTACGGGGGCCGTCTAGCCCTATTCCCGATGCGCGAGGCATGGTTGCCGATGGGTGCTACCCCGTTGTCGGCTGCGGCCGTCTGCATGCTGCTGTGGTTGGGTCCCGCGGGAGGGGCGTCCGCCCAAGACCGCGACCCCGACACGAAGATCGCCGGAGGCGGCGCACTCCCCACCGGTTGGCACGCCAGAACCGACAAGAACCGGCCGCTCGCCGACGCGAAGATCACGACGATGGGGAAGGGCATGCACCTGACCCTCGGTCCGGCCGTCATCCTGTGGCGGGACCGGGACAAGGCAACGGGCAACTACCATGTAGTCGCGACGTTCACGCAGACCAGGAACCCGCGCCACCCGGAGGCGTACGGCTTGTTCATCGGCGGCAGCCATCTGGCCGACGCCCAGAATCGCTACACCTACTTCCTGGTCCGCGGTGACGGGAAGTTCCTGGTGAAGCGGCGTGTCGCGGGCGACTCGACCGCCGTGGTCACCCCCGATTGGACCGACAACGACGCGGTCGTGAAGGCGGACTCGGCCGGCCAGGCGACGAACGAGCTGAGTATTTCGGTTCGCGGCGGCACAGTCACCTTCCAGGTGAATGGGAAGGACGTCTACTCCGCCCCGGCGGCGCGACTCGACACGCGGGGAATCGTGGGCTATCGCGTGAATCACAACCTCGACGTACACTTGAGCGCGCTCGGGGTCCACAAGCTGTAGGACCGGGAGGTCGCATGGCTGGTCGCACGGTGGATGAGTCCGAACGCTTCTCGTTTGAAGCGTTCACGCGGCATCCGTTCTTCACCGAGGTCAACCGCTGGATCGTGGAGCGAGTGATCTGCCCCGGGCGCCGCAAGATCGTCGACTTGGGGTGCGGGCCGGGGGCGGTCACGAAGCTGATCCTGGAACGCCTGGACGACGCCCGCAACGCGAAGGTGATCGGGATCGATCCGTCCCCATCGGCGCTCACCAAGGCGCGCGCCTCGATTCATTCCAGAGTGGTCGACTTCGTCCAGGGCAGTGCCGAGTGGGTCTCGCGCCTCGTCTCGTCGGCCGACGCCGTCGTTTTCCTCAACGCGATCCACCTCGTGCCGGACAAGGCCCAGGTCATCGGGGAGATTCGCAAAGTTCTGAAGCAAGGTGGCGTGTTCGCCTTCAACACGACGTTCTTCAACGGCGCCTATGTCGAGGGGACGTCGGGCTTCTGGCGGCGCTGGGTCGTGCGGGCGGTGCAGGTGCTCCGGGAGCGCGGGCTGGACGTGCAGCACACCGCCACGGCCGTCGCGCGCCAGTTTCTCACCGCGGACGAGTACGCCGAGCTGTGCGTCCACGCCGGCTTCTCGCGGCCGAGCGTCGAGCTCGTGCGCATCGAGATGACGCCCGAGAGCATCGAAGACATCGGGCGCTTCTCCCTCTTCATCGAGGGCGCGCTGCCCGGCGTGCCGCTCGAAGAGGGCGCCCAAGCGCTCCAGGAGGGACTGCGCCGCGCCATGGACGAGACGGGGTTCCACAACGTGCCGCGCAACTGGCTGGAATGCGTGGCGACGGCGGTGTGATGTAGGGGCGCAGGCACGCTGCGCCCTTATCCGATGACGAAGGCGAGGCGGCGGTGCGCCGCGCGCAGCGCCGCCTCGACCGCTTCCGATGTCTCCCCCCGCGCGAAGATGAACCCCGGGTAGCGCGACCCTTCGGGCCAGGGCACGAGCGCCTGGCCCAGGTGTGCCGTGATCACCACGTCCTCGACCAGCGGCACCGCACGCGCCTCGGTGATCCCCCGCACCTCCCGCAGCACCCCCGCTCCCGGCACCGGGATCATCATCACGCCCGCGGCCCGCTCCTCCCGCTCGAGCGCGGGAAGCGGCATCCCCAGCGCGTGGCGAATGATCAGCTCCTCGAGCGACGCCGGCCCGGTTCCCCTTCCCCCTTCCCCGGCCGCAAACCGGAGTACCGCACTGCATCGCCCCCCGATCGGCCGCGCCGCAAGCTCGATCAGCCACGGCCCCGTCGCGTTGTAGCGCAGCTCGGCGTGGATCGGCCCCTCCCGCAAGCCCAGCGCGGCTACGGCCGCCTGCCCGCACGTGACGATGGCGTGCCGGGCCGGCTGCGGGAAGCGCGATGGTGTGAGGTAAATGGTCTCCTCGAAGAAGGGGCCGTCGAGTGGGTCGGGCTTGTCGAACAGCCCGAGCACATGGAGCCGGCCTTCGATCACGAGACCCTCGAGCGCCACTTCGGGCCCCGGGACGAAATCTTCGACCAGCACGTACCGCGCCCAGCCGCCGCACGCCGCCACCTCGGGCTGCTCGAGGATCTGTCGGAGCCGCGCGAATGCCGCCACAAACCCCGGCGGGTCGTCGGCGCGAATCACGCCGCGCGAGGCCGAGAGCCGCAGCGGCTTGAGCACGCAGGGGTAGCGCACGCGCGCGGCCAGATCCGGCACGTCCTCGCCGAGCCCGTGCAGCTCAAACCGCGGCACCGGCACGCCGCGCCGGGCGAGCTCGCTCCGCTGGAGGTGCTTGTCGCGCGCCGCGAGGGCAGCCGACACCGGGTTGCCCTTGAGCCCCAGGCGCTCGGCAATCGCCGCGGCGACGACCGCGGCGGTGTCGTCCACGCCGATCACGCCGGCGATCGGGAGCGTTCGCGCGAACTGGTACGCCTGCTGCGCCGCTCGCTCCGGGTCGGAGAAGTCGAGCGTCAGGAGCCTGTCGGGTTGGGCCTGCTCGAAGGTGCTGGGCAGCTCGGACGCGACGGTGAGCGCCACACCCAAGCGGTGCGCCGCCTCCACGAACGCCGTGGCCCGGTAGGTGGCGGTTGGAAGGAGCAGCAGCAGCCGCGGCTGGGGGGGGCACGGCATTGCCGTGCCCCTACTTTTTGGCGGCGGCGAAGTAGGGGTTGGTGCCCGCCGTATGATCGGTGATGTCCACGATCCCTTTGACTTCCGGGACGGCTTCCTGGAGCATCGCCTCGATGCCCTGGCGCAGCGTCACGTCGGCCATCCCGCACCCCTGGCAGCCGCCGGCCATCCGGAGCATGACGACCGCGTCCTGCACGTCGATCAGCTCCACTCGTCCCCCATGCCGGGCGACCATCGGGTTGACCTGAGCGTCGAACAGCTCGGCCACGCGGTCATAGAGCGCATCGTCGTCGACCCCGCTCGGCGCAGCCGCCGCCGCGGTCTTCGGCGCGACGGCCGCGTGGCCGCTCGCGAGCACGGACCGGATCGCCGCGCCGACCGACTTGCCGATCGCCTGCCATGGCGCTGGGCTCCGCTTGACCACCGTGACGAGGTTGCCCGAGACGATGACCTCGGTCACCTCGGCACCCGGGATCGCGAAGAGCGCCTCGGCGAGCGGCGAACCCTGCGCCGCCTCGGACGACGCAAACCGCCGCACGCCGCCCGAGTGCACCGGCAGGCTTACGAGGAACTTGCAGCGGGCGGTGTCGATCGGCTCGGCGGTGATACGGATCTCGGCGTCCATATCCGAAGTATGCTGCGGCCTGCGGATGCGTTCAACCCCCGGTGGGCACCGGCCGCAGCTGCCGCGCCGCCTGCACCATATGGCGGAGCGCCTGGAGGGTCTCCTCCCAGCCGCGCGTCTTCAGCCCGCAGTCCGGGTTCACCCAGATCTGGCGGTCATTCAGCACGCCCTGCATCCGCTTCAGGGCCGCCCCGATCTCCGCCGCGCTCGGCACGCGCGGCGAGTGGATGTCGTAGACCCCCGGACCGATCTCATTCGGGTACTTGTACTCCTTGAAGGCCTCGAGCAGCTCCGAGCCCGAGCGCGCGTTCTCGATCGAGATGACGTCGGCGTCCATCTTCTCGATCACGCGGATGACGTCGTTGAACTCGCTGTAACACATGTGGGTGTGGATCTGGGTCGCGTCCGACACGCTGCTCGTCGCGAGACGGAACGCGTTCACCGCCCAGTCGAGGTACGCCGGCCACTCCGCCCGCCGCAGCGGCAGGCCCTCGCGCAGGGCTGGTTCATCGATTTGGATCACGCGGATCCCCGCGGCCTCGAGGTCCTTCACCTCGTCGCGGATTGCGAGGGCCAGCTGCTTCGCGGTCTCGGCGCGCGGCTGATCGTCGCGCACGAACGACCATTGCAGGATGGTCACCGGGCCGGTGAGCATCCCCTTCACCGGCTTCGACGTCCTGGACTGCGCGTACGTGCTCCAGCGCACGGTCATCGGCTTGGGGCGCGACACGTCGCCGTAGATGAGCGGCGGCTTCACGTAGCGCGTGCCGTACGACTGTACCCAGCCGTGCTCGGTGAAGGCGAAGCCCTGGAGTTGCTCGCCGAAGTACTCGACCATGTCGTTCCGCTCGAACTCCCCGTGCACCAGCAGGTCGAGGCCCAGCTCCTCCTGCAGCTTGAGCGTGCGCGCGATCTGGTCGGCTATAAAGGCATCGTATTCCTGCGACGTCAGCTTGCCGTCATGGAGCTTCTTCCGCGCCGCCCGCACTTCGGCCGTCTGCGGGAACGAGCCGATCGTCGTCGTGGGAAAGAGCGGCAGCCGGAGCTGCCGCTTGCGACGGGCGGCGTGCGGCGAGGCGCGCCGCATGTCCTTCTCGCTTACGCCGGCCGCGCGCTGCTTGACGGCCGGCTCGTGGATCCGCCGCGACGAGCGCCGGCCGGCGATCAGCCGAGCGTTCGCCTCCAGCTCCGCCGCCACTGCCGCGCGGCCGTCGCGCACCGCCCGCGCCAGCGTGGCCACCTCGGCCAGCTTCTGCTTGGCGAACGCGAGCCAGCTCTTCAGCTCCGCGTCGAGCCGGCGCTCCAGATCCAGGTCGACTGGGACGTGTAGCAGCGAGCACGACGGCGCCACCCAGAGGTCGTCGGCGCCGATCCGCTCGCGCGCGCGCTCGAGCAGCCCGAGCGCCGCGGCGAGATCGGCGCGCCAGATGTTGCGTCCGTCGATCACCCCCAGCGAGAGCACCCGACCCTTAGGCCAGGCTTTGAGCAGCTGGTCGAGCTGCGCTCCCCCCGCCCGCACGAGATCGACGTGCAGCCCTGCCACGGGCAGGTCCCGCGCCGTCGCAAGATTGTCGTCGAGCCCCGCGAAATATGTCGCGACGAGCAGTTGCAGCTGCGGCGCGCGCTCAGCGAGGAAACGATAGGCCCGGGCATATGCCGCGAGCTCCGCCGTGGTGCGGTCCAGGGCGAGGCACGGCTCGTCCAGCTGGACCCACGTCGCCCCGGCCGCGGCCAACCGCGCCAGCACGTCACCGTACACCGGCAGCAACGCTTCGAGCAGCTCGAGGCGATCGAACCGCGCCGCCCCCTCCCCGCGGGTCTTCCCGAGCAGGAGCAACGTCACCGGACCGATCAGCACGGGCTTCGTATGAAAGCCGAGCGCCTTGGCCTCGTTGAACTCATCGATCACCTTGGACGACGCGAGGCGGAACGTCTGGCCCGGCTCGAACTCGGGCACGATGTAGTGGTAGTTCGTGTCGAACCATTTCGTCATTTCCATCGCGGTCACGTCGCGCCCGCCGGACTGCACGCCCCGCGCCATCGCGAAGGAGGTGTCGAGGTCGAGCGGGCCGCCCGCCCACCCGTACCGCGCCGGAACGGCGCCGGCCATAGCACACGTGTCGAGCACCCGGTCGTAATAGGAGAAGTCGTTCGACGGAATGAGATCGACGCCGGCGTCGCGCTGCAGCCGCCAGTGCGCGGCCCGCAGCTCCGCGCCCGTCTGGAGGAGCGCCGCGCGTGGCACCTTGCCGCTCCAGTAGCCTTCGGTAACGCGCTTCAGCTCGCGATTCGCGCCCAGCGTCGGGAAGCCGAGATTGTGGGCAATGGTCATGGGAAGGGGAATCTAGCGAGGGCGAGTGCCGAGGGGAGTGCAGTGAAAACGCCGCGCCGGGTTGCTCGAGGCAGCCCGGCACGGCGTGTGTACGCGGCAACCCCGGCGCGCGCTCAGGGTTTGTGCGGGTTCCCGTGCCCTTTCGCCTGCCCCGGCGGCACGCCGCCAGGCGGACCGCTGCCCGGCGCATGCGCCGCGGCGCGCGCCAAGCCGTCGGCCGCCTGCGCCGGCGTCTCACCGTGGGCCACGCCCGCCTGGACCTCGCTGGGAAGATCGAGCAGCTCGCTGGGCGAGCCACCGGCGTTGATCAGGCCTTCCACCAGGTCGAGGGTGTTCTTTGGGGGGACACCGAGTGCCTTGAGCGTGCCCGCCACCCGCAAGGTGAGCGCCGGCTCGTAGGGCGGCCGGCTCGCGCGGGCCAGGTGCTGCACCTGACGCACGCTAAGTCCGGCGCCGAGCGCGTAGGCCCCGCCTTCCACGAGATCGGCATCCGGGTGGTCGAAGCCACCCGAACGGAGCGCACCGCTCGCCGCGCCGAGCTGGTCGGCAAGCGCGCGCACCGCCGCGATCACTTGCTGGGCCGGCCTACCTTTCGCGCCGCCCTCGATCGCCTTCTGGATGAGTGGCTCCACCGGGAGGCCCCGGCTGGCGGCCGAAGCCGCGACGCCCGCGACGGCGGGCACCACCTCGGCGGGGACCCGGCCGTTCAGCCGCGCCGCCACGTCCGGCTGCTGCGCGGCGAGGTGTAGCGCGCCGCTCGAGGCGATCGCGAGGGCGAGGGCCGCGCGTCTCACAGCGTGCGCGCCCCGTGAGCGGTCACGGCGACCACACTGTTCCGCCGCCCGAACCCGTCATCGATACCGGGGGCAGCCGGATCGGGGACCCAGCGCTTACCATCCACTACGAAGGCGTACTGGTGCTGGCCCTGGGGCAGCGCCAGCGTGATCGTCCAGATCCCGTCGGCTCCCAGCCGCACCAGCCGCGCGGCGTTCTGGTCCCATTGGTTGAACGTCCCCGCGACCGCGACCCGTTGGGCCCCCGGAGCGTACAGCACGAACCGGACGTACACGCTGTCGCTCGCGGCCGTGCGAACCAGCCGTGTGCCGCCCGGGGACGCCGGCGGCCAGGCGAGGAGCAACGCGACGGTGGCTGCCGCGGCGAGCGCGCCGCCCCAGACCACCCAAGGTCGCACCCGCAGCCGCAGCTCGACGTCCCGGGGCTCGACCAACCGACGCCACGCGCGCCGCACCGGAGAGCGGGCGCGCCGTCGCACCTCGGCCATCACGCGAGCGTCCAGTTGCAGCGGGAGCAACACGGGCGTGCGATCCACGGCGCCCAGCAGGCGCAGCGCCTCCGCGCCCTCGGCGCGGAGCTCGGGCGGCAGGTCCGAGAGCGACAGCTCCCCGTCCAACAGCCGCTTCACCAACTGATGATACGCCTGGGTCATGAGTGCTCCTTCAGCAGCTCCCGCAGCCGATCATACGCGCGATGCATCCGCATTTTGAGCGACGCCACCGTGGCGCCGGTCATGGTTGCGATCTCCTCGTACGCCAACCCTTCCACGTGCTTCAGCACGAACACTTCGCGCTGCTCCGGCGTCAGCTTGACTAGCGCCTGCTCGAGCGCGCGCGTCCGCTCCACCTGCTCCACATTCCCATCCGGTCGGTCAGGCCCGGCCACCGCTTCGTCGCTGTCCTCGAGCCCTCGCCCTTCGCGCGTCTGGCGACGCCGCTCCGCGAAGCAGCGGTTGCGCAGGATCAGAAACAGCCAGCCCGCAAACTTGTCTGGTTCCCGGCACTGCGCCAGCTGATCGAATGCCCGAACGAGCGCGTCCTGAACCGCGTCTTCGGCCGCATCGAGCGAGCCGAGCATCCGGGCGGCGAAGCGCGCATAACGATCGCGGTAGCGGTGCACCAGCACCGCGTACTGCTCCACATCCCCCGCCAGCACGGCGTGGACGACTTCCCCGTCTGTCGCCTGTTCCCGCAGACCCAACCGAGCCACCTCAGCTGCCAGAGTACGCAGAGGATGGTAGACGACCGCTGAGGCTGCGGCAACCCGCTCCAGCCCTAAAGAGTCGCGTTGTGGCACGCAGGTAACGTTCGGCCCCACCGCGACTTCCGGTAAGGCGGGTTACCCGAAGCCTCCCGCCGCCGTCTTCATAGCGAAGATCGTAGGCACGGGGGGCACCGCCCGCCCCCTTCACGTGCGGATGTAAGGAGGGTGCATGATTCGGAAACTTATCGGGCTCGCCACAGCCTTTGCATTACCGAGTTTGTTGGCAGCCCAGACGCCCACGATTCCCAACGGCCACGCCTCCCCCAAGGGGAAGGACATGGTTACCGCGCACTCCCAGGGTGATCAGCACCGGGCGACCCAGCGTCGCGGCGAGGTAGCCGGCGGACTGTCCCACCGGCCGGGCTGGATCGCAACTCCGCCCGTCGGACGGGCGGTGCCTGGCGTGAGCACGCCCGCGGCGCCACCCACCGGCAGCGCGCCCCACATGGCGGTGCCGGCGCAGCCACCCAATAAGCCGGCAAGCCTGGGCCAGTCGGGTAATCACCGGCCGTAACGCACGGCCGGAGCGTACCCGCGGAGGGGTGTAGGGGTACAGAGGGGTGTAGGGGCGCAGCACGCTGCGCCCCTACTTTTTTTTCGCCCAGGATCACGCTCACCGCAGCGGCCGCGCAGAGCTAGCTTGTACGCGTGTGGCGGCCGTTTCTTCTTTTCCTATGTGCCGCCGGCCTGGGCGTCCGACCAGTGGGCGCTCAAGCGCGGGCGTCGTTCGGCGTGGGCGTCGGCACCGTGCGCGATTCCGGCGGGACAACCTTCAGCCCGGGGTCGCTTTCCCCCACCCTGCACTTCGCGTCCCCGACCGTCAGCGCCGATGTGTCGGGGTCGTTCGCCTCGCTTCCCGGCGGAGTGTGGTCGAGCCAGGGGCGCGGCGACCTGTGGCTCGCGTCGCGCCCGATCCACGACGGGTGGCGCATCGGCGTGGAGGGGATCGTCGCGGGCATGAGTTGGACCGATGGCGGCTGGACCGCGGCGGCCCACGGCATCGGCGAGCTCTTGTGGTCCCGGCCGCGGTGGGGGTTCGGCGTCGGCGCGGGGCCCTCAGCCGGGTGGATCGCGAACGACGCATCGACCACGGCGTTTCACACCCGCGCGCGTGCCTGGTGGCGGCCAGGCGGAGACGCGACACGCGCCGATTGGCAGCTTACGATCGAGCCGACGCGGCTCCCCGAGGGGTGGTTCACCGACGCGGCCGCACAGGTCACGCTCACGCGGTGGCCCGCGATCGCGTCCGTTTGGGCCGCCGCGCGGGTTTCCCGCATCTCGCCTTCGACCGCAGCAGGGAGCGCCTTTCTTCAATTCTTCGTCTCGCCGAGTATCGCGCTCGAGTTGGCGGGCGGGAGCTACCTGAAGGATCCGTATCAGGGCCTGCCGCGGGCGGCGTTCCTGACGCTCGGCGTGCGCCTCCACACCACGCCTGCGGCGCCTGCCGCCTCTCCGAAGGGTCCCCAATGGTCACCGCTCGTTCCCGACCCCCGCGGTGACAGTCTCGTGGTGCAGTTCCGCTTCGAGAGTGTGCGCTCGGTGGCGATTGCGGGCGACTGGAATCAGTGGCGGCCGGT
>DASPXE010000245.1:0-3001 GCA_035637455.1 Gemmatimonadales bacterium
CGTCTCGCCCCTCAGCGTGGGATTGAGTGCATCCTGCAGCGCATCTCCCAGCAGCGTGCACGCCACTACCACCAGCACCAGGGCCAGTCCCGGCGCCGCCGCCACCCAGGGTGCATTGACCAGCGTGTCCCGTCCCGACGCGATCATGTTGCCCCAGGACGGCGTGGGCGGCTGGACGCCGAGACCGAGGAACGAGAGGCCGGCCTCGAGCATGATGGCGTTGCCGATCCCGAGCGCCGCGGCGACGATGACGGGCGTCAGCGCGTTCGGCAGGATGTGCCGCCACAGAACCCGGGGGCGCGAGAGCCCCAACGCGAGCGCCCCCTCGACGAACGGGCGCGCGGCCAGCGCGCGGACCTCGCCTTGGACGAGGCGCGCGACCGACATCCAGCCGGTCAACCCGAGCACGACGATGACGAGCGCCGCGCTCGGGCGCCACAGCGTCGCGAGCAACAGCAGCAGCACGACGCGGGGGAGAGCGAGCACGAAATCGGTGAATGCCAGCAGCACCGAGCGCACCGGTCCCCGCCAGTAGCCCGCGACCGCGCCCACGGCGACGCCGATCGCGATCGCCAGCAGCACCGCGAGTGCGCCCACGCCGAGCGAGACCCGGGCGCCGTAGACGAGCCGGGTCCACACGTCGCGGCCGAACCGGTCGGTGCCCAGCGGGTGGACCGTGCCACGGGCGTCCGTAGCGAGTGGCGCGAGGAACCGCGTGGCGACGATGTCGTGTTGCGCCGCTGCGTCTCCGGCCGAAACGAGCGGTGCGGCGAGCGCTGCTGCGACGACCACGATCAGTACGCCGGCGCCGAACATGGCGCGTCGGTCGCGCAGCAGCCGCTTCACGTTGCGTAGGTGTGGTGGCGGATTCGCGGATCGATCCACCCCACCAGCACGTCGGCGACCAGGTTCCCGACCACCACCAGGACCGCGCTCACCGCCGTCCCCGCCATCACCACGGGGTAGTCGCGCGCCAGCACGGCCTCGACCAACCGGCGACCGACGCCGGGCCACGCGAACACGAACTCCACAAAGACGGCGCCCGAGAACAGCGCGGGGACGGACAGGCCGAGCAGCACTACCACCGGGATGAGCGCGTTGCGCGCGACGTGGCGCTGCGCGACCTGAAACGGAGCGAGCCCCTTGGCCTGGGCGGTCCGCACGAACGGCTGGCCCACGATGTCGAGCATGGCGCCACGCACGAAGCGCGCGGTGCCCCCGATGCCGATCAGCGTGAGGGTGGCGAGCGGCAGCACGAGATGTCGCAGCCGGTCGGCGAGCCACGCCCCGCCGGAGAGGAAGTCGCTGTCGAGCCCCGCGCGACCGAAGGCGGGGAGCGCGCGAGCCCAGTAGGTGAACACCATGACCAGCATCAGGCCGAGCCAGTAGCCGGGAACGGCGAACAGGGTGACGGTCGCGACGGAAAGCGTCGTGTCGACGGGGCGGCGCGCGGTCGCCTGGACCGCGCCCACGGCGACGCCGAGCAGATAGCTCAGCAGCAGCGACAGGCCGACCAGCTCGAGCGTGGCCGGCACCGCCTCGGCGAGCAGCGCGACCACCGGCCGCCCGGTGGCGATGCTGGTGCCCCATTCCCCGCGTGCGAAGCGGCCGAGCCAGGTGGCGTACTGCACGACGAGCGGCCGGTCGAAGTCGAGCGCGTGGCGCTGGGCGGCGATCTGCGCCGGCGTGGCGGTGGGGCCGAGCAGCAGCTCCACGGGATCGCCCGGCGCGAGCCGGAGCAGAAAGAATGTGAGCGTGACGACGCCTGCCACGACGGCGAGGCCGGTGACGGAGCGGCGCGCGAGCGCGGCGAGCATGCGCGGAATCTCGCGCGACCCCGCGGTGGCCGCTAGAATCCGGGCGTGCTGCGGCCGATGGGGCGGGTGCTGCTCGCAGGTGCGACGTTGGCGGCGTGCCGGGTGGGTCCCGCCCGACGCGGGCGCACGGTGATCTACGCCTCGGGCGCCGATCTCCAGAGCATCAACCCGCTGTTCACCAGCCACCCGCTCGCGAAGCAGGTGCAGCGCTACGTGCTGCTCACGACGCTGGCCCGCTACGATTCGGCGCTCGTGCCGCAACCCTATCTGGCGCGTCGCTGGACGTGGTCGGCCGACCGCACGACGCTCACCTTTCGGCTGCAACCGGGTGTGCGGTGGCACGACGGCATCCCCACCACCGCGCGCGACGTGGCCTGGACGCTCAACAGCGCCCGCGATTCGGTCACTGGATACCCGCGGCTCAACGATCTGCGCGATATCGTGCTGGTGAGCGACGCCGACGACTCGACGGTGGTGGTGCGATTCGGCCGGCCCGAGCGGGAGCTGCCCGACGTCTTCACGGACCTCGCCGTCCTGCCCGCCCATCTGCTGGACTCGATTCCGCACGCGCGACTGCGCGAAGCGGCGTGGAACGCGCAGCCGGTGGGAAACGGGCCGTTTCGCTTCGTCGCGCATGAATCAAACCGGCGCTGGGCGTTCGCCGCGAATCCGGCCTTTCCCCAGGCGCTGGGTGGTCCCCCGCGGCTCGACCGCTTCATCGTGGTCGTGGTGGACGAGCCCACCACCAAGCTCGCCGCGCTCACCGCCGGGGAAATCGACTTCGCCGGGATCCTGCCCGCGCACGCGGCCTTCGTGCGCCGGAGCCCCGACCTCGCCGTGCTCGACTACCCGCTGATCTTTCCGTACGGTATCGTATTCAACACGCGGCGGCCGCCGTTCGACGACGCGCGGGTACGGCGCGCCGTGGCGCTGGCGCTCGACCGCCGAGAGATCGTGGACGGGTACGTCTATGGCTTCGGCACCGTCGCCGACGGTCCGGTGCCGCCGGACGTGCCCGGTTACGTTCCCGGACGCCCGATCCCGACTGATCCCGACTCGGCGCGCCGCCTGCTCGGCGGCCGAACGATCGCCTTCGAGCTACTCACGGTCGGGAGCGGCGAAGCGCCGCTCGAGCAGATGATTCAGGCGCGCCTCGCGGGCGTCGGGGTGCGTGCCTCGATCCG
>DASPXE010000246.1:0-3943 GCA_035637455.1 Gemmatimonadales bacterium
GGGCTCAGCGGCAGCATTCGGCCCAGCGCCGCGTACGGCGTGGCGCTGCCCAAGTCCCACGGGAAGGACTCGACCACCGGGCACTGGGAGATCTGCGGCGTGCTGCTCGACAAGCCGTTCCGCACCTACCCGGACGGCTTCCCGACGGCGTTGCTGGACGAATTCGCGCGACGCACTGGTCGTGGGTATCTGGGCAACCGGGCGGCGTCGGGGACGGCGATCATCGCCGAGCTGGGCGAAGAGCACCAGCGCACCGGGAAGTGGATCGTGTACACCTCGGCGGACTCGGTCTTCCAGGTTGCGGCGCACGAGGAGACGGTGCCGCTCGCCGAGCTGTACCGGGCGTGCGAAGTGGCGCGCGGGATGCTGGTGGGGGAGCACGCCGTGAGCCGGGTGATCGCGCGGCCGTTCGCCGGTCAGCCCGGGGCGTACGAGCGGACGCCGCGCCGCCGGGACTTCTCGATTGAGCCCGTCGGCGCGACGCTGCTCGACCGGCTGGCGGAGGCGGGGATCGAGCGGGTGGGTATCGGGAAGGTCGACGACTTGTTCGCGGGCCGGGGCATCACCAGCGAGCACACGCCGACCAACCGGGACGCTTATCGCCTGATCGAGCAGGCGCTCGACCGGGGCAAGAGCGGGTTCATCTTCGTGAACGTGATCGAGTTCGACCAGACGTGGGGGCACCGCAACGATGTGGCGGGGTTTCATGAGGGGCTGCGGGAGCTCGATGCCTGGATGCCGCGGCTCGAGGGGCGCGTGCGGGAGGACGATCTGATCATCATCACGGCGGACCACGGCAACGATCCGACCACCCCGTCCACCGATCACTCGCGGGAAGCGGTGCCGATCCTCGCGCTGGGCCCGCGGGTGCGGGCGCAGCGCCTGGGAGAGCGCCCGACGTTCGCCGATATGGGAGCGACCGTGGCGGAATATTTCGGCGTGGCACGTCTCGCGGCAGGCACCTCCTTCCTGAAGGAGGTGTGGGCGTGAGCGCCGAGCTGGTCCGCGCGGCGCGCGCGGTGCAGCAGCGCGCTTATTGCCCCTACAGCAAGTTCCCGGTCGGCGCGGCGCTGGAGGCGGTGGACGGGCGGGTGTTCGGCGGCTGCAACGTCGAGAGCGCGTCCTACGGTCTCACGATCTGCGCCGAGCGGATGGCGCTCGGCGCGGCCGTCGCCGCGGGGGCGCGCGCATTCAAGCGGATCGTCGTCGCCACCGACGCGGAGCCGCCGGCGTCGCCGTGCGGGGCGTGCCGGCAGCTGCTCGCCGAGTTCGGGCTGGACCTCGAGGTGATCGCGGTGGGGGCGAACAGCGAGCGGCGCTGGACGCTCGCCGCGCTGCTGCCCGACGCGTTCGTGCCGGCGAGCCTCGGTCGATGAGGGCGCTCCGGGCGGCGTGGCTCGCTGCCACGCTCGGGGCTGGGGCGGCGGCGGCGTGCGTCGATCGGGCGACGTCGCCCGCCACATGTCCTGAGTTCTGCCCCAGCGGCGCGATCGACGTGGTGGATGCCGTGCTAGGCACGAGCATCACACGGGATTCGGCGTTCCGGGGGTATGTGTTCCCCTACCATGCGGTAGCGATGACCGCGACCGACGCGCCGGGCGCAATGGACAGCCGCGCCATCCTGCGCACGTCGGCGCTGGCCAGCGGCTTGGTCCTGAACAGCGGGGACACGACCACGAGCCCGCTCGTGGGCGCGGACTCCATGAAGCTCACGCTCACCATCACGCGGCGCGACACCGCGGCGCACAACCTAACGCTCAAGCTGTACCGCCTGCCGATCACGATCGACTCGACTACGACGTTCGCCGACGTGCAGAGCGCGTTCGCCGACTCGCTCCGGGCGGTCAACGTCGACGCCTTGCTGGCGAAGCCCGGCGGCGTGGACTCCGCGACCGGAGATCAGGCCGCGATCGACACCACCACCAAGTTTCTCAAGGTGACGCTCAAGCTCGACTCGCTGCAGGCGCCCTACGTGCCGGGCGACAGCGGCAAACTGGGCATCGGCGTTCGGGTCGGCGCGGACGCGGCCACGAGCGTCACCTTCTGCACGCGCGAGAATGCGTGCGGCGCAGCCGTCGCCTGGTTCGTGAAGGTCGACTCGATCAAGGGCACCGATACGACGCTCATCCACAAGCAGCTCGCCGCCGTCACGCTGTTCGACAACTTCGTGTTCGATCCCCCGAACCCGCCCCTCGACTCCACGCTCGCCGTGGGCGGCGCCCCGTCGGCGCGCAGCATCCTGCGCGTCACGCTGCCGCGCGCCATCCGCGACTCGTCCCAGATCATCCGGGCCACGCTGATCCTCGTGCCTGCGGTCCCGGTGAAAGGCGCCCCTTCTGACTCGTTCGTGGTGGAGGCGCACACCGTGCTCGCCGACTTCGGCGCCAAGTCCCCCCTCGTGCTCGACGCGACGCGCACCGACACGACGTTCGTCCGGGTGGGCGCGACCGACACTGTGCGCATCGAGGTCACGAACCTGCTACAGTTCTGGACGTCGGACAGTACGCGGCCCGAGGTCATGATGCTGCGGTCCCAGGAAGAAGGCGGGCATCCCGGCGAGATCCGGTTCTATCCGTCCGCGGCGGCGGCGTATCGTCCCGCGCTGCGCATCACGTACGCGCGCCGCTTCCCGTTCGGGATGCCATGACGGCTAGACGGGTAGATGGGTGGACGGGTAGGGTGCTCCTGGGAGCAGCGGTGCTCCTATCCGGCTATCCGCCGGTTTGCCTGTGCGCCCAAGATTCCCAGTTCGGGATCCGCGGGCTCGGCACGCCCGGCCGGTTCGAAACGGTGCGAGCGCGCTCGACCGGCGGCGCGTTCGCGCCGTTCGACCCGATGTCGCCGCTGGCGGAGGCGTCGCTCGCGGACCTGCCCCAGCTCACGGCCACGGCGATGGGCGGGACCTCGTACCGCGATGCGGAGGCGGCGGGCGCCACCACTTCGCTCCGCGCCAGCCGGTTCCCGGTGATGGGACTCGCCGGGCCGGTGTTCGGCCGCTTGGTCCTGGGGGGCGGCTTCACTACGTACCTCGACCGGACGTGGGACGTCACACTGCGCGATTCGCTGCTGCTGCGGGGCACGATGCAGCCATACTCGGACGAGCTCACGAGCGACGGCGGCGTCGCCGATCTGCGGCTCACGGCGGCGCTACGCGTCGGCTCGCGCTTCGCCCTCGGGGTGGCGCTGCACGTGCTGAGCGGCTCGACCCGCGAGACCGCCGCGCGGATCTTCGACGACACCGCGTACCATGCGATCAAGCAGAGCGACGAGGTCCGCTACGACGGCGTCGGGGTCTCGGGGAGCGCGCTCCTCGACCTGTTGCCGGGGCTGCGCCTCGCCGCCTTCGCGCGCTCCGACAACCGGCTGCGCGCCCGCCTGGGCGACGTCGTCACGACGCAAACGGACCTGCCCAACACCGTGGGTGGTGGCCTGCGGTGGGCGCCGAGCCCGAGCGTGCGCCTCGCGGGAGCGCTCACGCGGCGCACGTGGGCGACCGCCGGCGCTGGTGCGTTTAACACGGTGAGCTGGTCCGCGGGCCTGGAGGTGGGAAGCGGATTCTCGCCGCTCCGGCTCGGCGCGCGCGGCGGGCAGCTGCCGTTCGGCGCGGGCGCGACCGCGCCGACCGAGGTGGGAGTGGCGGCCGGCACGGGCCGGGCGTTCGCGCGCGGTCGCGCGCTGGTCGATGTCGGGCTCGAGCACCTCGAGCGGAAGGGCGGCGGGCTCTCCGAGCGCGTCTGGACGTTCCTGCTGGGCCTCACCGTCCGCCCGTGAACGTCTACTTCCACACCTTCGGCTGCAAGGCGAACCAGTACGACACCGAGCTGGTGCGCCAGGCGTTCGCCGACGAGGGCGCGGTCGTCGTGGACGATCCCGCCGCCGCGGACGTCGCCGTCGTGAATTCCTGCACCGTGACCGCGGAGAGCGAGGCCAAGCTGCGCAGCTT
>DASPXE010000247.1:0-16846 GCA_035637455.1 Gemmatimonadales bacterium
CGTCCAGCAGCCCCTGGGCGTCGCTGGGCGAAAGCCGTTCGGAGCGAACCAGGGCATCCACCTGGTGGCGGAACGCCGCCAGTTGGTTCGCCGCGGGCGTCGTGCCGTCCCGGGCGAGCTGCTGCTCGGCCGCGCGCAGAATGGCGCACAGCGCGTTCGCGTTACCGCGATCCAGGGCGCCCGACGACGCCAGCGCCTCGACCCGGGGCATCAGCAGCCCCTCGATCGCCTGCTGGGCGGTCTCGACGACGATGGTCGCGTGGCCCGCGCCCGATCCGCCGTCATCGTCGGTCACGGTCACGGTCACCGTGTACGAGCCCGCCACACGGTACGAGTGGCTCAGCGCGAACTCCTTGCCCGTGAGCGTGAGCGGCTGAGCACCCGAGCCATCCCCGTAATCCACGGTCCCGGTCCAGCTGTCGGCGCCGGGATCTCCGAACCAGCCCGAGCTCGCGAACGTCTCACCCGGCAGGATCGACCCCCCCGCGAATGCGTAGACCGTGGGCGGAACGTTGGCGATCGTCGCCGTCGTTGTCGCCCTGCTGCTGGCCTTGCCGTCGGAGACCGTGAGCGTGACGCTATACGTCCCGTTGTCGGCGTAGGTGTGCGTCTGTGTCGCGCCCGTCGCCGCTGGGCTGTGGTCCCCGAAGTCCCACGAGTAGGTCAGCGCATCGCCGTCCGGATCGGACGACGTAGACCCATCGAAGCTCACCGGGGAGCCTTCCGTCCCCGAGACGCCCGAGCCCGCGTTGGCGACGGGCGAGCGGTTCAGGACGTAAACCTCCGCGGCGCTCAGCCCGGTGGAGTTCAACCCGCCGGCGATCAGGGCCCGCCCGTCAGCGAGGGGCGTCGTGGTATGATCGAACCGCCCGGTCACCAGGGTTGCGGCGTTCAGGAACTTGCCGCTTGCGGCATCGAAGAGCTCTACGGTCTTCAGCACCGAGCCGCCGTTCCGCCCGCCGGTGACCAACACGTACCCGCTCGGCAGGACCGTCATCTGGTGCTCGGAGCGCCGACCCGCCATTGCCCCGGTCCGCGTCCACGTGCCTGCAGCGGGATCATACAGGTCCGCCGAATTGAGCGAGACGGTGCTGGGACAGTCGAACGCGTTGCAGCGGTTCAAGCCGCCCGCCGTGAACACGCGGCCGTCGGGGAGCAGCGCGAGGAAACCCAATGCGCTCATGTCTTCCAGCGTCCACATCCTCGGGTCGTTCATTGACCCGGTCGCCTTCCAGGTGCCGCTCGCCGGATCGTACAGCTCGGCGCTGGCGACCGACGGGAACGGATAGACGCCCATGCCGCCGGCCACGAGCACGCGACCGTCGCTGAGGCGCACGGCGGCTGCCGACTGGCGGGGCGCGACCATAAAGCCGGTGAGCGTCCACGCGCCAGTCGCCGGATCGTACACCTCCGCCGAATTCCAGAGGCGACCGCAGCGGTCGCCGCCTCCCGCGACCAGCACCTTGCCGCTGGCGAGCAGGACGATAGCTGGGCTGTTCCGCGCGACCTTCATGCTCCCCGTCACTGTCCACTTCCCGGTTGCCGGATCGTAGATCTCGGCCCCCGTACCGACCGGCGCCGCGGCACACCCGTTGAACGAGGCGCCGCCCACCACCAGCACCCGACCGTCGGCGAGGAGGACGGCCGCATGGCCGAGCCGTGGGGCCGACATGCTGGCGGTCGTGCTCCACGTGCCGGTCCCCGGGCTGAACAGCTCCGCGGACGCAAGCCGCGTGAACCCGTTCACCCCGCCCGCAACGAGCACCCGGCCGTCAACCAGCCGCACGGCCACGTGCGCCGAGCGCCCCGCGGCGAGGCTGCCGGTCGGGCTGGAGGCTCCCGGGTCGACCGCGAACGTGGGTTGCGAGGCGGATCCCATTACGGAATCCGGTCGGTCGCAGCCGACCAGTGAAAAGAGGACCAGCGGGGTCGAGACTAAGGCGCACCAGCGGAACGGTGTCGTCTGCACGGACGGCTCCCTCGGGTAAATCCCTATGGGTTGCTGGGCGCGGCGGGGATACACCCCGCGTCGGGCGGGAGGCGCCGCCCCCCACCGGGGCAACGTCTAGCTGAAGAGCGCTGCACCTGGGCCAGGTAACTGTGACGGCGCTCACCAAGAGGCTGTGGCTCTCGTCGTAACTGTCGTCGCAGCAGGCGAATAGCTTGCCGATCGGGGTGCTGCGGCGGAGCGCCGTTTGTGGCGATGGTGTCGGGTTGCTGTGTGGAGTCTGTTCGCGCGGCCGAGGACTAGTTTTCTCCCATGCACACCGCCACCCGTACCCACGGCTTCACCGAATCGGTCATCCGCGGCATGACCCGGCTCGCCAACGAGCACGGTGCGATCAACCTGGCGCAGGGGTTTCCGAACTTCTCTGCGCCCGACCCCCTGAAGGACGCCGCGGCGCGCGCAATCCGCGACGACATCAACCAGTACGCCATCACCTGGGGCGCCAAGCGGTTGCGTGACGCCCTGGCGCGGAAGTACGCCGACTGGTACGGAATGACCGTGGATCCGGAGACGGAGGTGACGGTCACGTGCGGCGCGACCGAGGCGATGGCATCAGCCCTCCTCGCCGTCGTCGATCCCGGGGACGAGGTCATCGTGTTCGAGCCGTTTTACGAGAACTACGGCCCCGACACGATCCTCTGCGGCGCGCGTCCGGTGTACGTCCCGATCGCGGCCGGAGCGCCGCTCGACCTGGACCGCCTCGCCGCGGCGTTTTCGCAGCGCACCCGCGCGATCATCGTCTGCACACCCAACAATCCGACCGGCCGCGTCCTGTCCGGGCGGGAGCTCGAGGGCATAGCGGAGCTGTGCCGGCGGCATGACGCCTATGCGGTGACAGACGAGATCTACGAGCACATCTACTACGAGGGAAAGCACATCCCGATCGCGACGCTCGCCGGGATGCGCGACCACACGATCACCATCAGCGGCGCGTCCAAGACCTTCAGCGTCACCGGGTGGCGGGTCGGGACGATCATTGCGCCGCCGGAAGTGACCGACGCAATCCGCAAGGTACACGACTTTCTCACCGTCGGAGCGCCGGCGCCGCTCCAGGAGGCGATCGCCGTCGGCCTCGAGACGCTGGGGCCCGAGTACTACCGGGGTCTCGCCGTCGACTACCGCGCCCGCCGGGACCTGTTGCACGGCGCGCTGCTCGCGGCGGGGTTTCGCTGCGAGGCGCCCGAGGGCGCCTACTACATCCTCGCCGACTTCTCGGCGCTCTCCGACCTGCCGGACGACGCATTCGCCCGCTGGCTCACGTGCGAGGCGGGCGTCGCCCCGGTCCCGGGCTCGAGCTTCTTCAGCCGCCCCGAGCTGGGACGGCGGCTGGTCCGGTTCGCGTTCTGTAAGACGGAAGAGCAGCTACGAGAGGCTGGGGAGAGACTACGGGCGGTCAGAGGGGGGCGGTAGCGGACCGTCGCGGTCCTATCGTGGACAGCTCCCGCCCTCTACCGCCTCCTGCCGCCCTCTATCGTCTCCCTCCGCCACGGCGTCGACTACGATGTCGGGCGAAGGCCGATCGGTGTGGGCAGCAGTCGCGGCACGGCGCCGCGCCAGCCGGAGCCCGGCGAGCCGGAACAGCCACCGCCCGAGCGGCCCGCCCCAGAAGCGCAGCCGGCGCTCGCGTTTCGGGTCGGTGCGATGCTCGGTGCGCGCCCGAGCCATGACGGCGGCGAGCAGGGCCACTCCTACCCCGATGCCGAGCGCCGCGAGCTGAACGGAGCTCGCAGCCAGGCCGGGCGCGCGCAGTCCCACCCCGACCGCCGTCGCCGCGAGACAGACCCCGGCGTACGCCAGACGTCGCAACAGTCGCTCGAGGCGCGACGGCCCCTCGCCGTACAGAAACGCCAGCTCCTCCCGGTGGCGCACCAGCTCGGCGGCGAGCGCGTCGGTCAGGTCGTCGCGATCGAACCCCGCGGCGCGCAGCCGCCGCACCCGCAACACCATCAGCACGGTCGGCAGCACGAACAGCCAGACGATGAAGCCCGCGGCCACGAGTCTGGCGCGGAGCTCGGCGGAGGTGACGAGCTGCATCACCAGCAACGGGACGGCGAGGCCGAGCAGCGTCCCGTACAGCAGCGCCGGAGCGGAGAGCTGCCGGCTCTCGACGAGGAACGCCCGTAGCGCGAGCGGCGGGCCCACCGGTACCGCCACCGCGAGGCGGACGGCGTCGGCGAGGTGCGCGCCGCTCGTGAACCGGGCCGCCGGCTCTTTCAAGAGACAGCGGTCGATGACCTGTGCCAGCCGCCGCGGCACTCCGGGCGCGACCGAGGCGAGCGGCGTCGGCGGCGCCGCGATATGCCGCGCCAGCATCTCGTAGGAGTCGCGTGCGTCGAACGGCAGCTGGCCCGACAGTGCGTAGTAACCGACCACGCCTAGCGAGTAGAGATCGCTCCGTGCATCCACCCCGAGCCCGCTCGCCTGCTCCGGGCTCATGTACTCGGCGGTCCCCACCACCTCCCGCGGCCCGGTCGTCCCGCCGCCTGCGCCTACCCGGGCGATGCCGAAATCGGACACCAGTGCGCGGCCGGTGGCGGCGTCGAGCAGAATGTTGTCGGGCTTCACATCACGGTGCACGACGCCGCGCTCATGCGCGTGCGCCAGCGCCCACCCCACCTCGCGCAGCAGCCGCGCGCCTTCCTCGGGACGGAGCGGCCCGCGCTCGCGCACCCGCTGACCCAGCGTCTGGCCCTCGACGTACGCCATGGCGAAGAACACGACGTCGGTCCGCTCGTCGACGGCGAAGATGGGGACGATGTTGGGATGGGACAACTGCGCCGCGGTCCGCGCCTCGACGAGGAAGCGCTCGCGCGCGACCGGGTCGACCGCCTTTCCAGGGAGCAACAGCTTGATAGCGACCCGGCGATCGAGGCTAAGCTCGCGCGCGAGGAACACCACGCCCATGCCGCCTCTGCCAAGACGGCGCTCGAGCGCGTAACGACCGGCCAGCGCACGGTCGAGCAGGCGGAAATGGGGATCCGTTTCTCGTAGCATCGATTGCGCGGTGTGGCGGCGACACGACAGAGGGCGTCGGGCCTACGCTATGAGCGCGCCCTCAGTACCCCGGGTGGTCTAGGCGGGGTTCCCCGGCCCTGAGCCCCACTCTGCAACGCAAAAACACCGCTCCGCCAACCCGTCGGCGGCCCTCAGCGGAGCTCCTCCTCGACCTCCCGCTCGGCCTCGAGGAGGAAGCCGATCTCTTTGGCGACTTCGCGCGCGAGGCCCAGGTCCGTGGTGAGGCTCTGGACCGTGCCGGAGCCCGCGTGCAGCCGCAGCAGGTTGAGCCGGATCGTCTCGAGCGCCCGCACGGCGTCGCTGAGACGTTGCTGCACGACGTCGCGCTCGACCTCGAGGTCGGCGACGATCCGCCGGCGCCGCGCCTCGACCCGGGCGTCACCCTTCCCCGGTCCCGCGTCCCCCTTCCCTGTGTCGGCCAGGACCTCCTGCAGCTCCTCGAGCCGGCGCCGCATTTTCTGCGCGTCCTCTTCCAGACGGTGCACCACGGCAGGCAGGTCACGGAGCTGCTGGCGGGTGTCCTTCGGGAGCGTCGCGAACAACTGCTCCGCGGCCATCCCGATCGAGAGCTCCGTGGGTCGATGCGTCATCGGCGCCGGCAGGGCCTTCGCGGATGTGAACGAACGCGCCAGCCCGAACAGCCAGCGGCCGATCGGCCCGGTCCAGAACTTGGCGTAAAAGTCCGTGTCAACGTCGCGACGGCGTTGCAGCAGGATCAGCGCCATGAGCCCCGAGCCGAGGCCCACGACGAGCGACGCTCCGAACACCGGGACGAGGATCCAGAGCATCGATTCCGGGCCGCCGCCCCAGAGCGCGGTCAAGCTGACGCCGGCGGTGACGAGCCCTACGACGGCCCCGGCTTGCAGCAGCCGCTCGGTCCAGGACGGGCCGGTCCCGTGCTCCACGGCCCGCTCTTCCCGCTGTTGCTCAATCTCCGCGCGGAATGCCACGCCGATGTCGCCGTGGCCGAACCCGGCTTTGAGCAGCCGGCGGGCCCGGTTCACCAGCGCGGCGAGCGGTACGACGGTGAGGCCGCCGAAGAAGGTACCGAACGCGGCCGACGAGCCGAGGGCGCCGCCCACGAAGGCCGACGCCAACAGCAGCCCCAACGGATAGAGCAGCACCCCGGCCCCATCGAGCCGCGAGTTGTGCTTCACGAATGCCCGCAGCACGACGGGGACTTCCTTGCGCTGCTCCAGCGCGAGCTGTCCGGCCAACTCCTCGGCCTTCTGGGGCCGCTCGGCCGGATCTTTTTCGAGGCAGCGCTCGATCGCGCGGGCGAGCCGCCGCGGCGCGCCCGGAGCGACCGCATGGAGCGGCGGCGGTGGCTCCGTCACCTGCTTCGCCAGCACCTCGGTCGCCTTCGCCCCTTCGAATGGCAACGCGCCGGAAAGGGCAAAGTACCCCACGACCCCAAGGGCGTAGAGGTCGCTACGCGCGTCCACCGGCTCGCCCAGCGCCTGCTCGGGGCTCATGAATTCGGGCGTGCCGATCACCTCACCGCCGGCCAGCGCCGCCGCGCCGCGCACCAACCCCGCAATCCCGAAGTCGGCGACGAGGGCGCGGCCCGTCGCAGTCTCCAGCATGATGTTGTCCGCCTTCACGTCGCGGTGCACCAGCCCCTGCGAATGGGCGTACGCCAGCGCCCAGGCGACCTCCCGCAGCACCCGCGCCGCCTCCGAGGGCGCCAGCGGTCCGCGGCGCCGCACGCGCTCGGTGAGCGTTTCGCCGTCCACGTAGGCCATGGCGAAGAACACGAAGTCGCCGACCTCGTCGACCGTGAAGATGGGGATGATGTGCGGGTGGCTGAGCTTCGCGGCGGTCCGCGCCTCGCGCAGGAATCGCTCCCGCAGATTCATGTCCCCCGCCTTGCCGGGCGGCAGCAGTTTGATGGCGACGGGGCGGTCGAGCCTCACCTCGCGCGCGAGATACACCACGCCCATCCCCCCGCGGCCCAGCTCCCGCTCCAGTGAGTAGCGCCCCACGAGGGCGGCCTGGAAGTCGAGAAACAGACGGTCGAAGGCCGATCCTGGGCGGTCGAGGTCAACCATACCACCCATAGTAACCTCCACCGTCCGGCACCGCCCTCTACCGCCTTCCATCGCCCAGGTTCAGATTCCCCGCCCATATGGCCGACCACGAGCCCTACATCCCCGCCACACACTTCCCCGCGGAGCTCACGCCGCGCGCCCTGATCCTCGGCGTGCTGCTCGGCCTGATCTTCAGCGCGTCGAGCGTGTACCTCGCCCTCAAGATCGGACTCACCGTCAGCTCCTCCATCCCGATCGCCGTGCTCTCGATCACGATCTTCCGCGCCCTCGGCCGGACGTCGATTCTCGAGAACAACATCGTCCAGACGACCGGGTCGGCCAGCGACTCGGTCGCGGCCGGCGTGGTCTTCACCATCCCGGCGATCCTGCTGATGGGCTACGACTTGGACATCAGCCGGGTGGCGATCCTGGCGACCGCGGGCGGGCTGATGGGCATCCTGATGATGATTCCGCTGCGCCGCGCCTTGATCGTGAAGGAGCACGACACCTTGATCTACCCCGAGGGCACGGCGTGTGCGGAAGTGCTGATCGCCGGCGAAGAGCGCGGCCTGCAGGCTAAGCGCGTGTTCCAGGCGTTCGGAGTGGGCTTCGTCTACAAGTTCTTGATGGGCGGGCTCAAGCTGTGGCCCGATGTGCCCGGGAAGGCGCTTGCCTTCTATCCAGGCGCTGCCATCTCGACGGAAATCTCCCCGGAGCTCCTGGGCGTGGGCTACATCATCGGCCCGCGTATCGCCGGCTACCTGTTCGCCGGCGGCTGCTTCGCCTATCTGGTGCTCGCCCCCGCGATCAAGCTCGTGGGGTCGGGCCTCACCGAGCCGTTCGGGTTCCCGGCAGTGAAGCTGATCCGCGACATGAGTCCGAGTGAGCTCCGCGCCAGCTTCGTGTTCTACATCGGGGCCGGCGCCGTCGCCTCGGCGGGAATCATCGCGCTGGCCCGCTCGCTCCCGACGATCGCGAGCTCGTTCGCCTCAAGCTGGAAGGAGCTGCGCGCGTCCCGCGTCGGCCAGGCCGTCACCCGGCTGCGGACCGAGCACGATCTCCCCATTTCACTCACCGTCGGCGGCTCGATCGCCCTCGCCATCGTCCTCACGCTGCTGCCGCAGCTGGGCGTCAACCTGCTCGGCGCGGTCCTGATCGTGATCTTCGGATTCTTCTTCGCTACCGTGTCCTCCCGCATCTGCGGCCAGATCGGCTCCTCGGCGAACCCGATTTCCGGCATGACCATCGCGGCGCTGCTCGGGACGTGCCTGATCTTCGTCGCCATCGGCTGGACCGGCGTGGACCACCGCGTGCAGGCGATCTCGATCGCCGCCGTCGTGGCCGTCGCCACGGCGAATGCCGGCAACACGTCCCAGGACCTGAAGACCGGCTTCCTCGTCGGCTCCACGCCGCGCAAACAGCAGATCGCCATCCTGATCGGCGCCCTGGGATCGGCGCTCGTCGTCGGCTGGACACTCACGCTACTCAACCGGGCGTACACCTATCCCGTCCCCGAGACGCACGCTCCGTTCCGCGCGCAGGCGCTGGCGCCGACGGCGGGTGGCCGGGCGCCGGTCGAGGTCCTGCCCGCGACCATGTCGGGGTTCCGCATCGCCGGCAGCGACTCGGTGGACCGCGCGACGTATCAGGTCGTCCGCGTCTACGTCGTCACCGACGGCGTCGCCGCCGGCAAGTACCTGATGGACCCGCCGACTCGCGAGCTGCGCTACGTGCTCGATCCCGGCATCGGCGGCCGCGTGCACGAGTATCGCGGCAAGACCATTCCCCGGCTCGATTCGCCCAAGGCGACCATCATGGCGCTCATCACCGACGGCATTCTGACCC
Organism: Gemmatimonadales bacterium; assembly: GCA_035637455.1. Lineage (GTDB taxonomy): Bacteria > Gemmatimonadota > Gemmatimonadetes > Gemmatimonadales > GWC2-71-9 > 20CM-4-69-16. The sequence goes on from DASPXE010000247.1 coordinate 8,899, forward strand.
ACAAACTGCCGTGGGTGTTGGTGCTGCTCGGGGTGTTCATCACCATCGCGATCGAGCTCATGGGGGTGCAGGCGCTGCCGGTCGCGGTAGGGGTGTACCTGCCGATCTCCACCTCCTCGGCGATGTTCGTGGGCGGCGTGGTGCGGTGGCTCATCGAGCGGCGCGCGCAGGCACGGCAACAATCGCTCGCCCAGGTCGAATCGGGTCCGGGGGTGCTGTTCGCGAGCGGCTTGATCGCGGGGGGAGCCATCTGTGGAATCGTGCTGGCGGCGATCGCGGGCGTCCTGGGCTCCGCGGACGCGCTCGCCGAGCGGGTGCCCGTCTTCACCGCGCTCGGGAATCTGCCCCACTCCATCGGCCTCGCCTTCGGGCTCTTCGGACTGCTGGGAGCGCTGCTCTACTGGATTGGCCTCCGCGAGCAGTGACACATCCGCGCACGGTAGGGGCGCAGCATGCTCCACGCCTACATTTCAGCATGCGCGCTCTTCGTGGATAGCGATGCGCGTCGTTTCCCTACTTCCCGCCGCCACCGAGATCGTCGCCGCGCTGGGAGCGGGCAGCCACCTCGTCGGGGTGACGCACCAGTGCGACTACCCGCCCGAGGTGCGTGCCCTCCCGCAGGTGACGAGCACGCGGGTCGACCCCGGGCTCTCGTCCGGCGAGATCGATCGCGCGATGGCGGATGCGAAGCGCACCGGCGCCCCGGCGATCGAGGTCGATGCGCAGCTCGTGGCGCGGCTGCGGCCCGATGTCATCATCGGGCAGGCGGTGTGCGACGTGTGCGCCGTGGGCCAGGCGCAGCTCGCCGGCCTCGTCGCTGCGCTTACGCCCACGCCTTGGGTCGTGACCCTGCATGCGCACACGCTCCCCGAGGTCATGATCGACATCCGGAAGATCGCTGCGGCCCTCGAGCTCACGGACGAGGCGGACGAGCTGCTAGCGGGATTGGCTTACCGCTTGCGACGTGTACGCCGGGCCGGCGCACAACGGCCTACGCGCCCGCGCGTCCTGGTGCTCGAGTGGCTGGACCCGCCCTACGTCGCGGGCCACTGGGTCCCCGAGCTGGTCGAGATGGCGGGTGGCCGGGACATCGGCAATCTCCCCGGGACGCACTCCGCGCCCCGCTCCTGGCAGGAGCTCGGCGCCCTCGCGCCCGACGTCGTGGTAGTCGCGCTGTGTGGCTTCGACGTGGAGCGGGCGCGCCGCGAGCTGGCTTTGGTTGCGGACCGCGACGCGCGGGCGGTGCTCGACCGGCGCGTCGAGTTGCTCGACGGCAACGCCTATACTTCACGCCCGGGGCCGCGGCTGGTCGACGCGGCTGGAGTCCTCGCGCAGTTGATCCACCGTTGATGGTTTCACCCAGGCTTGTTGAGGTCCGACGGCTATGACGGGTCACCTCGTGGCGTCGTGCAGCGTGCTGCTGGCCCTGCTGCAGGCGCCGGCGGTCCCTCCTCGGGGTCCCCTGCGGCTGTATGCGGTGGGCGACATCAACCTGGGGCGGCGCACGGCCCGGGAGCGGCTGATCGAGGGGGACACGCTGTACTCGTTTCGCCCGCTGCTCGACACGCTGCGCGGCGCGGACATCACCTTCGGCAACCTGGAAAGCCCGATCGCGGTGGACACGGGCCAGGTGGACGATTCGGGGGCGGTGTTCACCGCCCCGCCCATCGCGGCGCTGGCGCTGGCGCAGGCGGGGTTTGACATCGTGAGCACGGCCAACAACCACGCCTGGGACGGGGGAGAGGCGACGTTGCAGGAGACGATGCGCCAGCTCACGCGGGCCGGCGTGCTGTTCGTGGGATCCGCATTCGGGCGGGACATGGCCGAGCAACCCGTGATCGTGCGGCGTGGGGGCTGGCGCATTGCCTTCTTCGCGATCACCCGCGCCTGGAATCCGGCCCCGTACACCTTCTACCGGCACCCCGGAGCGAACTACGTCGCGTGGGGAGACACGGCGTGGATCTACCCCGCGATCAGGAGCCTCAAGCAGAGCGGCCGGGCCGACCTCGTCGTCGTGAGCGTCCACGGTGGTCAGGAATTCGCCGACGCGCCGCCCAAGTACCACCAGGACTTGCTGTACGGCTTGGTGGACGCCGGCGCGGACCTGGTGCTCGCCCACCACCCCCACGTGCTCCAGCCGGTCGTCCGGTACAAGGGCAAGCCGATCGTGCAATCGCTCGGGAACTTCATCTTCCTGCAGAGCGGTCCGTGGACGCGGCTCTCGGCGATCCTGCGCGTTATCGTCCGACCAAACAAGCAGCTCCGCCTGTCGGCGATCCCCATCCGAGCCGGCCATCAGCCGACCCTCGCCACGGGCGCCGCGGCCGACAGCATTCGCAGCCGGCTCGGTATTCCTCTTTCCACCCCAACCCATCCATGACGAAACCCACGCTGGACTTCTTGAAGCGCCTGCTCGACACCCCGGGGCCTTCCGGCTTCGAGACCGCCCCCGCCCGCGTATGGCGTGAGGAGGTGAAGGCGTTCGCCGACGAGGTCACAGCCGACGTCCATGGCAACTCGACCGCCGCCGTGAACCCCAAGGGCGCGCCGCGGCTCATGCTCGCCGGCCACATCGACGAGATCGGGCTCCAGGTGACGCACGTGGATGACGAGGGCTACCTCTACTTCGCCGGGATCGGCGGGTGGGACCCGCAGGTGCTGGTCGGGCAGCGCATCGTGATCGCGGGGCCGAAGGGACCGGTGCGCGGCGTGATCGGCAAGCAGGCGATCCACCTCATGAAGAAGGAGGACATGGACAAGGTCTCCAAGATCACGGACCTATGGATCGATATCGGCGCCGCCAACCGGGCCGAAGCGCTCGAGCGTGTGCGCGTGGGAGATCCCGCGGTGCTGGACGCGGACGTGCAGGAGCTGCCGAACGGGCGCATCGTGTCGCGCAGCATCGACAACAGGATCGGAGCCTACGTCGTGGCCGAGGTGCTGCGGCTACTCGCGAAAGACCGTCCCAAGCACGCCGCGGTGTTCGCTGTCGCGACGACGCGTGAGGAGATCGCGTGGACCGGTGGCGGAGCCCGCACCAGCGCCGTCGGACTCGACCCGCAGGTTGCCCTCGTGGTGGACGTGACGCACGCGACCGATTACCCGGGCGCAGAGAAAAAGCGGGCGGGCGAGCACAAGTTAGGAGGCGGACCGGTGCTGGCCCGCGGTTCCTCGGTCAGCCCCGTCGTGTTCGACCTGCTGGTGCAATGCGCCGAGCAGGAACAGATCCCCTACAGCGTGCAGGCGGCGCCGCACGACACCAGCACCGACGCCGACGCGATCTACAACGCCCTGCGCGGCATCCCGACCGGGCTCGTGAGCGTGCCCAACCGCTACATGCACAGTCCCAATGAGATGGTGGCGGTGGAGGACCTCGAGCGGGTGGCGCGTCTCCTGGCCGCATTCGCGCGCCGGCTCGATCCCAAGGTCAGCTTCATTCCTACGTGAGCGGGATGGGTTGAACCCCGGGCGTCGCCCCCCCGGGTCAGCCGCGCGGCTTGCGCTTCAGCTCCTCCAGCGCCGCTCGCGCCGCGTTCCGCACCTGGCGGTCGCCGTCCTCGGCCAGTCCCTGCAGCGTCCCCACCGCCGCCGGCGTCGCGGCGAGGCGCAGCGCTTCGACGGCGGCGGCGCGGAATCCGGCCGGCTTGCGGCCGAAGATCCGTCCCGCGGGCTGGACGAACTTGATCAGCGCCTGGACCGCGTCCGGACTCCCGATCCGGCCCAGGGCTAGGATCAGCTCCCGCTGCACCGCTTCGTCTTCCTCCTCGTCCATGGCCACGACGAGCGGCATCGCCAGGGCGCTCGACTTGCGGCCGATCCCGAGCGCCACCTGCATGCGCACCTCCTGCGACTCGTCGCGCAGCGCCCGCCGCAGCGGCTCGGCCGTGTTGCGCGAGCCGATTTTCGCGAGCGCGAGCGCGACCGCTTTGCGCACCCGCTCGTCTTCGTGGCCCAGCCGCCGGCTCAGCGCCGGAACGGCGTCTTCCATCCCCAGCTCGCCGACCAGCTCCGCCACGTTGCGCACCACGAACCACTCGTGGTGGTCGAGCATGTGCACGACCTGCTCCGTGCCCTGCGTCATCTGCGTCAGCGCGTCGAACACGGCGCGCCGCTCGCTCACCGCGGGCGCCGCGACCAGCATGTCGAGCAGCACCTCCACCGCGTCCGCGCCGGCCCGCTGCAGCGCCAGCGTCGCTTCGGTGCGGTGCCGAGGTACGCTGACGAGACGCGCGAGCGCCTCGACCACCGGCTTCGTGTAAATGCGGCGCAGCGCGATCCCGTACTGGCGTCGCGCGCCACTCTCTTCCGAGACGCGCTGCTCGACGCGCGTGACGGCCGTGACGAGCCGCAGCAGCTCTTCGAGGCGGTTGCGCTTCAGCGCTGTCTCGACCTGCTGGATCAGGACGGCCAGCACGTCGCCGACGTTCTCGGCCGCCGGGTTGCGCTCCAGCTCGGAAAGGGGGTCGTCGGCCCCGCCTGCACGTGGACCGGGCTGCGGGGTCGCGCTAGCCGGCAGCGGCGGGGGAGCCAATGGGGCCGGGGGGGCGGGGGGGTCCTCCGCGGCTTTAGCTCCCGGCAGGGCGCGCGCGGCAGGCGGCGGCGGGGGATCGTGTGTCACCAGCGGCACGCCGCTCAGGTGCACCGAGCGGATGTCCTGCATCGCCTCCCCGCGCAGGATGCCTTCGGTCCCAAGGGTCGGCGCCCCGCGTCTGGTGGCATCGGGCGAAGGCACGACCGGCTCGGCAGGGCCGATCCCATCGGGCGGGGCACGCGGCGCGGCCGGCGGAGCCGGGTCGCCCGCCTGGGTGACGCGGATCCCGTCCGCGCGCGCCCCCGATCCCCCGAGACGCGTGGCAACGTCCTCCAATCCCGGCTGATCGGCCAGCGCCCTGAGTAGCTCGAACAGCTGGGCGGGCGGCGGGTTCTGCGGCAGCGCGATCGCGGCGATGTCGTGCAGGTCGAGCCGCTGCATCAGCCGGACGAGTGCTTGCGTCTCACACGGCACGCCGTTCAGCTCGATCCGGCCGGCTACGAACGTGAGCGTGACCGGCGAGTCGCGCAGCAGGCCGTGCAGCGCCCGGAATTCCGCCTTCTGGGCTTCCTTCGCACCCGGATCGCGAAACAGCTCCACACAGCGCGCGAGCCGCGTAGCGATCGTCTCGAGAGTCGCCATACCGCGAGCGAGCAATCTAGAGCCCGGGACCACCTCCGGCAACGCGGGCCAGCGTGTGAGCGGCGTCACGCTCGCGCACCGGCCGCCCCGGAAGGTCCAGCGCGACCGACAGCGCGGCGACGGTCGGCGGGACGAGCCCGAGCGGCTTGAGACGTTCCGCCGAAGTGAGCAGCGCCGCGAGCGGCTCGTCGTACGCGAGGCGGCCGCCGTCGAGCACGATCCCGCGATCCAGCGTCTCGGCGGCGAAGGCGAGGTCGTGCGTCACCACCAGCAGCGCGGCCCCCCGCTCGGCGTGCTCGCGCAGCGCGTCCGCCACCTGTGCGCGCAACACGCGATCGAGTCCCCCCGTGGGCTCATCCAGCACCAGCAGCATGGGCTCGAGCGCCAACGTGCCGGCCAGAGCGGCGAGCTTGCGGAGCGCCGGTGGGAGGTCGTAGGGATGCTGCGTGGCGTGGCCACCCAGGGCGAGTGCTTCGAGCGCCTCCTCCGTGCGGCGACTGACCTCGTGAGCCGGAAACCCGAGCGCGCGCGGTCCGAATCCCACGTCCTCTCGCACCGTCCGGGCGAACAGCTGCTGGTCGGCGTGTTGGAACAGCGAGCCGACACGGCGCGCCAGCTGTTCGGGGGCGCGCTCGCCTGTGTCCCAATCGCCGACCCACAGCGTCCCTGCGTCGGGGTGGAGCAACCCTGCCACGAGGCGGACCAGCGTCGTTTTCCCGGCACCATTACGCCCGAGCAGGGCGACGCGCTCCCCCGCGGCGACCTCGAACGAGACGTCGCACAGCGCCGCGACCGCTCCGTAAGAGAAGCCAACCCCGTCGAGGCGGAGCGCGGCGCTCACGGCCACCGCCGCACGGCGTCGGCCACTGTGAGCGGGTAGGGTGGGGCCAGTCCTGCCGTCCGCCAGATGCCCGCGACCGTCGTACCCACACCGCCGTCGCCGGCAGCGTCCTCGGCGAGCAGCTGCGGCGTCCCGATCGCGCGGACCGCGCCGTCTTCGAGCCACACCACGCGGTCCGCCACGTCGGGCACGGCGTCGAGCTCGCTCGTCGCGACGACGATCGCCTTGCCTTCTCCCGCCAGCAACCGAAGCAGGCGCCACACCGAGCGGGCGCCCGCGGGATCGAGCTCTGCGGTCGGCTCGTCGAGCAACACGACGTCGGGGTCCATGGCGAGGAGGCCAGCGACGATGACGCGCTGCAGCTCACCGCCTGAGAGCGTGACGGGGTCGCGCGCGGCGAGCGACGCGATCTCCAACCGCTCGAGCGCGTGGTCGACGTACCGGGCGATTTCGTGCCCCGGCCAGCCGAGATTCGCCGGTCCGAACGCGACCTCGTCCCACACGGTGAAGGCCATGCCGGACAGCTGGGTCCAGGGCGTGGGCAGGACGATGCCGCTGCGCGCCCGCCGCCGCACAGCTCCCGCAAGCCGGCCGCCCGTCACCCGCGGGGCCAGGTCGGCGGCTACGAGCAGCAGGGTCGAGGCGCCCGCCCCGACCTTCCCCACGAGCGCGACGATTTCCCCGGCTGCGACTTCCAGCGCCACGTCGCGCAACGCGGGCGTCTCGGTCGCGGGATACCAGAAGGTCACCTCCTCGAGCGCGAGCGGCGTCACGCCAGTCTCCGCACGAGCGCGGCGAGGCAGAGCAGCAGCAGGCCCCACCGCACCACGCGCTCCACGACTCGGTCCGGCGGCGGCGCGAGCGACGTGCGCCGTGCGCCGGACACCAGGCCGCGCGACTCCAACGCGAGCGTCCGCTCGTCCACCTCGTGGAGCGCCGACAGTACGAGCGGCAGGGCGAGCGCGCGCAGCGCCCGGAGCCGGTTCGCGACGCTGCCGCGGGGCGACAGCCCGCGGCAGCGCTGCGCCTCCACGATCCGGCGCGCGCGCGCCTTGAGCATAGGTACGGCCGACAGCGTCGCGGCGAACAGGTAGGCGGCCGTGATACTCCACCCGCGCGCGACCGTCGCTTCGACGAGCCGGTCCGGCGCGAGCACGGCGGCGAGCCACACGAAGCTGGCCACCATGGTGCTGATGCGCAGGCCGATCGCCACCGTCGTCCGCACGTCGTGCAGCAGCAACAGAAACACCCAGAACGGCGCGACCGCTACGAGCGCGGGCCACAGCCCGCGGCGGAGGCCGGGGGAGCCCAGCAGGCCAAAGGCAATGCCCGCCGTGGCGAGCCCGCCCCCGGGCGCCGGGAGAATCCACGCCAGCGCCGGCAGCGCCGTCGCGACGGCCAGCAGCGTGAACGGATGCAGCGTCCTCACGCCGCGCCGATCGCGCGCAGTGCCAGCGGGAAGCGGGCTGCCGTGCGGCGCGGCAGGGCGTGCAGCACCGTTGCCACCAGAGCGAACGTCACTGCCTTGTCGCCGAAGTCGGAGACGAAGCTGCCGAAGAAGCAGGCGCCCAGCGGGGGGAGCCCGAGCGCCTCGCCGAGCGCGGTCGTGAGCGCGATCCCACCCGTCGTGGTGCAGCCGAACACGAAGTACGAAATGGGCGTCGAAGTCACCGACGCGATGACGCCGAGGCCCAGGCCCGCCGGGACCGCCGTCTTGAGGCTGCGAAACAGCGCCGCCCGCGCGGCGAACCCGGCGTACAGCGCCACGATGATCTGAACCACGACAAAGGGCCAGAACGTCGGGTTGCGCAGCGTGTTGACGGCGGACGTCAGCGCGCCGACCGCAATGCCCACGCCCGGCCCGGCGAGCGCGGTCGCGAGAATGGTTCCGGTGGTGTCGAGGAAGAGCGGCAGCGCGACGGCGTCCACGGCGG
>DASPXE010000248.1:0-8536 GCA_035637455.1 Gemmatimonadales bacterium
GACGACCCGGTCGCCGACCTTCAGCTCCATCGGGACCCGCTGGCCCTTTTCCAACCGGCCGGGCCCGACCGCGATGATCTCACCCTGGATCGGCTTCTCCTTGGCCGTGTCCGGGATATAGAGGCCACCTTTCATCTCCTGGGTGTCTTCCAGCGGCCGGATCGCCACGCGATCGGCGAGTGGGAAGACCTTGAGCCGCGTCTTCGTCGCAGTAGCCATGATGCTCCTCAGTACCAGGAGGGAGAGCGGCCCATGCCGCCCTCCTCCCTCGTACTCGTTAAGGTCAGGCGTTCAACAACGCTTTGTCAGGCGTGACCTCCACCGTGATCAGGTGAGGCTTGGCCGTCTCCGCCTTCGGCAGCGTGATCGTCAGCACGCCGAGGTTGTAGGTCGCCTTGATCTTATTGGGATCGATCGAGGCCGACAACCGGAACGTCCGTTCGAAGGCGCCATAGGTCCGCTCATAGCGATGCACCTTCTCGGCCTTCTCCTCGGCCAGCTGCTCCTTCGTGCCCTTGATCGTCAGCAGGTTGCTCTCCACCGTGATCTTCACGTCCGACGGTCTAACCCCAGGCACCTCCGCCAACAGGCGGATGACATCGGGCTCCTCGAAGATGTCTACGAGCGGCAGCCAGGCGGTGGTCACGGCCTCGGGTACGGGCCATTCAGATGCGCGGAAGGGCTCGTTGAAAGTCCGGGCAATCCGGTGCTCCAAGTGATGCATCAGATCCAGCATCGGGTCCCTTTGTGTGGTAGCGAACATGTCACTGCTCCTTGCTCGTCGTGTGGCGACTGCGGTTAACTAATTTGGTTCACAACACTGCCGTCATAAGTAGGCAAACCTAGCGCTAGTGTACTATACTTGTCAAGTACACTTAACAGTCCTAGATTGATTCTCTGCAGGACTTAGGGTACTTGATAGGTTAATCCCCAATGACTCGGCCTTAGGAGGCCCTGTGGACGTACCGTTTGTGATCCTGCACCGGTTAGAGGAATTGGGATTGGAGCAGCAAGCGCTCGCGCGCGCCGCCCACGTGACCGAATCCTACATCTCCCAGTTACTGACGCGGAGAAAAGCGCCCCCAGCGCCGAACCGCACGGACATCTATGACCGCATGGACAAGTTCTTGAAGCTTCCGAGCGGGGAGCTGGCCAAGCTGGCGGATCTCCAGCGCAAGGAAGAGTTGAAGCGGGAATTGGGGGACGAGCCCGGCCCCTTGTTTCACGAAGTCCGCGAGCTGATCCTGCGCAAGTGTAATCCCGAGAAGCAAGAACACGTCCGCGCGATCTTTGAAAAGCAGCCCTTCGGCGAGCTCGAACGCCTCGTCACCCAGACGCTGCTGGACGTGGTCAAGCGCGTGGCGAAAGACGAGCTCGAGAATGACTACTGGCTCCGGATGGTGGCTCGGCTCAGTCGCCGCAGCTATGAGGAGATGCGGGTCGTCGTGCTCGAGTTCCTCGATACGGACATCTTCCACGTGTCCGCTGAAAACTGCGTCGCGTTCTTGGATCCGCTGATTGAATCCTGGGACATCGACCTGGCGACGTTCGGTCTGGAGATTGTCCTCAACCACAGCGTCGTCCCAGGGCAGGCGAAGCGATTCGAGTTTGTCGAGCGGGAAGCCGAACAGCCTGTCAGCGAGGAGCCCGGGCTCCAGGAATTCCTCCAGGATTCGTCGCTCAGCGGCACGGCGACCGCGAAGGAAGTCGAGTTTCTCAAGCGGCTGAAGTTCCAGGGCCAGCGGCCGACGCCCCTCTACTATTACCGGGAGTTGCAGAACCTCAGAGACCCGCTCCATTTTCGCACCTTCGTAGACCGGACCAAGGAAGAGGCATGACCATCGAGCCCAATGACTTTCAGAGTCGACTGAGCGTCCTCCTGGGACTGCAGGGCGCGGTGCTTACGGACGAGGAGCTGTCCCACACGACGGAGCGTTACCCCCGGTGTCGGGGGAAGGAGCACTGGGGCGTGCGTGAATACGTCGGGCGCACCGGGGTTGGCGCGCGCGAATATCGGGTGGTGCGGGGCAGCAGCATCGAAGATGTGTACCGCAGCGTCGAGCAGGTCCGCGCGGCCGCCGTAGGGATGGCGCTGAACGAGCTCGAGTCCCGGGAAAGGTCGGGGGAGGCTCCAGAAGGAAGCACGTAAGTCCTCGGCAACGGCCGCTCAGATCCATTCGACCTTGAACCCCCGCTCGAGGAACCAGTCCTCAACCTCCCGCTCGCTCTCAAACTGGGGCATCTCCACGACCTTCTGGCCGCCTATTGACGACTAGGGCTGGCGGCCTCCGAGGGCAGCCTGCAGCTGGCGCAGCGCCTCTCCCAGCTGGGACAGCGCTTCGCCATAGCTGGCCCAGTCGCCGCTGCGCTGCGCCGCGACGGCGCGCTGGTACAACTCGGCCGCCCGGCGGGCGAGATCCGCGGCGCGCTCGTTGCCGGGACCCACGGCGCCGGTCGGTGCGGCGGCTGCCGCCGCGGGCTCGACCGCGCCGCCGAACAGCCGCGCCAACCCGGCCTCGAGCGTCTCCTCCATGACCACCCGGTTCTGGTGGGCCACGACGACACGCTTCATCTCCGGGATGCGCCCGCCCTCGGCCCGCAGGTAGAGCGGCTGCACGTATATGAGCGACTCCTCGATCGGGATGACCAGCAGGTTGCCGCGGATCACCTCGGAGCCGCGCTGGTCCCACAGCGAGATCTGGCGAGAGATGTCGGTATCCTGGTTGATCCGGTTGACGATCTGGGTCGGCCCGTAGACCAGGCTCTGCTTGGGGAAGCGATACAGCACCAGCCGGCCGTAGTGCTCCCCGTCGTTGCGCGCCACCATCCACGAGGCCAGGTTGTCCTTGCCGCGCGGCGTGAACGGCACCATCAGGATGAACTCCGCTTGCCGCTCCTCAGGCAGCCGCATCACGATGTGGCGCAAGAAGGGATCGGGCCGCTCGCCCGGCCGCGACAACACCGGCTTCTGCCACTGGTCCTCGCGGTGGTAGAAGATCTCCGGCTCGGCCATGTGGTAGGTGGCGTACATGTCGGTCTGCACGCGGAACAGGTCCTCCGGGTAGCGCAGATGCGCCCGCAGGTCCGCAGACATCGCGTCGAGCGGCCGGAAGATCCCGGGGAACACCTGCGCCAGGGTGCGCACCAGCGGGTCCGCTGGGTCGGCGACGTAGGCCGTGACGGTGCCGTCGAAGGCGTCGATCACCACCTTCACGCTGTTGCGCATGTAGTTGATGCCGTTGTCGAGCGGTTGCGCGTAGGGATAACGACTCGTCGCGGTGTAGGCGTCGAGGATCCAGCGCAGCCGCCCCGAGTCGCTCACAACCAGGTACGGATCGTCGTCAAACAACAGGAACGGCAGCGCCGTGCGCGCACGCAGCCGGATGTTCCGGATGTACATGGCGCGGCTGTCGCTCGTGATGTCGCTCGAGAGCAGCACCTTCAGGGAGCGGAGGTAGGTCGCGAGCACCAAGCGCCGCAGGAACGAGCCGACCCGGACGCCCCCGGTGCCCCCGTAGGAAGTGAAGATGTTCTCGTCGCCGGCGGGATAGTCGAATTCCCGCTGCGCGGTTCGGGCGAACACCCACGAATCGGTGAGCTCGCCGAAGTAGAGTTCCGGACGCGTCACCCGCAGCGACACACTGGACACGGGTGGCAGGTCCTTGATGAAGAGGACCGGCAGTCCCTCCTGCGTGACCTGGTTCACCGGCCCGAGCGTGAGTCCCATCCCGTGCGTGAAGGTGAGTCGCTCGTTGATGAACGTCCGCGTGGGGAGCGAAGCCGAGTTCAGCTCGCGCGGCGAGAGGAGCACCTGGCGGTACTGCCCGTCGATCCAGTAGCGGTCGTCGTCCACCGAGACGAAGTCGTAGTAGGTGCGGATCTCCTGCAGCTGCCCGAACGTCTGGAGCAGCGGGTCGCGGTCCCACAGTCGGACGTTGTCGATGGTCGGCCGGTTGGCCCGGATGTCACGCTCGGTGAGCCGCGCCTCGCCGGTGAGGTCGCGCGTCACGACGCTGTCCAGCCCCCAAGCCTGCCGCGTCGCCGTGATGTGGTAGGCGAGCTGTGGCGTCTCCTTCACCAACTCGTTCGGCGCCACGATGAGTCGTTGGACAATCGTGGGGTAGAGGGCGACGCCGAGCAGCGACACGCCGAAGTAGAGCCCGAGCGCGAGCAGCGTGTTGCGGGCCAAGCGTTGGCTCTTGGCTCCCCACAGGACCAGCGCTCCGCCTGCCAGCGCCGCCAGCCCCGCGACCCGCAGGCCAGTGAGCGTGGCGTGGAGATCCGCGAAGCTCGCCCCCACGAGCGGTCCCGTGGTGGAGTACAAGAGGTCCGGGAGGCGGACGAAGTACACCCGCAACGCCGCCAACAGGAATAGCAAGGCGATCAGCAGAGCGATGTGCAGCCGGGCCGAGGGCTCTACCGTCACGCGCCGCCCGAACACAACGACGTCACGGCGCAACACATACAGCCCGATGGCCGCCACCAGCGCGAACGTGGTGAGGGCGGTGATGAGCCCGAGGGCGCCCGCGATCACCGGCACCGTGAACACGTAGTAGCCCACGTCGCGGCCGAACACGGCGTCCGCCACGCCGAACGGCGTGCGGTGCAGGAACTGGAGCGCGCCCAGCCAGCCGCCTGAGGCGCCCACGCCGAACAGCAGCGCCACGCCGAGCGCCGTCGGCAGAGTCAGGCGGCGCAACAGCCGGGTCACGTCTACGGCAGCGGCCCCGGGGCTGAACTGGACGACCAGCGGGTTCGGGACGAGGCCGCGCTGGGCGAGTCGCAGGTTGACGTAGAGGAACGCGAATACGAGGCCGCCGACCCCGATGCCGAGCACTGCCTCAGCCACCAGCCGGGTCGTGAACACGCGCTCGTAACCCAGGGCCTGGAACCAGAACCATGCGGCGGCGAGCGGAACCAGATTGGAGAGGAACAGGAACAGGGCGAACAGGAGGACCAGCACGATGACGCCCAGGCGACGCCGCCGACGAGGCGGTAGACGGGCGACGCCTAGTGGAGCGGTCATGAAAGGCAACCTAACACAGGAGCCGCCGCTCGGTCCCGCCGCGCCGATCGGCTAGCACGCGCCGCTCGCCCCTGCGCCACTCCGCGGGACCGGGCACGCTCGCGTGCCGGCGATCCACCCCGCTGCGCCGCACGGCCCTGCACCGGCGTTCGCCGACCCGGCCGATGGGGAAGAACAGGATTGAGTCGTTACCGACCATGTTGCGCCGTGGTGATGATGGACACCGGGGGTGATATAGCCGACTGTCGCGCGCTCAGCTAGGCGAGCGCCGTCAGCGGCAGGCCGTGACGCGGCGCGACCGGGTCGGAGCAGTGCTCCCAGAACACCGCGCGAATGCTACATTTCGTCGTAACTCAGTCTGTGTAGAGCTGCTATGCAGCCAGGGGGTCGAGGGTTTGACCCCATCTGCTTCATCCTGCCCCAGGTTTCAACCCGAAGGAGGCGAAGCTCATGAACACGATGACCACGCGGGCACTTATGGTCGGACTGTTGATCGCCCTCTGGGCCTGGTTGGCCGACGTGTCCCGGCTGCACCTGGCGCTGTGGGCCGGAGTGGTCGCGCTCGGCTGCTTCTACGCCGCCGGCGGCGGCGTGCCCGCTCTGCAGAAGACGATCGTGGCGGCGCTGTCCGGCGTCGTGTGGGTGCTGATCTACCACGCGGTCCGCGTCTCGATCGGCGCGCGGGGCGTCGTCGGCGCGGTGCTGCTCGGCGCGATGGCGTGCGCCCTCGCCCTGCAGTCGCGCGTGCCCTTCCTCTCCTTTACCGCGGCGGCGTTCGCCGGCGCGGGAGTCGCGCTCGGCCTCGGCGTGAACACCGTAAACGAGGCGATTCGTGCGGGGGTCGCGCTCGCGGTCGGCGCGGCGATCGGCTTCGCGGCCGAGCGCGCCGCCGGCATGATCAGAACGCGCGGCGCCTAGGACGTTGCAGACCGGTGCCGGAGACTTGATCCGCGCGCGACGCTGGCCGCGGATGGGAAACCGGGCTCGCATGGCCCTCGGGGTAAGCGGGCTCGTGCTGGCCGCCTGCTCCGAGTCCACCCCACCGCGTCCGCCGCTCGTCTTCACGGCGCTGAGCGCGGGCAACGGGCACGCCTGCGGCCTCACGACCGACGGCGTGGCGTACTGCTGGGGCTTCAATGAAGACGGCGGGCTCGGCAACGGCACCACCGGGGGCATCAGCACGACGCCGGTCGCCGTCTCCGCTCCCCCAGGCGTCAGCTTCAGCGCTGTGAGCGCTGGCACGGCGCACAGCTGCGGCCTCACGGCCAGCCACATCCTGTACTGCTGGGGCGAAAACGAGAGCGGTCAGGTCGGCATCGGTGTGAAAACCGACACCGCGAGACCGGTGCTCGTGGCCGGCAACGTCCCCTTCGCAGGGGTGCGCGCCGCCAGTCAGCTCACCTGCGGCGTCGCGACCAACGGCGCCGCGTACTGCTGGGGGACCAACCAGACCGGCCAGCTCGGCAACGGCACGACCACCGAAAGCCTGATCCCGACGCCCGTCGCTGGCGGGCTCAGCTTTGGGACGGTGAGCGCGAGCTTTCAATACGCCTGCGGCCTCACGACCGGTGGTGCGGCCTACTGCTGGGGAAGCAACCTCCACGGCCAGCTCGGCAGCGGCCTGGGCAACGACAGCACGCCAGTGCCGGTTGCGGGCGGCCTGACCTTCAAGAGTCTCAGCACCGGGGACGGTCACGCCTGCGCCCTTACGACCGACGGCGTTGCCTACTGCTGGGGGAGCAGCTTCTACGGCGAGCTCGGCAACGGCTCGACCGCAGACAGCCCCACCCCGGTGCTCGTCACGGGCGGACTCACGTTCGCAGCCGTGAGCGCGGGCGGCGGTCACAGCTGCGGCATCACCACGGACAGTGTCACGTATTGCTGGGGGAAAAACGACCAGGGTCAGCTCGGCGACGGCACGACCACCCAGACTTCGGCGCCGGTACCCGTCACCGGTCAGTTGACCTTCGCGACGGTGAGCGCCGGCGCCGGCTTCACCTGCAGCGTCACGAGCCGCAGCGTCGGGTACTGCTGGGGATCCAACGTCAACGGCCAGCTGGGTGACGGCACCACGACGCCCAGAGCCATGCCTGTTCGCGTGGCGGGACAGCCATGAGACAGAGGCTTCCTCCCTACGTCGCTTCCTCTGGTGCGTGCACGGCTGCAAAGCCGTGGTAGAGCAGCACGTCGTAGATGATTTTCAACGTTCCTGCAATGAAAAACGGCACGCTGATCAACGCGGGCCGCGCAAACAGGAATCCCGCAAACAGGGGGGCAATAGCGGCACCGGTGGTTCGTGCCACGCCGGTGATCCCGGCAGCCGCGGATCGCTCGTCCGGACCAACCACGGCCATGGTGTACGATTGCCTGGTCGGCACATCCATTTGGCTGATGCTGAAGCGCGTCAGCAGCACGAGGACGGCGAGCGGAAGGTTCGGCATCAGTGGGACAAGAATGAGCAAGATGTTCGAAGGCAGGTGCGTGAACACCATAGTCTTTATGAGGCCGAAGCGCGCGGCCAGTCGGGACGCCAGCAGTGCGGAGATTCCGGCGAGCGCGTTCGCCCAGAAGAAAATCACGCCGAGCGTTCCAGGGTTCACGCCGAAGCGGAGAAAGAACCAGTAGGCAGCGAAGCTCTGCACCACAAAGCCGCCCGCAAAGGAATCGAGAGCGAACAGGCCCGAGAGTTTGAGCACGACATCTCGTGACCGACCGATGCCAAAGAGCGTCCTTATAGCCGCTGGAACGGCGGATGCTGCCCGCGGCACAGTCACTTCAGCAGCGGAGGAGAGGCGGGCAAACAGCAAGGTCAGCACAACGCCCAGAGCGGCGTAGAGCAATACCACAGCGCGGTAGCTCTCTAGTGGCGTCAACGCGGTGGTCTGCAGCACGAGAGAAACAATCCCTCCGCACAGCGCGCCGGTAGCGGTGGCGAACGAGCCAACCAGTGTGTACCAAGCGAATACCGCCGTCCTGGTGTGATCGGGAACGACATGAGACAGCGCCGCCTGCTCAATCGACAGAAATGGCCCCACTTCGTTGCCGCTTGGACTGATGACGCCGATCGTCCCGGCGACGATCAGGAACACGAGGTTGCGTGTGCACGCGAACGTCAGACCCGCGGCAGCCATGAGCATGGCGCCGATGATCAGCATGCGACGTCGCCCGATACGATCGGCCCGGGTTGTGAGGTAGAGGGAGACGACAGTATCCCCCGCCAGCGTAAGGGTGAGCAGCATGCCGGTTTGGGAGGCACTCAGGCCGAGGCTCGTCAGGTAGAACACCAGGACGACGGATAACGAGCCGTACGCGAACAAGCGAGTCAACCGGGTGAGGAACAGCAGCCACCCGTCACGCGGCAGAGCTCGAAGGGCGCTAGGGCCCACGCGGCCTCGCGCGGAGGTCGTCGAACAAGGTGTAGGAGTCGGCCTTGGTCCAGACGCCGACACGGCCGGGAACAGTGAACGTGTGGTCGTGCACGTCGATCAGCTTGGTGCCCTCCCAGTACAC
>DASPXE010000249.1:0-7537 GCA_035637455.1 Gemmatimonadales bacterium
ATGAGCAGGGCAGCCCGGCCCGGAACCACCCCGTTCTGCCGGATGATGTCGAACCAGCGCTGTTGCTCCATCCCCAGCTCCACGCGGCGCTCCTGCCAAATAGCATCGAGCAGCGCCTGTCCCGTGGCCGTCATGTTGGGAAGCAGTGTCTGGGCCGCGATGGTAACGGCCAGCGTTTGCGTGGTGATGACCCCGGTGACGGAGTCCTGTCGCACCCGCAGCACATCGAGCGTGACGTTGACGCCGGGCGTTTTCGAGTTCACCGCGGTGGAATAGTCGGCGACGGTGGCGATCGGCGTCCCGTCGATCGCGCGGACGATGTCGATCGTATCGACCCGCACCGGCGGGATCGTGGCGGAGGCGCAGCCGGCGACGCAGCGCGACTTGAAGCCGCGCAGTCCCGCAGTGAAGGCCGGACTGGTCGGATTGACGTAGCGCACGAACACGCGGCTCTCTCCCGAGGGTCGTGCGAGCACGGCCGAGTCGATCGGCGCAGCGAGCAGCTCGGGCGTGAAGCCGAGCGTCACCGTTTGGGTGCCGCGTGCACGCGCGCGGACCTGGTTCAAGTAGTTCTGCGCCTTGGCGATATCTCCCGTCTGATACGCCGCCTCGGCCCCGATCAGCAACACGTCGGCGTAGCGCAGGCGCCGGAGGTTGATCCCGGAGTTGAAAGCGCCGCCGACATTGCTGGGAGACATGAACGCCTTCTGGTTGTACCGGTTGTTCACCATGCTCGGATTCAGGTAGACCACCAACCCACTTCCATCCGGCAGCAACTCCCACGGGTAGAGGATCGTGGTCGCGAGGCGCGGGTCACCCGGCTCGAAGGCCGCTTCGAGACTCGGTGCCGGTGTGTTGAATCCCCAGCCGATGTTCGGCGTGCCTCGCACGCCCTGCACCTCGGCATACTGAATGTTGGCGCCTCCCTCGCTCGGCTGCTTCCCCCCGCCCGGGGTCACGGCCGCCTCCACCTCCCACACCGACTCGGTGGAGTTCTCCCCTGCGTCGGTGAAGAGCGTCGAGTAGTCGGAGAAGAGGCCGTAGCCGGGCTGGCCGATGACCGAATCGGCGTACGCCAGGGCATGGGCGTAGTCCTTGCGGTAGAGGTAGACCTCCGCCAGCATCCCCTGGGCGGCGCCCTTGGTGGCGCGGCCCACGTCTGCGGCGGCGTACTGTAGCTTGGTCGGCAGGACCGCGCTGGCGTCCTGGAGGTCCTGCTCGATCAGCGCGTACACCTCGTCCGCGGTGGCCCGCGGCTGGATGAACTGGTCCGGGGTGAGCGGCTGGGTGAAGAGCGGCACGCCTCCGAACGCCCGCACCAGGAAGAAGTAGTAATAGGCGCGCAGGAACTTGTTCTCACCGATGAGCCGTGCCTTGAGGGTCGCATCCATCGTGACGTCGGGGATGTGCTGGATCGCCACGTTCGCCCGATACACCCCCTTGTAATAGCCGGCCCAGGGATCCGCGAAGGCGAGGTTACCGGGATCGAAGGTGAGGTTGTCCAAGTCGCCCAGAAAGCTGGCGTCACCGGGCGTGCTCCCCTTGGTGGCGTCGTCCGACACGATGTCGGTCAGCCCGAGCCACGAGAAGACGTGCACCTGCCACTCGCGCAGCATGTTGTACGTGGCGTTGGTCGCCGCCACGGCCTGGTCCGACGTCTTGAAGAAATTCTCCGTAGTGAGCACGCCTTTCGGCTCGGTCGAGAGGAAGTCGCATCCCGCGGCGAGGCCGAGAACGGCGAGGAGACAGAGGCCGCGCGTTGCTGTCGCTGAAGTTTTCATAGCTTGCCCCGAATCGATGAATTCATGTTGACATGTCTCAGAACGCCACATCCAGGCCCACCGTAAACGTCCGCGCCGGGGGGAAGATCCCCCCAAAGGTGTCGATCCCGCTGGCGATCACCGAGCCTCCAGGCAGCTCGGGGGTGTAGCCGGTGTAGTTCGTGGAGTTGAACAGGTTGGTGCCGCTCACGTAGATCCTCGCTTGTCCGATGCCGAGTCCGTTCGTCGCACTTACGGGGAGCCGATAACCGACCTGCACGTTCTGCAGCTTGAGAAAGGAGCCGTCCTCGATGAATCGGTCGGAGGCCACGTAGTTGGTTCCGGCCGTGGTCACCCGCGGCTCCGTGTTGCTGGTGCCCTGCCCGTGCCAGCGATTCAAGTACGAGGCCTCGAAGTTCTCGACCCCGAAGCGGACCGCCTTCTTGCCGTTGAACACCTTGTTCCCCGCCTGTCCGCTGAAGTTGGCCGAGACGTCGAAATCTCCCAAACGCAGGCGACCGTTGAACCCGTACACGACATCCGGGATGGGACAGCCAAGAAACTGTTTGTCTGCGTCGGTGATCGTCTTGTCGCCGTTCGTATCGACGTAGCGCAGGTCCCCGGGCTGCTCGCCGACGTTGCGATTCGGTGAGCTGGCGATCTCCGCCGCCGTCTGGAAGACTCCCTGCACCTTCAAACCCCAGAAGCAGCCGATCGGCTGGCCGACCGTCGTGCGCGTCGTGAACGTGACCTCGTTTCCGAGCCCGCCGGCGAGAATTTGCGTGTTGCCCTGACCGAGCGCCTTCACGGTATTGTTGATGGTGGAGCCGTTCAAGCCGAGCTCGAGGTCTGCGGCGCCCAGCTTCCGGCGCCAGGCGAACGTGCCCTCGATGCCGGTGTTCAGGACCTTGGCCGCGTTCACGTAGGGCTGCGACGACACGCCGATGTAGTTCGGGATCGGTACCTGCACCAAGATGCCATCGGTGAGACGGTGATAGTAGTCGAGCGTGGCCTCGAGTTGACCGTTGAACAACACCATATCTGCCCCGACGTCGGTCTGGGTCGTCTTTTCCCATTTGACCTGCGGGTTGGCGAGGTCGATCGGGCTGGCGCCGTATTGCAGCGTCTCACCGGTCCCGAACACGGCGTTCAGGTTGCCGGTGACGATTGGGATGCCAGGATACGCCCCGATCTTGTCGTTGCCTGTCTCTCCCCAGCTGGCGCGCAGCTTCAGGGCCGAGAACGGCCCTTTCTCCTTCATGAACGGCTCTTCCTTCAGATTCCACGCGACCGCGAACGACGGGAACGAGCCGTAGCGGTTGTCCGGCCCGAACCGCGACGATCCGTCGATGCGCATCGTGCCGGTGAACGAGTAGCGGTCCTTGAGGGTGTAGTTGGCGCGGAACAGATAGGAGAGCATCTTCCAGTCCGACGCACGGTTGAAGTTTGTTTCCCCCGCTGCGGCGCCTGCGTCACAGTACCAGAGACTCGGGTCTTCGCCAGCGATGTTGGTGCGCGCGCAGCCGAGCACTTCGTTGTAGAACGACTGTGCGGTGACCCCGGCGAGCAGGTTGAGGCGGTGGCGCTCCGACTGATAGTTGTAGGCGAGGGTGTTCTCCCACAGCCAGGAGCTGCTGGTGCCGGTCTCGACGTCCACGCTGGAGATGTCGTTCTTCTGGAGGGTCGAGACCGAGAACACGGGCACGAAGCTCCGGAACTGCGAGCGACCGAGGTCGAGGCCGAAGCTGGAGCGGAGCGTGAGGCTGTGCGGGAGATTCAGCTCGCCGAAGAAATTACCGATGAGACGCGCGTTGTTCTCGGTGTTGCGCGTGTAGAAAACGGTGGCCGCGGGATTCCCCGCCGAGGCGCGTACGGTGCCGTCGGCGAAGGTGCCGTCGGGATTGAACGGCGCGACGGTCGGGTCCGCGCGGTAGAGCACGCTCAGCACGTCCGGGGGTCGGTCGTCGTCGGTATAGGAAACCGCGAGGTTGTGCCCCAGCAGCAGGCGGTTCGTGAGGCGATAGTCGTTGTTCAGGCGCAGCGTGACCCGATGGAAGTCCGACTTCGGAACGACGCCTGCCTGCCGAAAGTAGTCGCCACTGAAGTAGTACGTGACCTTGTCCGTGCCGCCCGAGCTCGAGACCTGGTAGTTCTGCATCGGCGCGGTTTCGAACATCACCTTCTGCCAATCCGTGCCCGCCCCGATGGTATTCGGATTGGTGAAGTAGGCCGGCGCTCCCAGATTCGTGGCCAGCTCGTTAGCGAGTATGGCGTAGTCGTGCGCGTTGACGAGATCGACGCGATGCTCGACGGCCTGGGACCCGGCGTATGCGTTGAAGCTGAAGTGCGTCGGGCGCTCGAGACCCCCGCGCTTGGTGGAGATGATGATGACACCGTTGGCGCCGCGCGAGCCGTAGATCGCCGTGGCCGAGGCGTCCTTGAGCACCTCGACGGACGTGACGTCGTTTGCCTGCAGGAACGAGACGTCGTCGGTCAGCATGCCGTCGACGACGTAAAGTGGGGACGCGTCGTTGAGGGTGCCGACGCCGCGGATGCGCACGACGGCGCTGGCGCCCGGCCGGCCGGACGAGGGCGTCACCTGCGCCCCCGCGATCCGACCCTGCAGTGTCTGGTCGACCGTTGCCGTGGGGACCGGCGTCAAGTCCTCGGCGTTGACGGTCGTCACGGCTCCTGTGACGTCGCGCCGCTGCTGGGTGCCGTAGCCTGTCACGACGACCTCTTCCATCATGATCGCTGCGGCCTCCATGGTGGCGTTCACCACCGACCGCCCCGCGATCGCGACCACGACGGGGCGGTAGCCGATGAAGGCGAAGGTCAGCGTGTCGTTTGGAGTGCGGGCAGCGATCGCGTACCGGCCGTTGGTGCCCGTGAGCGTGCCAATGCTCGTGCCCTTAACGACGACTCTCGCCCCCGAGAGTGGGCTGCCATCGCTGGCTGAGGTCACCGTGCCAGTCACCTGCGCCGGCGCCGCTTGACCCCAGCCAGGCTCGAAGGAGGCCAGCGAGAGGAGGGAGACGAGGCCGACGACAAGCGTCGCGCTGAACGGTCTGAGAGAGCTCCGGCTCATGGACAGATCTCCGCTGAGTGCGTTGCCTCCCTTATCACGCGCGTTTTTCAGTTTGTCAAGTCCGCCGAAGCCTGCGTAGATTCCGTCCACCGCGTTTCAGATTTCTACCTCTGCTCAATGGGATCCCGATGCGCATCCAAGACGGCTGTTTCACGGCGTTCGTCGCCCTGGGCCTCGCTGCCCCCGGCCACGCTGCCGCGCAGCGCGCCGCCCCCGGGCGACTGATCGACTCGCTCGTTGCCCGCATGACCCTGGAGGAAAAGCTCGGCCAGCTCAACCTGCCCTCGGTCGACAACCAGCCGAGCCCCGCGCAGCTCGAGCAGGTCAGGAAGGGTCTGGTCGGCGGGTTCCTGAACCTGGCCGGCGCCCAGGCGACCCGCGACGCCCAGCGGATCGCGGTTACCGAGTCGCGCCTCCACATCCCGCTCCTCCTGGGCCTGGATGTGATTCACGGCTACCGCACGATCTTTCCGATCCCACTCGCCGAAGCGGCGACGTGGGACCCTGCGGCGGCGGAGAGCACGGCGCGCGCAGCGGCGCGCGAAGCCGCGGCGGCCGGCGTCAACTGGACGTTTGCGCCCATGGTCGATATCGCGCGCGACCCGCGGTGGGGCCGCATCGCCGAGGGCTCCG
The DNA here is from genome assembly GCA_035637455.1 of Gemmatimonadales bacterium. Lineage (GTDB taxonomy): Bacteria > Gemmatimonadota > Gemmatimonadetes > Gemmatimonadales > GWC2-71-9 > 20CM-4-69-16. The sequence continues at coordinate 5,482 of DASPXE010000249.1, forward strand.
GCGAAGATCCCTACCTGGGATCGGCCATGGCAGCGGCCCGCGTGCGCGGATTTCAGGGAAAGGACCTGCGCGCGCCCGACGCGGTGATGGCCACGGTCAAGCACTTCGCCGCGTACGGCGGCGCCGAGGGGGGCAGGGACTACAACACCGTAGACGCGTCCGAGCGTACCCTGCGGGAGATCTACCTGCCGCCGTACCGGGCGGCGGTGGACGCGGGCGCCGGCAGCATCATGACGTCCTTCAACGAGATCGACGGCATCCCGAGCCACGCGAACCGCTGGCTCGTGACCACGTTGCTGCGCGACGAGTGGAAGTTCCCCGGGTTCGTCGTGAGCGACTGGACCGGCGTCGAAGAGCTGCGCAACCACGGCGTCGCCGGCTCGCGCGCCGAGGCGGGCAAGGTCGCACTCGAAGCCGGCGTCGACATGGACATGGTGAGCCGCATCTATCTCGAGGACCTGCCCGCCTTGGTCCGAGCGGGGCGCATCCCCATCGCGACCGTCGACGCCGCCGTGCGACGGGTGCTCGCGGCGAAGCGCGCGCTCGGCCTGTTCGATGACCCGTACCGCGGATCGAGCGTCGAGCGTGAGCGCAGCGTGCTGCTGGCACCGGAGCAGCGCCAGCTCGCCCGCACGGTGGCGCAAGCGGCCATCGTGCTGCTCAAGAACGACGGCAATCTGCTCCCGCTCGGGCCCACGCGGCACACGCTTGCGGTGATCGGCCCGCTCGCGGACGACCACGTGGCGGCGCTCGGCTCGTGGGCAGGCCGCGGCGATCCGCGGGACGCAGTCACTCCGCTCGAAGGTATCAAGAGCCGAGCAGGAGCCGGCACGGAGGTTCGCTACGCCAAGGGCTGCGGCATCGTCGACACGGCGACCGCCGGCTTCGCCGAGGCGGTCGCGCTGGCGCACCAAGCCAACGTTGCTCTCCTCGCACTGGGGGAGGCGGGAGACATGAGCGGCGAGGCGGCAAGCCGGTCGAACCTCGGGCTCCCGGGCGTGCAGCAGCAACTGCTCGAGGCGGTCCAGGCGACCGGTACTCCGGTCGTACTGATACTGATGAATGGCCGGCCGCTCACCGTACAATGGGCCGCGGACCACGTGCCAGCGATCGTCGAAGCGTGGTTCCTGGGGGTCGAGACCGGCCCAGCGCTCGCGGGCGTCTTGTTGGGCGATGTGAGTCCCAGCGGCAAGCTCCCCGTGACCTTCCCCCGCGCCGTCGGCCAGATTCCGATCTACTACAATCACAAGAACACGGGACGGCCGGCGGGCGCGGACAAGTACACCTCCAAGTACACCGACCTGCCGTCGAGCCCACTGTTTCCCTTTGGCTATGGGTTGAGCTACACGTCGTTCGAGTACAAAGATCTCAAGCTGGGCGCGCCGAGCATCGCCGCGGGCGGGACGCTCAATGTGTCGGTGACCGTGACCAACACGGGTGCGCGCGAAGGCACCGAGGTCGCGCAGCTGTACGTGCACGACGAGGTGGCGAGCGTCACCCGGCCCGTGCGTGCGCTCGCCGGATTTCGTCGTGTATCCCTCCGACCCGGCGAGTCGCGCACGCTGGAGTTCACCCTGACGCCGAAAGAGCTCGGGTTGTACGATCAGCGCATGAGGTTCGTGGTCGAGCCCGGGAAGTTCCGGGTGTACGTGGGTGGGAGCTCGGTGGGAGGGCTCGAGGGGGAGTTCGAGGTGAGGGGGGGACCGAGGTAGCACAGCGCCGCCGCGTAGTTCCCATCCTGAAGGATGGGCTCGGCCAGGCACAACGCTGAAGCGTACTGTGCTTCAGCACAGTGCATTGCCGAGCCCACGCTTCAGCGTGGGAACATAACGGGCGCCGCGCTCCATTTGTCAGTCCCGGTATCTTACCCCGTGCGCCTCGCCGACCTCGTCGCCACTTCTCAACACGTCGCCCTCACCAGCAGCCGCCTCGACAAAGTCGCCCTGCTCGCGGGACTGCTCCGTCGCGTCGAGCCGCAAGAGGCGGAGATCGCCGCCGCCTATCTGTGCGGCGAGCTCCGTCAGTCGAAGCTAGGTGTCGCCTACGCCGGTGTGCG
>DASPXE010000250.1:0-15375 GCA_035637455.1 Gemmatimonadales bacterium
GTGGAGGTGGACGGGCCTCGCGTGCTCGTGGGCGGGAAGGCGCTCGAGGCGACTCTCGTGGCCGTCCCCGGGACGCCGCTGCGTCACCTCCTGGTGGGCGGCGAGTCGTGGACGCTGGCCGCCGACCCGGCGGAAGGCCCGGGGCGTTGGGCGTTGGGTGTGGCGGGCGAGTGGGTGGAGGTCGAGGCGCTAGACCAGCGCGCCCGGGAGATCCAGGCGCTCGCGCGGAAGCGGCCGGGGCCAGCTGCCGGGCGCACCGTCAAGGCGCCGATGCCGGGCCTCGTCGTCCGGATCGAGGTGGCGGCGGGCCAGCCTGTCGCCGCCGGCACCGGCCTGGTCGTGGTTGAGGCGATGAAAATGGAAAACGAGCTGCGCGCACCCCAGCCCGGCGTGGTCGCGACCGTGCATGTGGAGGTGGGCCAGGCGGTCGAGAAGGGAGCGCCGCTCGTGACCCTCGCGAGCCCGGAAGCTTCGGGTTGACAGGGCCTTACGCCTCGGGTATTCTTCGCGGCTATCACAACGGCAAGTCAAATTCCTTGAGCCTGGGGCATGAAGACATTTTCGCTGAGGAACGAGGATATCACGCGTCGCTGGTACGTCGTGGACGCCGCCGGGCAGCCGCTCGGCCGGCTGGCGAGCCGCGTCGCACAGGTGCTGCGAGGCAAGCACAAGCCGACGTTCACGCCGCACGTGAACGGCGGTGACTGCGTGGTCGTCGTGAACGCCGAGAAGGTGAAGCTCACCGGACGGAAGCTGGAGCAGAAGCGCTACTTCCGTCACACGGGCTACATGGGGCATGAGCGGTTCACCCCGCTCAAGACGCTGCTCGCGACGCACCCGGAGCGCGTGATCGAGCGGGCCGTGTGGGGCATGCTTCCGAAGACGACCCTGTCGCGGCAGCACGTGAAGCAGATGCTGAAGGTGTACGCCGGTCCCACGCATCCGCACGCGGCGCAGCAGCCCGAACCGCTCAGCCTGGCCGAGGCGTCGTGAGCGCCGCGATCACGCCGGAGCTACGCTGGCACGCGGTCGGCCGCCGCAAGGTGGGGGTGGCGCGGGTGTATCTCACGCCGGGTTCGGGGAAGTGGAACATCAACGGCCGGACGCTGGGAGACTACTTCCCGCGCGCCTCGCTCGTGTCCCACATCCAGCAGCCGTTCACGGCGACCGACACGCTGGGCGCCTTCGACGTGCGGGCGATCGCGTCGGGGGGCGGCCAGACGGGCCAAGCGGGCGCGCTGCGTCTCGCGATCGCACGGGCGCTGTGCCTGGCGGACGAGCGGCACCGCAAGAAGCTGCGGGAGCAGGGCCTGCTGACGCGGGATCCGCGCGCGGTCGAGCGCAAGAAGCCGGGCCGGGCGGGGGCGCGAAAGCGGTTCCAGTTCTCGAAGAGATGAGACGTCAGACGTCAGACATCTGACATCAGTACGGACGTCTGACGTCTGATGTCTGACGTCTCAAACACACACGTCGCCCGATCCGGTGCTGGGTCCCTGCGGGGTGGCATCCGGAAATGACGGCGGCGGCGGATCAAAACCCACGAGAGGGAGTGCATGGCGCAGCCCCAGTTGCAGGATCTGCTGGAAGCGGGCGTTCACTTCGGCCACCAGACACGCCGGTGGAATCCGAAGATGCGCCGGTTCATCTTCGCCGAACGCTCCGGCATCTACATCATCGACCTCCAGAAGACGCTCCGGCAAATCGAGACCGCGCAGGAGCTGTTGCGCGGCGTGGTGTTGAAGGGCGAGGGCGTCCTGTTCGTGTGCACTAAGAAGCAGCTGAAGAACATTCTCCAGGCCGAGGCCGAGCGTTGCGGTGCCTACTACGTGACTGAGCGCTGGCTGGGCGGCACGCTCACGAACTTCCAGACCATCAAGAAGCAGATCAAGCGGCTGAAGGACCTGGAGCAGGGGATCAGCGAGGGTGAGTTCGAGCATCACACGAAGAAGGAACAGCTGCTGTTCGACCGCGAGCGGCTGAAGCTCGAGAAATACCTGTCCGGCATCAAGAACATGGGCCGCCTGCCGGGCGCCCTGTTCATCGTGGACTCGAAGAAGGAGCGCATCGCGGTGGCGGAAGCGAACAAGCTGGGCATTCCGGTGGTCGCAATCGTCGACACGAACGCGGACCCGGATCTCATCACCGTGCCGATCCCCGGCAACGACGACGCGATCCGCGCCGTTTCGCTCATCACCGCCGCGATCTCGGACGTGATCGGCGAGGCACGGCGCCAGATGCCGCTGCGGGAGGCCGCCGAAGAGGGCGAGGGCGTGACGTACTCCACCGAGACCGGCGTCGAGGCGGAGGCCGAGGGAGACAAGAAGAAGAAGCCGGCACGCCGCAAGCGGCGGCCCAAGCCGGAGGCGATCGCGGCCCGGCTCAAGACCGAGGAAGCGCCGGCGCCGGCCGAATCGAGCGGCGGGGGCGAAGGCTAGCACGCCCGGATCGCCCACCGTTGGCTAACCATCGCCGCCCTCTCCTAGCCCCACGGCGCGAGGGCGGCGTTTTTTGTGAGGAATGAGGAGATGGCGACTGTGAAAGACATTCCGGCGAAGCTCGTGGCCGAGCTGCGCGCCCGCACGGGTGCGGGGATGATGGACTGCAAGAAGGCGCTCCAGGAGACCGGGGGTGAGCTCGAGAAGGCGATCGACCTGTTGCGCCAGAAAGGCGCCGCGAAGGCCGAGAAGCGAGCCGGCCGCGAGGCATCCGAGGGCATGATCGGCTCGTACGTGCATCACGACGGATCGGTCGGCGTGCTCGTGGAGCTGAACTGCGAGACGGATTTCGTCGCGCGCACGGAGGACTTCAAAGCGCTCGCGAAGGAGCTGGCGGTCCATATCGCCGCTGCCAAGCCGCTCGCCGTGCGCATCGAAGACCTTCCCGCCGACGTCATGCAGCGCGAGCGGCAGGTCTACGAGAAGCAGGTCGCCGAGCAGAAGAAGCCCGCAGCCCTCCAGGGGAAGATCGTGGATGGCATGATGAAGAAGTTCTACGAGGAGAACGTCCTGCTCGAGCAGAAGTACGTGCGCGACGACAAGCGCACGGTCGGCGAGCTGGTGAAGGAGCTCTCGAGCAAGACCGGAGAGAACGTGCAGGTCCGGCGCTTCGTGCGGTTCGAGCTCGGCGGCAGCTGAGTGGCGACGGCCCCCTCCCCCTCGTCCCGGCCCCGGTTGGCGTACCCGCGCGCCTTGCTGAAGCTCTCCGGCGAGGCGTTTGCGGGCGACCGCGGCGCCGGCGGAGGGCTCGATTTCAGCGTGGTCGACCGGCTCGCCGACGAGCTGAAGACGGTGGCGGCGCTGGGGGTGCAGTTGGGACTCGTGGTCGGCGGCGGCAACATCCTGCGCGGCACGGCCGCGAGCGAGCAGGGGATGGACCGCGTGTCCGCCGACTACATGGGGATGCTCGCCACCGTCATCAACGCCCTCGCCCTGCAGGACATCCTGGAGAAGAAGGGCGTCGACACGCGGGTCATGACGGCGATCCGCATGGAGGAGCTGGCCGAGCCCTACATTCGGCGCCGGGCGGTGCGGCACCTAGAAAAGGGCCGCATGGTGATCTTCGCGGGCGGGACGGGAAATCCGTACTTTTCGACCGACACCGCCGCGGTGCTGCGGGCGCTCGAGCTCGAGGCGAAAGTGCTGCTCAAGGCCACGAACGTGGATGGCGTGTACACCGCCGACCCGAAACAGGATCCGAAGGCGAAGTTCCTCGCCGAGCTGTCGTTCCGGGACGCCCTGGTGAATGGGTACGCCGTGATGGACGCGAATGCGTTCGGCTTGTGCAAGGAGAACAAGCTTCCCATCGTAGTGTTCAACATCAACCAGCCCGGCGCGACGGCCAGGGTCCTGGCCGGGGAGCGCGTCGGCACGATCGTGCGATGACCACCGTCACCAGTCTAACCGATCACATCAAGCACGCCCGGCAGGCGATGGACAAGGCGGTGGAGGCGGTGAAGCGGGAGTGCGCGACGGTCCGCACCGGGAAGGCGACCACGTCGCTGCTCGATCTCGTGCGCGTGGACGCCTATGGCAGCGCGATGCCGCTCAACCAGGTGGCGAGCGTGGCGGCGCCCGAGCCGAAGCTGCTCACGATCCAGCCCTGGGACAAATCCCTCCTCAAGGCCATCGAGAAAGCGATCCTCACGTCGGACTTGGGGCTTACGCCCGCCAACGACGGCGCGGTCATCCGCATCCCCATTCCGGCGCTGACCGAAGAGCGCCGCCGGGATCTGGTGAAGGTGGTGCACAAGTTTGCGGAGGAGGGTCGCGTCGCGATCCGCCATGCGCGGACCGAGGCGATCAACCGGATCAAAAAGACGGAGCACGTCTCCGAGGACGAGAAGAAGCACGCCGAGAAGGACGTGCAGAAGCTGCACGACGATCACTTGAAGCTGGTGGATGCGGCGGTCAAGGCCAAAGAAGCGGAGATCATGGAGGTGTAAGGTGGCCGACGACCTGCTCGCGCAGATCCGCCTCAACGGCGCCGTCCCGCGTCACGTGGCCATCATCATGGACGGCAACGGCCGCTGGGCTCGCGAGCGCAACCTGCCGCGCCCGTTTGGGCATCGCGCCGGCATGAAAGCCGTGCGCGAGGTGGTCGAGGGAGCGATCGAGGCGGGGGTCGAGGTGCTCACGCTGTTCGCGTTCTCCGACGAGAACTGGCAGCGCCCCCCCACGGAGATCTCCGCGCTGATGAGCCTGCTCGAGGAGTACATCGCCAAGGAGGCGGACGAGCTACGCGGGCAGGGGGTCATTGTGCACGTGTTGGGGGAGCGGGCCCGGCTCGCGCCGGGCGCCCGCGCCGCCGTGGACCAGGTGGAGCGCGACACCCGCGGCGGTCGGAAGCTGGCGCTCAACCTGTGCATCTCGTATTCGTCGCGCGCCGAGCTGGCGCGTGCGGCGCGGCTGCTCGCCGAGGAAGTCCTCAAGGGCACGAAGCGGCTCGAGGACATCGATGAGGACGCCGTGCGCGAAAAGCTCTACACGGCTCCGTGGGGCGATCCGGATCTGCTGATTCGCACGTCGGGCGAGCTGCGCATCTCGAACTTCCTGCTGTGGCAGCTCGCCTACACCGAGCTGTATATGACGCCCGTGCTGTGGCCCGACGTCACACGGCGCGATCTGTTTCAGGCCATCCTCGACTACCAGCGGCGCGAGCGGCGCTTCGGCAAAATCACCGCCTGATGTCCCGCAACCTGCTGGTGCGCGTCGCCTTCGCGGTGCCCGCCATTGCCCTGGCGGTGGCGGTGCTGTGGCTGGGCGGGTGGGCCCTCGCCACGGCGCTCGCCGTGCTCGGCGTGCTCGGCACGCGCGAGATCTACGACCTCGCCCGCCGCGAGGGCATCGAGCCCCTCGAGAACCTCGGGCTCCCGGCCGCCGCGGCGGTGCCGCTCGCGACCTTTTGGGTGAAGGGGTACGCCGACTGGGAGCCCGTGCTCTACGTCGCCGCGCTGTGGCTGCTCGCACTGCTGGTGGTGGCGATGGCGCGCGGTCCGGCGCGCCGCCCGCTGACTGCCGTCGCGGTCACCGTCTTCGGCATCCTCTACGCCTCGGTCCTGCTCGCGTTCACCGTCGCGATTCGCCACGGCCCGCACAGCGACGCGCACCCGCGCGGATCAGTGGCGCTCGTGCTCCTGCCGCTCGCCGTGACATGGGTGTGCGACACGTGCGCCATGGCGGCGGGCACCCTGATCGGCGGGCCGAAGCTGGCGCCGGTATTGTCGCCCCGGAAGACGTGGGCCGGCGCCGTCGGGGGACTCGTCGGCGGGCTCGTTGCGGCGCTGGTGTACGGTCCCCTGGTGCTCGATCGAGTCGCCTTGCGGCTGAGCGTCGTGCAACTGGCAACGGCGGGGGTGGTGGTGGCGGTGGCGGCGCAGGTCGGCGACGTCGCCGAGTCGTTGTTCAAGCGCGAGGCGGGCGTCAAAGACTCCTCGTCCCTCATTCCCGGACACGGCGGCGTGCTCGACCGGCTCGATTCCCTCTACTTCGTCCTGCCGGCGACCGCGGGGCTGCTCCGGCTGTTCGGCATCGCATGAGCATCGGGGTCGCGATCCTGGGGTCCACCGGCTCGATCGGCTGCTCCACGCTTCAGGTGCTGGCGCGCCAGCGGGAGCGGTTCCGCGTCGTGGCGCTCACGGCGCACTCCAACGCGGAGCTGTTGGAACGGCAAGCCGCCGAATGGAAGCCGGCGTATCTCGGACTGGTGAACGGCGGCAAGCGGGGCTCGGGGCCCGGGGCTCGGGGTTCGGGGGCCAGCTGCCTCGTCGAGGCGGCGACGCATCCGGATGTGCGCATCGTGGTGAACGGCATCGTCGGCGCGGCGGGGCTCGAGGCCACGCTCGCGGCGCTCTCCGCCGGCAAGCGCGTCGCCCTCGCCAACAAGGAAACGCTCGTCATGGCCGGCGAGCTCGTCACTCGCGCGGCGCGGGCGGGCGGCGGCGAGATCGTCCCCGTCGACTCCGAGCACAGCGCCGTGCTGCAGTGCACCGCAGGTCGGGGGCGAGCCGAGTTGGCCCGCCTCATCCTCACGGCGTCGGGCGGGCCCTTCCGCACCTGGCCGCCCGAGCGCATGGCGGCCGCCACGGTGGCGGAGGCGCTGCAGCACCCCACCTGGAAAATGGGAAAAAAGATCACCATCGACTCGGCCACGCTCGTCAACAAGGCGCTCGAGGTGATCGAGGCTCACTTCCTCTTCGGTCTGGGGTATGACGCCGTGGACGTCGTGGTCCATCCCCAATCCGTGGTACACGCGTTCGTCGAGTTCGTGGACGGCTCGGTCCTCGCGCAGGTCGGCTTCCCCACGATGGAGCTGCCCATTCTGTACGCGCTCACCTATCCGGCGCGGGTCCCGGACGCCGGAACCCGGCGCTTCGACCCGGTGGCCGCCGGCAGCCTCACCTTCGAGGCCGTCGCCCCCGAGACCTACCCGGCCTACAGCCTCGGGCGGGCCGCCGCCACGAGCGGCGGCACCGCCCCGACCGCGTTCAATGCCGCGAACGAGGTCGCCGTCCGGCTGTTCCTGGAAGGCGCCATTCCGTTCGGTCGCATCGCCGCCACCATCGCCCGGGTCCTGGAGACGGGCCTGCCGGGCGCCGCAGACACGCTGGAGGCCGTGCTCGCCGCCGACGCCGGCGCCCGCCGCCTGGCGCGGGAAGCCGCGTGCTCCTGACCCTGGCGGCGTTCGTCGCCGTCCTCGGCATCCTGATCTTCGTCCACGAATCGGGCCACTTCGCCGCCGCGAAGCTGGTGGGCATTCAGGTGTTGCGCTTCTCGCTCGGCTTCGGCCGGCCGATCCTCGCGTGGCGCCGTGGCGAGACCGAATACTGGATCTCGTGGATTCCGTTCGGCGGCTACGTGAAAATGGCCGGATTCGAGGACGAAGGACTCGCCGGCGACCTCGAAGGTGGGAAGAGCGCGCAGCCCATCGACCCCATGCGAGCGTTCGATCGCAAGCCGCTGTGGGCGCGCGTCGTAGTCGTCGTGGCCGGCGTCACGATGAACGCCGCCTTCGCCTTGGCGGTCTACACCGGACTGGCGTACACCGGAACGCTCGAACCCAATAACATTGCGACGACGCAGGTAGACAGCGTGATCACGACCGACTTGCCCCCGGCCGCGCAGGCGCTCGCGTCGTTGCGACGCGGCGATCGGATCACGACCGTGAACGGCGATTCGGTGCGGACCTGGGGCGAGCTGCAGCTGAGGCTCGCCAACGCACACGCCCCGGTAACGTTGCGCGTCGCGGGACGGACGGATTCCCTCGTGCTCCGTATCGCGGACGCGGACACGACCGCCCGCTTCGCCACGGCGCTGGCACTCAGCCCCTACCTCGGGCCCGTCATCTCCACCGTGGCGAGCGGCAGCGCGGGCGCGAAGGCGGGACTCAGGCCGGGCGACCGTATCCTCAAGGTGAATGGCGACACCGTGATGTCATGGCAGGACTTCGCCCGCGTGGCGCGGCGCAACCCAGCCCGCCCGATCACGGTCGAAGTGCAGCGCGGCACCGAGCGCCTCTCGCTGGCGGTCGTGCCGGAGCGCCGCGAGGAGCAGGCTCCCGTCACCAAGCAACCGAAGGTCATCGGCTTCGTGGGTGTCGGAGCGGCCTACCCGACGCTTCCCCGGCCGGGCGTACTGGGGGCGATCCGGGTCGGCTGGAGGGAGACGACCGGTCGCGCCGCGCTGATCGTCGATTTCCTGGCGAAGCTCGTCACGGGACGCGCATCGGTCCGTGAGCTGGGAGGGCCGATTCTGATCGGTCAGATCTCGGGTCAGGCGGCCCGTGTCGGTCTCGCGACCTTGCTCGGATTCATGGCCTTCCTCTCGATCAATCTCGCCATTCTCAACCTGCTGCCCATCCCCATCCTCGATGGCGGGCAGCTAGTGTTCCTGCTCGCCGAAGCGGTGCGGCACAGGCCGTTGCCGCTCGAGCTGCGCCTGCGCCTCACACAAATCGGCTTCGTGGTGCTGCTGGGCATCATGATCCTCGCCACCTCCAACGACATTCTGCGCTGGCTGGGCCGTGTCCTCCATCGTTAGAGACACCCTGGAAGGGTACATCGCGGGACACGTCCCGGCCGCGCGGGTAGTCGCCGTCGTCACGGCGGCGTACTACAGGAACCGGGGACGGGGAAGAGGGAAGAAGCTCAAGCCGCTCATCGACGTCATCGAGCGCGCCTCGCCGGGGGTTGTCGAGCTCGCGGGAACGCCCGACCGCCCGGGCTTCGCCGTGCGACTCGGAGATCGACCGTTTCCCCAGCAGAACGAAGCCGAGCTGCGGGCAGCGGCGCAGGCGTATCTGGGAGTGGCAACTGCAGGGGAAGGGGAAAGGGGGAAGGGCGTCGCGGCCGGCGTCATCGCCCGCCTCGTCGGCATGATCCAACGGCTGATCAGCGCATCAGCTTGACCACCAGCGCCACCAGCGCGCCTGCGCTCCGTCCACGTCACCCAGGTCGCTGAGCAGCTGGGCGGCGTCGCGGTAGCGGTCGTCCGGGTGCTTGGCCAGGCACTTCAGCACGACCCGCTCAAAGCGCTTGGACAGCTCCGGCCGCTTCTTCCGCAACCCGGGGGGCGGGTCCTCCACATGCATCCGGGCGAGCTCGAACCAGTCGCTCGACGCGAACGGAACCTCGCCCGTCGCCGCCTTGTAGAGCGTGACGCCCAGCGCGTAGAAATCGAGCCGCTGATCGAGCGGCCGGCCCTGCGCCTGCTCCGGCGAAAGGTACTGCGGCGTGCCGATGGTCATGTTGACGCCCGTCGACGCGACGTAGCCCGAGACGGCACGCGCGATCCCGAAGTCCGAGATTACTGCACTGCCATCGGAGTGGATCAGGATGTTGTCCGGCTTCAGGTCGCGATGGATCACCCCCTGCCGGTGCGCGAACTCGAGGCCCCGAGCCACGTCCGATGCGATGCGCACGATGTCGTGCTCGGTGAGCGGACCTTCGCGCGCGAGCCGGGCGCCGAGCGAGTCGGCGCACAGGTCCATCGCGAAATACACGTAGCCCCCCGAGCGCGCCACGAATCGGATGCGGATGATGTTCGGGTGATCGAGCTTGGCGGCCGTCTCGGCCTCGTTGCGAAACCGGATCTCGAACGCAGCGTCGGCACCGTAGCGGGGCTTCAAGATCTTGACCGCCACCGGTGTGCCGTCGAGCTCCCGGCCGACGAACACCCAGGCGAACCCCCCCTGGCCGAGCAAGCGCTCGATCTCGTAGGGGCCGACGGTGCGGCCGACCAGGTCGGTGGGAGTGTGGTGCATGGGGGCTTTACAAGCCGGCGTTGGGCGTCTAAGTTAATGCGCTCTCAATAATTAGGGAACAGGACCAAGATGTACGACAAGACGACGCCGGTCAGGAAGTACGGGCTGCACGAAGGGGACACGGGGTCAGCCCCGGTCCAGGTCGCGCTGCTCACCGAGCGGATCAACAGCCTCACCGATCACTTCCGGGTCCATGCGAAGGACTTCCACGGGCAGCGCGGCCTCCTCAGGATGGTGAGCCAGCGCCGCCGCCTGCTGGAGTACCTCAAGCGCACCGACCTGGAGCGCTATCGGCAGCTCATCGACGAGCTGGGTCTCCGCCACTAATGCGGATGGCGTCGCGCTGGGCGTCCCGGGAAGAGCACCGGGACGCTTGGCGTATTTCTGTGTGCTCTAGACAGGCAATATGGTGAAGCACGTCGATCGCACGTTTGCGGGTCGCCCCCTGAAGCTGGAGGCCGGGCGACTGGCCAAGCAGGCCGCGGGGGCCTGCCTCCTGCAGTTCGGAGAGACGGTGGTCCTCGCGGCCGTCACCGTGTCGGACAATGTTTCGACCCTCCCGTTCTTCCCCCTCACCGTCGAGTATCGCGAAAAGAGCTACGCCGCGGGCAAGATCCCGGGTGGGTTCCTGAAGCGCGAGGGTCGTCCCTCGGACGAGGAGATCCTCTCGGCCCGGGTGATCGACCGCTCGATCCGGCCGCTCTTCCCGGAAGGGTTCAAGAACGAGGTCCAGGTGTACGTGTACGTCCTGTCGGCGGACCAGGAGAACGACGCCGACGTGCTGGGCGTCACGGCGGCCTCGGCGGCGCTGGAAATGTCCAAGGTGCCCTGGAACGGCCCGATCGCCGCGGTGCGGGTAGGCCGGGTCGAGGGCGCGTGGATTCTCAACCCGACCTTCCAGCAGCTCGAGTTCTCGGACGTGGACATGGTCGTGTCCGGCTCCGGGGACTCGATCGTCATGGTGGAGGGCGGCGCGCTCGAGCTGACGGAGCCCGAGATCGTGAAAGGGCTCGAGGTCGCGCACAAGGGGATCCGCGAGCTGCTCGACGCGGCGGCCGAGCTGGTCGCTGATAAGCGGCAGCCGAAGATGGAATGGACCAAGGTCGAGCCGCCGGTGGAGCTCGTGGCGCGGGTGAAGGCGCTGGCCGAGCCGCGCATCGCCGAAGCGCTGAACCTGCCGGAGAAGGCCGAGCGGGCCCAGGCGCTCGCCGCCCTCAAGTCGACCATCCAGGAGCAGCTCGCGGCCGAGTTCCCCGACAACCTGAAGGACGTCGCCGCGGTGATCGAGGAGATCGAGTACCGCACCATGCGCGAGCAGGTCCTGACCAATGGGGAGCGGGTCGACGGGCGCGACCTCGCCACCGTGCGGCCGATCACCTGCGAGGTGGGTGTGTTGCCGCGCACCCACGGTTCCGCGCTGTTCACGCGCGGCCAGACGCAGGCGCTCGTGTCCGTCACGCTGGGCACCGTGAGCGACGAGCAGCGCATCGACTCGATCGACGTCGCCGAGGAGACGTCCAAGTCGTTCATGCTGCACTACAACTTTCCGCCCTTTTCCACTGGGGAGGTCCGGCCGATCCGGGGCACGTCGCGCCGCGAGGTCGGGCACGGGGCCCTGGCCGAGCGGGCGCTCCAGGCCCTGCTCCCCCCCTACGACCAGTTCCCTTATACGATCCGCATCGTCTCCGACATCCTCGAGTCCAACGGCTCGTCCTCCATGGCTACCGTGTGCGGTGGCTCGCTCGCCCTGTTCGACGCGGGCGTGCCGGTGAAGGCGTCGTGCGCGGGGGTCGCGATGGGGTTGATCAAGGAAGGCGCGCGGGTCGCCGTCCTCACGGACATCCTGGGCACCGAGGACCACCTGGGCGACATGGACTTCAAGGTGGCGGGGACGCGCGAGGGCGTGACCTCGATCCAGATGGACATCAAGATCGAGGGACTCGATTTCAAGATCATCGCGGAGGCGCTGGACCGCGCCAAGCAGGCCCGGGTGCACATGCTCGACATCATGGACCGTGCCATCCCCGCGCCGCGCTCCCAGCTTTCCAAGTACGCGCCGCGCATCATCACGATCCAGATCCCCACGGAGAAGATCGGCGACATCATCGGCCCGAAGGGGAAGACGATTCGCTCCATCCAGGAGCAGACCGGCGCCGAGATCAACGTCGACGACAACGGGCTGGTGACCATCTCCGCGGTCGGCGAAGGGGGGGAGCGGGCGCGCGACATCATCGCCTCCATGGTGCAGGTGCCGGAGGTGGGCAAAGTGTACGAGGGCGTGGTGAAGAGCACTACGGCCTTCGGCGCGTTCGTCGAGATCCTCCCCGGGGTGGAGGGGCTGCTCCACATTTCCGAGCTGCAGCACGGCCGCACCGAGCGCACCGAGGACGTCGTGAAGAAGGGCGACCAGGTGCGGGTCAAGCTGCTCGAGGTCGATGAGCGCGGCCGCATGCGGCTGTCCCGCAAAGCGCTGCTCGAGAAGCCGGAGGCGGCCCCCGCCCGCTCGCGGTGATGGAGATGGTCCGGCTCGACCGGGAGATCCACCAGACCACCGCGCCGAGCGGGGTCATCGTGCTGTCGGAACGGGTGCCGAGCGTGCGCTCGGCCGCGGCCGGGATCTGGGTACGCAGCGCCAGCGCCCACGAGCCACGCCCCAAGATGGGCGTGTCCCACCTGCTCGAGCACATGGTGTTCAAGGGCACCGAGCGCCGCACCGCCCAGCAGATCGCGCTGGCGCTCGAGGCCCGCGGCGGCTCGCTCGACGCCTACACGTCGCGGGACGCCACCGCGTTCCACGCCCGCGTGCTCGACGCCGACCTCACCCGCGCGGTGGACGTGCTCACGGACCTGGTGCGGCACCCGGTGCTCCGCGCCAGTGACCTCGAGCTCGAGCGCAACGTGGTGCTGGAGGAGATCAACACCGTCGAGGACACCCCCGACGACCAGGTCTTCGACCTCGCCTATGAGGCGCTCTGGCCCGAGCATCCGTACGGGTACTCCATCCTCGGGACTCGCGAGTCCGTCAGTGGGCTGTCCGCCGACGACCTGAAGCGGCTGCACGGGCATGCCTACTTCCCGGGCAACTCCGTGATTGCCGCGGCGGGGAATCTCGAGCACGAGCGGCTGCTGGAGCTGCTGGAGCAGCAGGGGTGGTTCCAGCCCGAGCCCGCGGGCGCCAACCCGGCGGCCCCGGCGGTCGTGCCGCCGCCGCCGGCGGTGCGGGGGGCCGAGGCCCGCTACGCCAAAGACACGGCCCAGACCCATATCGTTTTCCTCACGGACACGGTGCCCTACGCCGACCGGCGCAAGTACGCGCTGCTCGTGCTCGCCAACGTGTTCGGCGGCGGCATGTCGAGCCGGCTGTTCCAGCGCATCCGGGAGGAGCTCGGCCTCGCGTACGCGGTCTACGCGTTCACGAGCTTCTACCGCGAGGTGGGCGTGGCCGGGGTATACGTCGGGACGCAGCCCAAAACGGCCGCGCAGGCCGCCGCGGCGATCCGCGCGGAATACGCCAAGCTGACCCGCGACGGGCTGCGGGGCGCAGCCCTCGCCGAGGCGAAGCAACAGACTCAGGGGCAGCTGATGCTGTCCCTGGAGAGCCCATCCGCGCGCATGTATCGCCTGGCGAGCTTTCCGGTATACGGCGACCCGTACCAGAGCCTCGACCAGGTGCTCGCAACCGTCGCGGCGCTCACGGAGGACGAGATTGCGAGCGTGGCGGCGGAGTTCTTCGCGCCGGAGCGCCAGACCGTGGTCTGGCTCGGGCCCGACAACGGTCGCTGATGCACGTTGCACGTCACACGTTCCACGTCACACGACCTCGCATGCCAAGTCGGCGCCTCGTGGCACCGTCCAACGTGTGACGTGCAACGTGCGACAGGTGACGGGGTTCTCATGATCGTCGGGGTCCCGACGGAGATCAAGACCGCGGAGCACCGCGTGGCGCTGGTGCCCGCGGGCGTCGAGTCGCTGGTCGGCGACGGGCACACGGTCCTGGTGGAGCAGGGTGCGGGCCTCGGGTCGGGGTTTTCGGACGAGGCCTACCGGGGGGCCGGGGCGACCATCCTGTCGAGGGCGGCCGATATCTGGCTCAAGGCGGAGCTGATCATCAAGGTGAAGGAGCCCGTGGAGCACGAGTGGCCGTGCATGCGCAAAGGGCAGGTCGTCTTCACCTACTTTCACTTCGCCGCCTCCGAATCGCTCACCAGAGCGGTCATCGACTCGGGGATCGTCGCCATGGCGTACGAGACCGTGCAGCTGCCGGCGGGTGAGCTGCCGCTGCTGATCCCCATGAGCGAGGTGGCGGGGCGGATGGCGGTGCAGGATGGGGCCAAATACCTCGAGAAGGCGAACGGAGGGAGCGGCATCCTGCTCGGCGGCGTGCCCGGGGTGCTGCCCGCCGAAGTGCTGATCATCGGCGGCGGCGTCGTCGGGACCCACGCAGCGAAGATGGCGGCGGGGCTGGGCGCCCACGTCACCCTCCTGGACCTCTCGCTCGACCGCCTGCGCTACCTCGCGGACGTGCTCCCCCCCAACGTGGATCTCCTCTATTCCAATCGCCTCAACCTCATCGAGCAACTCGGCAAGGCCGATCTCGTGATCGGCGCGGTGCTCCTGCCCGGGGCCAAGGCGCCGAAGCTGGTGCGGCGCGCGGACCTGAAGCTGATGAAGCCGGGCTCGGTGATCGTGGACGTCGCCGTGGATCAGGGCGGCTGCATCGAGACGATCCACCCGACGACGCACGAGAACCCGACGTACGTCGTGGACGGGATCATCCACTACGGCGTCGCCAACATGCCGGGCGGCGTGCCGCGCACCTCGACCCTGGCCCTCACCAACGCCACATTTCCCTACGCCAAGCGGCTCGCCCGGAACGGCTGGAAGAAGGCCTGCAAGGAGGATCCGGCGCTGTTGCTCGGTCTGAACGTGGTCGAAGGGAAAGTGGTCTATCCCGCGGTGGCGGAGGCGTTCGGGTTGCCGCTCACGGATCCCAAGATGCTGGTGTGACGGCGGTGGGGCGGTAGGCCCCGACGCCTTCCAGGGCTTGGCTTCTCACTTCTGCGCATTAATCCTCAGTGACTGCCCGGGACGACCCTCGCCCGCCGCACGGAGTCGAGTTTGGGGAACTCCCGCCCGAGATAGGCGTTGCCCTCCGCCTGGATTCGATCCTGCTGCGGGCCGCGGCCCTGCGGCGCGCCTTCGCCGTACCCCGCATAGAGCCGGTCCACGACATCCATCCCTTCGACCACCCGGCCGAAGGGAGCGAAGCCCATGCCGTCGAGCCGCGAGTTGTCGCGGTAATTGATGAACATCTGGACGGTGCGGGTACTCGGACCGGCCGTGGCGAAGCTGATCATGCCGCGCACATTGCTCTGGCGCACGGGGTCGTCGGGGATACGCCGGTCGCGCCAGATTGCGGACACGGTGGGATCGCCGTGGATGCCGAACTGAGCCATGAATCCGGGGATCACCCGGAAGAAGCGGACGCCGTCGTAGTAACCGCTTTCCACCAGGTGGTAGAACCGGTCGGCGCCGAGCGGGGACCACTCACGATGGACCTCCACCACGAAGTCGCCCTTACTCGTTTCAAATGACGCTTGGAACACCGCAGGCGCGGGG
>DASPXE010000251.1:0-14894 GCA_035637455.1 Gemmatimonadales bacterium
CCGTTCCCCCTCTCTCGAGGTGACCATGGGCAAGATCAACTGGGGTCGTGTGGTCGTCGGCGGGCTGTTGGCCGGTCTCGTGCTCAACGTGCTCGACTTCGTCGTGAACGGCGTGTGGCTCAGCAACGACTGGAACGCGGCGATGCAGGCGCTCGGCAAGGGTCAGATGGATGCGGCGCTGATCAAGTGGTT
Source organism: Gemmatimonadales bacterium (assembly GCA_035637455.1). Classification (GTDB taxonomy): domain Bacteria; phylum Gemmatimonadota; class Gemmatimonadetes; order Gemmatimonadales; family GWC2-71-9; genus 20CM-4-69-16. Next base: position 193 of record DASPXE010000251.1, read on the forward strand.
CGTGATCTACGATTTTCTCGTGGGGATCTTCATGGTGTGGCTGTACGCCGCGATCCGGCCGCGCTACGGCGCCGGGGCCAAGACAGCGGTCTACGCCGGGGTGGCGACGTGGCTGTTGATCGCGTTCTTCCACGCGATCGCGGAAGCACCGATGGGAATCTTTCCGCACCGCCTGTACGTGATCACTACCCTCGCCGCGCTGGTGTGCGTGCCGCTGGCGGCGGTGGTGGGGGCGTGGCAGTACAAGGAGATATAGCGACAAGTCCTGTCCCGTGGGGCGGCGACGCGGAGGGCGGCGCGCCGTTCGAGGCAAATCCCGTGGTGTCGCCGAGCATCGGCGCTGTGCACAGCACGTCGCCGTCGCACCTGGCCCGGCTGCGCCCACCGTTATTTGTCCCCCTCTTCCTGCGTCGGCGCCTGCGAGATCGATGCGTCGCCCTTGCCAACGCGGTATGTGGCTGAGCTGCCAGTAGGAGAGGCGTTCGTCCGCTTGCGGACCCACCACACCGCGCCGAGGCCGACGATGCCGAGAATGAGGTTGGGGGTCCACATCGCGAAGAAGGGCGACACGATCCCGCGGTCCCCGAGCTCCTCGCCTCCGATCAGCCCCACGTAATACAGGGTGAACAGGCCAGAACTCATCTCGAGCACGAGCCGCACACCGCGGCGGTGAAACCAGAGCGCTACCGGCGCGCCGACCAGGGCGAAGACGAAGCACGCGGCCGCGATGGCGTACTTCTTCTGGATCTCCACCTCGTACGTCGCCGCGCGCTGGCGCCCCGCGCGCTCGATCGCCTGGCGCCCGTCGCCTGCGGCGCGGTCCGCGTCCTCGCGGGCGCTCCGTGCCCCCCGTCGCAGCTCGGCGATCGTCATCTCGCGGTCGCTCTTGTATTCGGTCGTGAAAGACGGGTCCTTGCGCTCGATAGCGACCTGCAACGTGCGCAGCCGGTAGTTCGCGCGGGGCAGGACCTGGTCGTTCCACAAGAACGAGAGCGCCGCGACGCACGCCGCACCCCCAAGCACGGGCGTGATGAGGTGCAGCGCGCTGACGCCGCCCGGCTTCATCGCCCTGAGCTCGCTGTCCGCCCCGAGGCGCGTGAACACGCGCAGCACCGCAATCAGGACTGCCATCGGCAGCGTCACCGCGACGATGAAGGGCAGCGAGAGCACGAACACTGCGACGATCTCGCTCTGCGGCAGCCCTTTGCCGAGTAGGCCTGGCACCAGCTTTGTGATCTGATTGCTGAGCATCAGTGCGGTGAGGGCCGCGAAGGCGAAGCCGAACGGCGCGAGGTGCCGGCGCAACAGGTAACGGCTGAGGGTCCACACGATTGGTCGCCATCATATTCGGAACCCGCGGTCTCAACAAGGGCAGCCCAGACCTTGGGCCGCCATCGCGATCTCACCAAGAATTCCCCAACTTGACACCTCCTTTACCGCACGCCCACCTTGGAGATCCGGAGGTGTCATGGAAAACAACCGGCAGTGCGCACGTCTGGCGCTCGTCACCGCCTTCTGTCTCGGCGCGGCGGCGTGTCAACTGGACTCTCCAACCGGCAGCCCGGTTGTGGCGGAACCGGTCCTCCGCATCGCGGAGCGCGCTGCCGACGGCCTCGATGCCTCCGGCAACTGCACGGGCTGCGTCGTCGGCCCAGTCACTTTCGTGCGGGACCCAGGCGCCCCGCGATCGGAGACCCTCACTTTCTCCGCGGTCGCGGGGACGATGTACATGGTCGATCTCGATGATCTCGGAAGTCGAGGAGCGGACGCGAGCGTCATGCTCAATGACGACACGCTCCTCACACCCCGCGGGACTGGGAATGCGTCAACGCAGCATTTCAGCGACTCCGTTCGGCTGACGGATCGGAATACACTCGTCGTGCGACTTGTGGGAAAGCCCGGCTCTAAGCTCCGGGTGGCGATCTGGACTGAGACGCCCTTTGTGATCACGGGCATCAGGGATATCCGCACGTTCCTCGAACGCTGCCCGACGAACGATGCGGCGTACGTCCAGATACGACGAGACTTCGAACTCCGCGCGGACGGCCAGGTCGTCACCGCGGACATTCCCTGCAGTGAGCCGTATTCATTGTTGCCAATAGATCAGCTCACCGACGAGCTCGTCACGTTGCAAGTGCTCCGAACGGCGTATTACATGAGCCAAGGAACGGAAGGCAAATTACCCTGGACACAGAAGGCTCTGTACGTATGGATGTCGTCCAACGTCGCCGGCGTGAACCTGAAGACGAGTCCAGGTCAATTGTACTGTTGCGACGTCATCGAGGGCAAACTCTACGTTGCGACATCGCGACAGGATGCGGGGCAGCGGGAGTTCAAGCGCACCTGGCCCGGCCTTGCGGGTACGTTGGCGTTTTACGCTCACGAAATCCGCCACGCCGACGCCGGTGCTCCGGCACACACCACCGGATGCCCGGAATTTCCGCTCCCTACAGGACCGCTCGGTTGCGACCTAACCTACGACCTCAACAATCTCAGCGCGTACGGCGTCCAGTACTGGCTACAGTCAAGCTGGGCAACGGGATACTTGAACATTGGAATAGGCTGTTCCCCTCCGAGTACGGCTTTGGAATACGCTCAAGCGAACGCGCAAGAGGCCAACGCGTATATAACCAGGTTTGTGAGCAATCCCCCACCGCTCGTGACGCCAACGCCACCGTACGGAGGTCCGTGTCTCGCATCTTTAAGCACTAGGAATTGACTGCGGCACCGAATTGACTGCGGCACCCGGATTCGTGAACCACTCACTTGAAGTACGGACGCTCCGGGGCGAACAGCAGCTGCTTCGCCGCGTGACGCCATGCCGCGGGTGCCCGACCGCCCAAGACGATGACGCCTACGCTGTACGCTTGACCGCGCGCGGCGAGCGGCAGGCCGCTCAACTGCTGCTCGGCAGCGGAGAGATTCGCCCCGCGGCGCACCTGCGCGATGAAGCTCCGCAACCGCTGGCGGTACTCGGGGCGCGCTGGTAGCGAGTCGAGCAGCGGCGTGACGTCCCGACCCAGGCGCGTCGCCAGCCCGATGCTCGCCCAGCGCGTGTCGTCATCCAGCCCAGCCCCGGGATCGAGCGCCCGGGCGCGCCGCATCAGCGCCGCCGACGCGCCGTCCGAGGCCCCCGCCAGGCGCAGTACCCGGGCTTCGACCGTGGCATCGGCGTGGGCAAGAAGCACCGCCTGGTCGAGGTGGCCCCGCGCCAGCTCCGCGTATGCGAGCAACGGCCCCGAATCGACGCCGGTACCGTTCTCCAGCGCGAGCACGTAGCGCAGGCGCTCTGAGCTCTTGGCCAAATGGCCCACGATCGCGCCGGGATCCGGGTTGGTGAGCCGGCGGATGCGGGCGAGGTCCACCGCAACAAACTCCGCGACCGGCGGTAGCGCGGCGAGAGCGGCTTCCAGGGCAGCGCCGGCCTCCTGCCACTGACCGGCGTCCGCATAGCTGTAGCCGGCCCCGTTCGCGAACCAGCCGTGCTGCGGCCAGCGCCGGTGGCCCTCCAAGAAGGCCTGCATCATCGCCCGTGAATCGCCGATGCAGCGCGCCGCCACGTACTTGAGATCGGCGTCATCGGGCGCGCCGTCGGATCGCGCCTGATGGCGGGCGCACACGCGGACCTTCTCGGCCGAATCCGCGCCGTCCTGCTCCAGCCGCAACAGCACGACATCGCCGGGCGCGTCCGCGAGCCGCCGCGCGAGGATCTGACGGTAGTCCGGCAACCGCGCCTGGGCGATCATCAGCCAGGACAACGCCTGGACGCCTTTCGTGTCGTCCCATTGCGCGTGCGCCCGGATCACGCGGAGGCGATCGGTGTCGCTCGTGAGCGCGTTGAGCTGCACCCCCGGCGACGCGTCGGCCATGCCCGACAGGACCAGGCGCGCACCGCCGCTGTCGCTGCTCGTGATGGATTCCGGAGGGTCTTCGAACAGCACGTCCGCCGAGCTCCTGGTCCATCGCGGGGCTCCCAGCCTGTGTTCCGGGCGGCGTGGCACCTTGCCGTAAACGGCGGTCCACTCCACCAGGGGAGTAGCACCGCCCACGTTGTAGATGAAGCTGGCGAAGCTTCCCGGCGGGGCGACATCGAAACTGTCGATCACCTGCCCCGCTCGCGTGCGCGTCATGACACGATGGGCGACCCGGGCGTCCACCTCGACGGCACCGGAGGACCGTGCGCGCAGCGACAGGTAATGGCCGCCGACATGCACGACGACGGGAAGCGCCAGGCCGTTGTAGATCGTGATGGTCGCGGTGCCGACGCTGGTCCCGAACCCGAGGACGACCGCCACGATCCCGGCGGCTACGGCCGCGCGCGCCAGCGTCGGCAAGGTGCCCTGGGCGATCTGGAAGCGCTCCCACCAGTTCAGGCCGGCCGGGGCTTTACGTTCCGCACCGGGCAGAAGGACGTCGTACGTCGCGAGCACCACTGACGGCGCCGGCGCCGGTCCCGGGGACGTGCCGCGCCGGATATGCTCGGCGAGGGCGGCTTCGGTGAGCAGCAGCTGCTCGAGCGCCGCGGTGCTCAGCGCCGCGCAGTTGTTTTCGGCCTGCGTCACCCAACCGTCGATCACTTTCAACCACTGGCCGATGTTGTCCGTGTCCGCCGGGGGAAGCGCAAACGTGCCTAATGATTCGGTCCACGAGCCGATGGCGAGCCGCCCGGTGAGCGATGTGTCCAGCGTCACCAGCTGGCTCATCCGGAACAGGTCGCTCAGCGCGTCCCGCAGCGCGTTGGCGCTATCCAGCAGCCGTTGCATGCCGCGTGAGCTGATGCGCCGGGTCACCGTGACTACCCCCAGCGTATGCGCGAACACGCCGTGCAGATCCCGCAGGTTGGCGCCGGTGTGGTCGGCGTAATGCAATACCGCGAGCAGCCCTCGCAGATAGGGATCCCAGCCTCCCCCTAGCTCGGCGGCCGCCGCCAGGTGGACCGCCCGACGCATGCGGTCGCCGGCTCGCAGCCGCTCTTCGACGGCCCGCGCCTCGGCTTGCACGGTCTCGATGGCGCGCGGCAGCTCTGCACGGGTGATGGTTCGACCGCGATGCCGGATGACGCCCTCGGACGGTGTGAACGCTCCGCTTGCGAGAGCGCGCAGCTGGTCGACTTCTTTTTCGAGGTTGCGCAAGCGGGCCACCTCGTCGACCAGGGTCGACGGGTACAGCTGATCGAGCTGCTGGCGCCAGTCCGCTGGAGCCGCCTCGATCAGAGCTTCGGGCCGAGGCGCACCGCGCACGGCCGAGCGGCCGAAGTACACCCCGCGGTACCGGCTCTTCAAGTGCTCGCGGTCGAACGGCTCGTTCAAGGCCGCGAGCGACTCGTCCACCGGCACGGTTTCCTTCCCCTGGGCTTGCTGGAGCACGGCCGAGATCTGCTCCCGTAGGGCAGCGTCGTCGTCGAACAGGATCCAGGCGCTCCGGTCGTCGATCGGCGCGCCCACGTAGCGACGCTTGGCATTCGCCTCCCGCTCGTGGTTCAGCGGGTGCGTCCGCCACATCCAGGGAGGCTGGGCAAGGTCGGGCTGGAACACGCGGTGCTCGGCGGGCCGCTCGCGTGGCACGGGCGTCACCCGGCCGTATCCCGGGTCGCCCAGGATGTCGCCCATGCGCTCGGTCACACGGGAGTGGAGCGCGAACACGTCCCGCGATATGCGGCTCTTGGCTTGCTCGTGGCCGAGGAATGCGAGAGTCCGATCCCAGGAGTCATCGGCCGCCTGCAGTCGGTGCAAGGCGTGGACCAGGGCGTCGCTGCCGGTCAACGCGACCGCGACCAGGTCGGCCTGCATTTCCATTTCGCGCGACAGCGCGCGTTGCACCAGCACCAGAGCACCGAAGGCGGAATCCACCAGGGAGCGGATCGACCACACGATCAGACTGAGCAACCAGCCCACCCAGGCCACGCGAAAGCTGATATGGCATAGGGTTCGCAGCAGGTCGTCTAGTTTGTCCCGCCGGAGCACCAGATGCGCGGCGATCTGCTGCGCGATATACGCCCAGCGCAGCACCGCCATCGACCGCTGGGTGAAGTGCCCGAACTCGTGGGCCAGCACGGCGCGGAATTCCCCGAGCGTCAGCGCGTTCACGAGCGCCAGCCCGATCTCCAGATTCTTGCGGGACGGGAAGACGAGGTTGAGGAGCGACAAGTCGTAGAACACCCCAGCATTGACTTGGGGCGAGAGGAACACCCGATGCGGGCGCGGTGCCGCCGCGCCGTCGGCGAGCTCGTACAGGAAGGCGAACAAGCGAGGCTGTTGCTGCGCGGTGACCTCGACCGAGCCGTCCACCGCGCCGTGCCTCACGAAGAATACGGGCTTGAGCATGAACACGGCGAGGAACAGCGCACAGATGCCCACCGCGTAGCCGCTGAAGGTGGGCGAGTCCGCCCCCGCCGTGAGCCGGTAGGCGGTGAACAGGAACCAGCCGGCCAGCAAGAAATACAGCGCCAGGAAGAGCACCAGGCCCGCGACGGCGAGCCAGACCCTGCGCTTGTACGCGGCGGAGGGCTGTGGCAGCTCCGCGAGCAGGGTAGCGGGCTGAGTCCGGTTCGGTGTCGCCATCACTCCGCACAGGCCATGCGACACCGCACGCTGTGACAGCGGGACACAACGGTCAAGGGCTCCGGCACGAGCAACCCGTCAACGGAGCCACAAGCTGATGATTCCTATTGTGCCGCACAAGGCGAACGCGACATATCGCAAGAGCTGCTGCGGACAGTACCGGCGCAACCCGACGCCCACCGTCACTGCGAGAACTGCCTTCGCCGTCAACGCCAGCGTCGCCCCGAGCCAAATCCACAAGGGAGCTTGGTAGCGCGCCACGAGCGCAGCCGTGGTGATCTGTCCGACATCCGCCCACTCCGAGAAGAACACGGCAGCAAACGAGACCGGTATCGCCCGCCCCCAGCCTGACAATGGCACGCCGACGGCGGGCACGCCCGTTGACCCGCGCCGCAACAGGACGACGGCGGTTCCGAGAAACGCCACGGCGCTCGTGCCCTCGACGATTGGCGTAGGTAGCGAGGCAAGCGCCCGGCCCATCACGACCGCCGCGAGCGTCTTGCCCATAAACGCGGCGACCACGCCGCACAGCACGGGTCCAACGCGAAAGCGCGTGACCAGCGCGCTGATTGTGTATAGCACCTTGTCGGCCAGCAGTTCCGTGGCGAACACTGTGCCGAACGCGACGAGCGTCAGCGAGCTGATCACGGCGTCGCTCGTCCGCCTTGCCCTCCAGCGACCCTACGCCCGCGCCCTGACGCGGAGCACGAATGTGTTCCCGCCAACGAGGTCTGCGCCCTCCTCCTGCGCCAGAGTAAAAGTGAGGGACGGGCCCGCCGCGGGAGCCGTGAAACCGAAGAGCACGTGCACACCGCCCTCGGGGACGGCAAGCCCTACGATTCTCGCGCCCTTGCGCCAGTCCTCCAGGACATACACGCGCGAGAGATCGTACGTCTCGAGCAGGGGAGGGCGTTGTCGTTTGAGGCTCTCGAGCATTGCGGCGGTGGGCTGCTTCGCAGCCAGCCCCTCAATCGGCGTTCCCGGGCGTGCACGACGGAAGCCGTCCACCACGGCTTTCGGCAACAAGATGCCCAGGTTCCAGCCACGGCCCTTGACCGGAAGGATCCGGATAGTCGGCGCCCTCCTCCCAACACGGCGGAACCAAACGCCCGTCCAGCGAGTCGTGCGCGGCGGCACGTTCACAACGTGCAGGTTCTTGAGGCCTACACGCTTCTCGTTTCTCACCAGCGCGTTGACGTCGAGAAGCTTCGCCGCCTGCGGAATGGGATCGCCCGCGCACTCCATCACGGCGAGCACGCAACTGTGGTCGGCCGCGGCCATGGGCGTGTTCCAGTCCCACGCCAGGACCTCCGGCCTGACAGCCGAAACCGACGGGACGACCTTCGCCGCTCCGATCGGCTTCCAGACGGCTGTGTTGGCGGGGTCTCCGGGGAACGCGGTCCAGAAATCGTTCGGCAGCGGCGGAAGGCCGGCGGAGGCGTCCGCGTACATGAGCTTCACCGTGACATTGGTCGCCGGGATACGTCCTCGGTTATGGACCTGAGCGTACACGCGGTTGATGTTCCCACGCTGCGGGTTGCAGTGCTGGAGCCGGCTCTCAAACGCGATGTAATCCACATCAGACACGGCCATCTGAAACGCCGGCGGCTTCCCCTCCAGGGCGTCGACCTTGATGTCCGCACACTGCCACCAGAAGACAGAATCGCCGAGCGACACATACTGGAGCGGATCCTCAAAGGCGGCCGGCACGTTGGACGGCGCCGGCGTCGTGCGGCCGGTGTCCATCAAGTTATCGCGGAGGAAAATGTCGACATCGGGCATGTTGAGGGTATCAAGCCGGCGTTCCCACAAGCCGCGCCCGTGCGTCGCCGCGCGGAGGAGGCGCGACGGACCATGCAGGCGTAGGTCAAACACCGCACAGTTCGGCAGCCCCTCGCTGAAAGGCGACCACGTGGTGCCCGCGTCGGTCGTCCGGAAAACCGCGACGTCGGTCGCGATGTAGTAGGTGTTCGGTACGCTCGAGTCGATCGCCAGCGCGTTCCCGGGGATGTCAGGCAACCTGGCCACGCCCGTACCGCTGACGTCCGTCCACACCGTAGCGCCACCCGTGGGCGGCACAACACCGCGCCAAACGTGGGCGATGCCGAAGCCGGACATTACGACAATTACGGTGTTGGCGTCGTCGGGGCGGGCGACGACGTCCCAGACCCAATGGTTCGGCAGCGGCGCGGCGTGGATCGCCGTGACGGACCAGGCGGCGTTCTGGAAAATGAGCCGGTACACCTCACCCTGAGTCGTGCCAGCGTAGATCAGTGTCGAGCTCACGTAGTGGATCGCCGACACCATGCCGGCGATCCCCGGCAGCGCGACCTGCGTCGGCCAGCCCCCAGTCCCCTGGGCGCTGTCGAGGCTGACGCGGTCCGTGCCAATCGCGATGTTGCTCGAGTTTTGCTGATCGAGCGCAAGCGGCGGATAGAAAAGCGCGCTTCCCTGAATGCCACCGCTCACGTCAACCCAGCTGCCGAAGAGGCCGCCCTGGGTCGAGCGCTTAGGCGTCGCGGAGTAATAGGTGCTGACAACGTTGCGGGGCTGGGAGTGATCCACGGCGCAGAAGCCCCCGTCCCCGTCGTCCGCATGAGCGAACACTGGACTGTTCCGGAACTGCTCGGTGCCGTTGTCCTGAGTGCCGCCGAAGACGACCGCGTCCGATGAGGGGTGGTCGTCCACGAACTCGAACTGAGTGATGCATGGTCCCGCGTTGATCGTGTCCGACCATGTCGCGCCGCCGTCCGTGGACCGATAGATGCCGCCGTCGCTCCCGGCGTAGATCGTTAGATGGTTGTTAGGATCAAATGCCAGGCAGTGGTTGTCCGGATGGAACGGTCCCCCGATGTCGGTGATGGTCCACGTGTCGGCCATCGCGTCCCGGGTCGCTTTCCAGAGGGACGTCGCACTGAGGTAGACGATGTCGGGAGTGGCCGGATCGACGTTTACCGCGAGGTTGTAGAAGCCCTGGGCCCCGATGTCTCCGTTTGGCAGCGCGATGGGAGTCCATGTGTTTCCACCGTCCGTCGATCGATAGAAGCGCGCGATCTTGAAATCGCTGTCGTTCGCGATGAGCGCGTAGAGCACCAGCGGATTCGAGGACGACAGCCCGAGCGCGATGCGGCCGAGGTCGGCCGTTGGCAGCCCCCCGGCGAGCTTGGTCCACACGGGCGCGCCGGCGTCGGCGTTGGTCGTCCGGTAGGCACCCCCCCCGTAGAAAGCGGCGAACGCGGTCGTCGGCGTCGTCGGGTCGATAACGACGTCCGTCCCTCCCCACGTCGGGAGTCCGCCGAGTTGCGTCCAGTTCAGTCCCGCGTCCGTGCTCCGGTAAAGGCCCTTCCCAGTGGCCGCGAACAGTCTGGAAGAGGTGCCTGGCGTGATCGCGATGCGCGAGAAGCGGGTACCTGTGAACGTGCCTTGCGCAAGCGTAGCCCAGGTGTCGCCGCCGTCTTGCGTCTTGAGAACACCGTTGCCGTAGTAGCTGTCGCCGGAGAAGTTGCCTTCGCCGGTTCCGACGTAGAGTACGAGGCGATTCGCAGGATCCATCGCGACTGCGCCGATCGCGAGCGAGACCTCATGGTCTGATTTCGCGGCCCAGCTCTTGCCGCCGTCCGTCGTCTTCCATACCCCACCCTGCGCCGCACCGAGGTAGATCGTGGCTGGATCCGTCGGGTCAACGACGATGGCGGTAACACGGCCGGTGACGAGTACACGCGCACTCGAGTAAGTCTGCCCTTTCGGTATGGCCGTCGGCCCGAGCTGCACCCAGTTGCTCGCACCGGGCGCCGGGGGCACTGCGCCCGGGCCAGCCGCTGCCGGCCGAGCGCCGGCCATCCGTCGCAGGTCCCCCAACGCGTCGAGGCGCAGTTGCGGGTACGGTTGCAGAGGTCCTGGTGCCGTGGCAGGGCGACCGGCCTTCTTCCGCACTGGCAACCTCGCCTGCAGCCGCTCACCCTCGACACGCCGGTCGAGGTTGAGTTCCTCGTGGCGCCGTCCGGGGTCGTCTGCGGGCGGATGCGCTGGCTTCAGGGCTTGGCCCCTGCGTCGCCGAGCGGTGGTGCTCTTGGCGAGAGAACGCTTCTTACCAGCCCCCATGATGACCGTCCTCGCCCGTTCATCGTCCGCGGCGATGGCCTTCGCTTGAATCAGGGCAAATGCTAGAGACGATGAGTCAAGCGGCAGTCAGGCGACGCTCGGTGTCCCAACTACTGCACTAACCACGTGGTGACTGATAGGTACGAACCAACTGGAAGGATCAGGAGGCTGCGCGTTCGCAGCTATAACGCTTTGAGCGACGGACGGCTCGCGACGCTCGAGGCGACCTCTGCCTGACGTCGTTCAGAAGAGGGTGAGAACTCTCGCAGGAACTCTCGCTCCACCCACGCCGACCCCCGGATCCTCACCTCTGCCCAGCACAGCCCCGTCACCTCTTTGACCAGACGATAGCACGCGGCGGGATAGCGGTCGGCGCGGAACGCCATGCGGCAGAGGGACACGCCGTCGCGCTCCGCGGCCGCGACCCAGGCGAGCACCGTCGCCCACTTGGCCATGCGAGGCAGCGACGGCAGCCGCTCGCGCAGCAGCAGGCGTGCCAGCTCGAAGCGGTTGCGCAGGCCGAGCGTCTGGGCCACCCGCTCGGCCGGGCCGATCGAGCCCTCCGCCAGGCAGATGGCCTCGACGATCGCGCGCGGCACGGGCGCCAAGGTGGGCCGCGCGGCCCGGATGGCGGACAGGGATGTGGCGAGCATGTGCGACGAATGCTGGAGTCGCCGAGTCATGCGGCAGTCACGTGCCAGCCACCGCCGGCTACGGACGCGCGCCCTGCGCACAAACTGTGATAGCCCTCTCCCGGCGGCCGCTGCATCGTGGCTCCTCACCACGGAGGCACCGTGTCCACGGTACGGGATCACCTCATCGGATTGCTCGCCCTGATCGTCGCAGGGGTCGGCGCGGCGACGCCTGCCGCCGCGCAAGCGTCGGCGAGCCGGCTGACGTACAGTTTTCACGTGGGTTCGGCGCATCCACTCGGGACAATGGATTCGCTGAACGACGCCAACATCCACGCGGACGTGGACGTCGGCTACCGCCTCAACTTCCTGCCCACCAAAGGGTACTTCAACCTCAAGCTCTACGTGGGATTGAACCAGTTCACAGCCGAACCCTTCGTGCTGACCGCGCATCCGCGGTGGGTCAATCTCTCGGCGAACGTCCAGTGGGTGTTTCCCCCGACGCCCAGCGGGTTGCGGCCGTATCTGCAGGCCGGCCCCGGCAGGTACTGGCCCAAGTCCGGCCCGTCGCAGAACGGTTTCAACGTCGGCCTGGGCGCGCAAGGCCCCATCGCGCCTTTCAGCCTTGAATTTGGAATCGACATCCACCAGATCCAAACGAAGCCGGTGACACGCTTCGCCACGGTCCAGTTGGGCGTACTGTTCCACTGAGGAGGCAGACTGGCGCGGTTCGAGGAGGTCTACGCCAAAGAGCTGGCGCTGATCGCCGCCCGACGCGGCGACAGCTCTATGCCGGGGCAGGACCTCGCCGGCCTGGCGCTGTCGGGCGGCGGCATCCGGTCGGCCGCGTTCAACCTAGGCCTGTTGCAGGCGCTCGGCGAACGCGGCACCCTGGCCCGTTCCGACTATCTCTCCACGGTGTCTGGAGGAGGGTACATCGGTGCCTGCCTCACCGCGCTGTGCGCGGTGGACAGTGCGTCCCCTCGCTAGCGCCGGCTGGTCACGAGGGCCTGGTAGACCAGCGTGGGAAACTTCCCCCCGATGTCGGTCCGGTTCGGCAGTTGGTTGATCATGAACACGATGACGAGGTGCTCCACCGGATCGACGTAATACCCGCTGCCGTACGCCCCACCCCAGCTGAACGTGCCCACCGACGCCATCCCAGTGGCACCGTAGCGCTCGGTCGTCTGGAACCCAAACCCGAAGCCGCGTGCCCCGGTCGAGTCAAACAGCGCGGCTACCTGGTTGTGGGTCATCAGGTCCACGCTGTGCGGCGCCAGGATCCGCGCGCCGCCCAGCTCGCCACCGTTGCGCAGCATCTCGAGGAAGCGGGCGTAGTCGGCCGCGGTCGAGACCAGCCCCGCGCCGCCCGCGAAGCTCCTGCGCGGACCATCCACGTAATTCCCCTGCCCGCGCGGGCCAGCGGGGGCGCGCTGCGCGTGATTGGTCGAGTCGCTCAAATACACCGTCGCGAGCCGCCCACTCGCCCCTGGGGGCACGAAGAAATACGTGTCGTTCATCTGCAACGGACCGGTGATGCGGGTCCGGATCAGCTGGTCGAGCGGCATCCCGGAGGCGCGCTCGGCGACGCAGCCGAGAATGTCGGTGTTGTAGCCGTACACCCAGCGCTCGCCGGGCTGTGCGGTGAATGGTAGGGAGCCCAGCCGCTCCATCGTCGTACAAATCGGCTCGTCCTTGTCGGCGGTGTACCAGCCCCATCCCGCCGCGGACCCGAGCCCCTTGGCGGCATAGAGCGGCGCGGCCGGCCCGTCGGTGCCGTACGAGATGCCGGCCGTATGCGTGAGCAGATCCCGGATCGTGATCGGTCGCGCGGCGGGCTTGGTGACCAGGCCGGTGTCGCTCTTCGTCGCTACGGTGGTGTGTGCGAACGCTGGGATGTAGCGGCTCACCGGGTCGCCGACCGCGAGCGCCCCCTCCTCCACGAGCGACAGGATCGCGACCGTGGTGAGTGCCTTGGTCTGCGACGCGATGCGGAACAGCGCGTCACTGGTCATGCGGCGCCCCGACTCCTTGTCGAGCCAGCCGACTGCATGCTGGTACACGACGCGACCGTCCTGCAGGACCAGCCCGACCGCGCCGCCGATCTGCCCGGAGTCGACGTACTGCTGCATGAACCGGTCGATGCGCGCCAAGCGAGCGGGCGCAAAGCCCGCTGGCGCGCCCCCCCTCCGCGCCGCCGGTTGGGTTTGGGCGAGCAGGCTCGCCGGCGCGACCGCGAGCAGCGCAAGCGCTAGAAGCCGAGTGCGATACATTTCATCTCCCGCGCCTCACGACCTTGAACACACCGGAGCGACGAGCGCCGGGCCGGTCGCTGCGACCGGCTTGAGGTTGTTCTGGGTCAGCACGGCATTGAACGTGGCGAGCGGCGCTGCGTTGATCCCGGTCCACGTCGTCACCACGGTCTGGAGGTCCCTACAGCCGGCGACGTAGGCGGCCTGCATCGCCGGCGTCGGCGCCATGTCGCCGTTCTCGAGCGTGTTGATCTGGCCTGCGAGATTGCCGTTCACGCTCACGAAGGTCGGCGCCGGCCGAGCACCGCCTCCGAAGAAGCCGCCCCCCCCGCCCCCCCCGCCGCGCCCGCCCCCCGGATCGCCGGCCACTAGGGCGAGCGTCGAGTCGAAGGCCTTCGCCGCCGCGACCACCGCTGCCGGCAGAGCTGGCGCGGTATCCGCCGCCACCGCGGCGCGCAGCGCTGCGACCTGGTGGTAGCCGTCCCACGATTGCTTAGTGCCGGCGATGATCTTCGTCTGTAAGTCGTACTGCGCGCGCACGTCCGCGGCCCGGGCGGGAGAGCGCGGATCGTTCACAACCGTCACGCTCCGCGTGTAGGGTTTGTCGCCAACGATCAGCTTGAGCGTATAGACGCCCGGGGGCACAAGCGGCCCCACCGGAGACGGGGGCGTCAGGCCCGGATTGGCGTTGATCTCGAACGTGTGGGTCAACGCCGCCGGAGCCTCGGCGCGCAGATCCCAATTCACCCGGTTGGTGCCGGCCGCGGTGGCCAGCCGCTGCGGCGTGGCGATCCAGAAATTGGGCTCGGGCGGCTGCGCGGCTTCTTTGACGGGCTCGACCGGCGCGCTCGAGAGGTGGCGCACGACCGCGCCGCCCGCGTCCAGGACGTCCAGCGAGATCTCCCCGGTCGGCGGCGAGGCCAGGTAGTAATAGATGATCGCGCCATCGGGCGGGTTGAGCGCGTGCGGGACCTCGGGCGGGAACGGCGTGTCCGCGCCCACGTTGCGACGCACGCGCACGGCGTCCCCGGGCGCGAACAGATGCACCGGGTGATTCGCCGTGGCAGCCGTGATCTGGCGCAGCGGCGAGTAATCGTCGAGTACCCAGATGCCGCGGCCGTAGGTGCCGACCACCAGGTCGTTGCCGTGAATCGCGA
>DASPXE010000252.1:0-4354 GCA_035637455.1 Gemmatimonadales bacterium
TGCGGCTCAAGGCCACCTCCCCGGATTCCGGTATCGCGTCGGGGATGGACATGAACTACAACCACAACTTCGCGCCCTCGGGCTCGTGCCCGCCGCTGACTCCCGCGTGCGGCGGCAGCGGGAGCCCGAACGACCGCTTGCTGTTCGTCGCGCGGTTCGACGCCAACATCGATGTGTTCGATACGTACTTCGGCTTCCAGGTCGGCACGATCTCGATCCGCGATCCGATCATCGGGCCGCTGCGGGTAGCGAAAGACGTTTCGACGGGGAGCCAGCTACTGTTCGGTATCACGGCCCGCGGGCTGGTGATGGTGAGCCTACCGGCCTTCACGAACCCGCTCCCCGCGCCGCGGATCCGGTGAGAGCCCCGTGACCCGCAGGGTCCCGTCGGGGTCTCCCTTCGCGACAAGAATACGCAGTCGCTCTGGGAGACCCCGACGGGACCCTGCGGGTCAGGGGTGCGAGGCAACGAGAGCCCGACCCGGAGTCGGGCTCGCGCGTTATTATCGGATGGCGTGGAACGCGCGAGTGAACTCGCGACTCGGCGTCTGCCCGTAAACGGGCGCAAGGCCGCTTCAGCGGCAGGGCCGAGCCGCGGCTTCAGCCGCGACTCGGGCGACGGGAGCGACCGCGACTCGGGCGACGGGAGCGACCGCGACTCGGGCGAGGGGAGCGACCGCGACTCGGGCGACGGGAGCGACCGCGACTCGGGCGACGAGAGCGACCGCGACTCGGGCGACGGGAGCGACCGCGACTCGGGCGACGAGAGCGACCGCGACTCGGGCGACGGGAGCGACCGCGACCCTTGGGCGACGGGAGCGACGATGACGTTCCGGTTTACGACGGCAGGTGAGTCGCACGGCCGCGGCCTGGTGGCGATCCTCGAGGGGATCCCCGCCGGCCTGCCCGTGCCCACCGAGCGGATCAACGCCGAGCTGAAACGGCGCATGGGCGGCTACGGCCGCGGCGCCCGTATGAAGATCGAGTCGGATCAGATCGAGTGGCTCGCGGGGGTGCGCGCCGGGGAGACGCTCGGCTCGCCCATCGCCATGCTGGTGTGGAACCGCGACTGGGAGCACTGGCGGGACGTGATGGCGCCCGAGGCGGACGCCGCCGGGACCGAGCGGCGGCGCCAGGTCACGCGGCCCCGGCCGGGACATGCCGACTTGGCCGGCAGCTTGAAGTACGACCGCGAGGACGCACGCGACATCCTGGAGCGGGCCAGCGCGCGCGAGACCGTGGCGCGGGTCGCCTGCGGTGCGGTGTGCAAGCTGCTGCTGGAGCAGTTCGGCATCGAAATCGGCAGCCACGTCGTAGAGCTGGGCGGGGTCAAGGCGGGTGTAGGGGCGCAGCATGCTGCGCCCCTACCCATCCCTTCTCCCCTGAACGAGGCCGCCGATGCCAGCCCGGTGCGGTGCCTGGATCGGGACGCTGAGGGCGAGATGATCGCCCGGATCGACGCCGCCAAGGCCGCCGGTGACACGCTGGGCGGCGTGGTCGAGGTCGTGGCGCTGGGCGCGCCGGTGGGCCTCGGGTCCCACGTGTCGTGGGACCGCAAGCTCGACGGGCGGCTGGCGCAGGCGTTGATGTCGATCCCGGCGGTGAAGGGTGTCGAGCTGGGGCTCGGCTTCGAGGCGGCACGCCGCAAGGGCTCGGAAGTGCACGACGAGATCCTGCCGGGGCTGGCGCGCGCCACCAACCGGGCCGGCGGCACGGAGGGCGGGATGACGACCGGCGAGCCGCTGGTGTTGCGGGTGGCGATGAAGCCGATCTCGACGCTGATGGCGCCGCTCAAGACGGTGGACCTGAAGACCGGGGCGCCGGCACAGGCCCAGTCGGAGCGCTCGGATGTCACCGCCGTTCCGGCGATGGGCGTGATCGCCGAGGCGATGGTCGCGCTGGTGCTCGCGCAGGCGATGCTCGAGAAGTTCGGCGGCGACGCCCTGAGCGAGATGAAGCGAAACGTCGCGGGGTATCTGGCCCAGGTGCGGGCGCGCACGCCCAAGGGCGCCGCCTCGTGAAGAAGCACGTCGTGCTGGTCGGCCTGCCGGGATCGGGCAAGACCACGATCGGGCGGCTCGCCGCGGAGCAGCTGCACGCCGCGTTCGTCGACATCGACGCGATCCTGGCGCGGCGCGAGGGGAAGTCGATCACGCTGATCTTCGCCGAGAAGGGCGAGGCGGCGTTCCGCGAGATGGAGCGCAAGGAGATGGACGCGGCGCTCGCCGGCGAGCCGAGCGTCGTGGCGCCCGGCGGCGGCTGGGCGGCGCAGCCGGGTGCGATCGAAACCGCGCAGTCGTGCGCGCTCGTCGTGTACCTGCGCACGCGGGTCGAGACGGCCGCGCCGCGCACCGCGACGGAGGGAACCCGCCCGTTGTTAATAGGTGAGGATCCGATGGACCGGATGCGCCAGCTGCTGAAGGAGCGCGAGCCGTTTTACCTCAAGGCGCACACGCAGTTGGACACCGAGCGCAAGACGGCCGAAGAAGTGGCGCGCGAGGTCGTCAGGCTTGCGCAATCCAGCGCCGGATGGTAAAGATGCGCTTTCGCGCCGTTGACGAAGGATTGACGCGTGGCTGCTAAAAAGCCTGATGTGAAGGTTGTGGAGGATGTGAAGGTCGTGAAGGGTCGCAAGCGTCGCACGGCGGCCCGCGCGGCTGACCCCGGGGCGACGCCCCGGGGGAAAGGCGGGCGTGCGCTCGTGATCGTCGAATCGCCCACCAAGGCGAAGACGATCGGCAAGTACCTCGGCTCGGGCTACACGGTCAAGGCGACGGTGGGGCACGTGCGCGACCTGCCGCAGCGCAAGCTCGGCGTAGATGTCGACAACGGCTTCACCCCCGAATACGTCCCCATCAAGGAAAAGGCGAAGACCCTCGCCGAGATCAAGAAGGCCGCCAAGGCGTCGACCCGAGTGCTGATCGCCACCGACCCCGACCGGGAAGGCGAGGCCATCGCCTGGCACGTGGCGGAGAGCCTCGGCAACGGCGGCAAGGTGCACCGCGTGCTGTTCCACGAGATCACCAAGGACGCGGTCAACCAGGCCCTCGCCAACCCGCTCGACATCGACCAGAAGAAAGTGGACGCGCAGCAGGCGCGCCGCGTGCTGGACCGGCTGGTGGGCTACAAGACGTCGCCGCTGCTCTGGAAGAGCATCAAGACGGGGCTCTCGGCGGGCCGCGTCCAGACGGTGGCGTTGCGGCTGATCTGCGAGCGGGAGGAGGAGATCCGCAAGTTCGTTCCGCAGGAGTACTGGACCATCGAGGCCGACCTCGAGAAGGACGGCCAGGGGTTCCAGGCCCGGCTGCACAAGCTCGACGGCCACAAGCCCGAGATCAAGAATGAGGCGAGCGCGCAGGCCATCGTCGCCGACGCGCTCAAGCTGCCCTTCAAGGTCACGACGGTCGAAAAGGGCGAGCGCCGCCGCCCGGCGCCCCCGCCGTTCCGCACCAGCACGCTGCAGCAGGAAGCGGCGAAACAGCTGGGCTATTCAGCCGCGGTCACGATGCGGCTGGCCCAGCAGCTGTACGAGGGGATCGAGATCGGGGCCGAGGGGCCCGTCGGGCTGATCACCTACATGCGCACCGACTCGGTCCGCATCGCCGACTCGGGCCTAGCCCAGGCCCGGGACTTCATCGCGCGGGAGTTCGACAAGCGCTACCTCCCCGCCACACCGAACGTCCACAAGACCGGCAAAGGCCAGTCCCGGGTGCAGGACGCGCACGAGGCGATCCGCCCCACGGACGTGCTGCGGCGCCCCGACGACCTGAAGCAGCACCTCGACGCCAAACAGTTCAAGCTGTACCAGCTGATCTGGCGGCGGTTCGTGGCGTCGCAAATGAACCCCGCCGTGTTCGAGACGACCAAGGTCGACTTCGACCTGGGCCGCTACGTGTTCCGGGCCACCGGCTCGAGGGTGCTGTTCGACGGGTACCACAAGCTCTACCACGAGGCGCACGAGCCCGAGGAGGGCAAGACCCTCGAGGATCTGCCCCCGATCCCGCCGCTGGTGGAGGGCGACGTGGTCACCGTGAAGCAGATCACCCCGAACCAGCACTTCACCGAGCCGCCGCCGCGCTACAGCGAAGCGAGCCTGGTGAAGGAGCTTGAGCGGCTGGGGATCGGCCGGCCGTCCACCTACGCGGCGATCATCTCGACCTTGAAGAACCGCTGGTACGCCACCGCCAAGGACCGGCGCTTCCAGCCCACGCCGCAG
Source organism: Gemmatimonadales bacterium (assembly GCA_035637455.1). Taxonomy (GTDB): domain Bacteria; phylum Gemmatimonadota; class Gemmatimonadetes; order Gemmatimonadales; family GWC2-71-9; genus 20CM-4-69-16. The sequence continues at coordinate 4,217 of DASPXE010000252.1, forward strand.
GGCGAGATCGTGTGGCAGGTGCTGAAGCGGTGCTTCCCGGACGTGTTCGAGGTCGGCTTCACGGCGCAGATGGAGACCGAGCTGGACAAGGTGGAGGAGGGCGATCTGGCGTGGCAGCGGGTGCTCGAGGACTTCTGG
>DASPXE010000253.1:0-2136 GCA_035637455.1 Gemmatimonadales bacterium
GTCGTCGGGTGCGACGGTGTCGAGGAGGGCGGCTGCGGTGGCGAACCGATGGGCGGCGGGGTTGGGGGTGTATCCGTCTTGGGCCAGGATCGGGCCGACCTCGCGGACGACGTCGCCGATGGTGCGGCGGCTGACGTGGAACAGGTCGGCCAGGGTGTCTTGGCTGCATAGCTTGCGCTGGTAGAGCACGGTGGCGAGCACGCGTTCGGTGTTGGTGATCTTCTGCCGGAACACGCCGCCGCGGGCGCCGGGCAGGCGTTCCCCGCCGCGGCGGCGGTGGCGGTGCCGCTCGTTACGTGCGTCTTGGATGTGTCCGACGCGTTCGGTGAGAGCGGCAAGTTCGGCGCGGGGCATGCCGGTCAGGGCGGGATCGGCGAGCAGGTCGGGCAGCGGCGAGCCTGGCTGTTGTTCGCGGGCGTTGGCGGCGAACTCGGTCAGCGCGGCGGCGGTGGTGAAGCGCAGCGTGGTCGGGTAGATGGTGCGGCCGTGTTCGGCGAGTAGCTGGCGGGTCTCGGCGATCGCGTGGCCGATCGAGTTCGCGTTGACGCCGAGTAGGTCGGACAGCACGTTCTGCGAGCAGATCTGGCGCTGGTAAACGATGGTGACCAGGACGCGGTCGGCGTCGCTGAGCAGGCCGCGGCTGCCGGCGCCGGGGGCGCGGCGGCGTTGCCCGCCGCGCTGCTCGTAGCAGCGTTGCGCAGCCTGGGCGGCTTGGGCGGGGGCGAGCAGGTCGGCGAGGGCGGCCAGTTCGGCCGTGCTCATGCCGGTCAGCCGCTGGTCGGCGAGCAGGGTGAGGGCCCGCTCACGGGCTCGGGCGCGATCCTCGGCGCGTAGTGCGATGGTCGGCCCGCTGCCCGTTCCAGTGGTGGGCAGGATGGTGTAGTTCCAGGCACCGCGCGCGGGGTGCGCCTGGATGGGCAGGCGCCGCAGCTGGTCGCGGGTGACCGCGATGCCGATCGGGTAGCTGCCGGTGTCCAACTCGGCGTGCACCCGCATCCCGGTCCGGGTCCGGGTCGAGGCGATTGTGGCCACGACGACCTCGTGGCTGGTCAGCGGCCGTCCGCGCCAGTTCATGGTGATCTGCGAGAACAGCCGATGCTCGATCTTGTTCCACTTGCTGGTGCCCGGCGGGAAGTGGCAGACCGTGATCGTCAGCCCCGACTCGGCCGCGAACACCGCCAGTTCGGCCTTCCACAACCGGTAGCGGTAACTGTTGGATCCACCCGCGTCCGCGGTGATCAGCAGCCTGCCCGCGCCCGGGTAGTCGGCGGCGCCGCGGGCCTGCCACCAGCGCCGGATCGACGCGACCGCGAACGCGGAAGTGTCGTGATCGACCCCGACGCTCACCCAGCCGCTGTCCGCGCTCAGGTCGTAGACCCCGTACGGGATGGCCTGCGCCCTTTCGGGCCCGGTGGTGAAGAAGCTGTGGTCCTCCACCCGGACCGGGTCCCCTCTCGGGCGCCATTCCCGCCCGGCGGCGGGTAGCTGTCCGAGCTGTTCCTTCTTCTTCGCATCCACGCTGATCACCGGCTCGCCAGCAGCCTGGTAGGACTTCACCTGCTCGTTGATGTATGCGAACTGGGCGTCACGGTCGGGGTGCTGCTCACCCTCGAGCGTCTTGGCCGTGCCCTGCAGGCTGAACCCGTTCTCCCGCAGCAACCTCCCCACCGTCGGCGCCGACACCGGATGCCCCTGCCGGGTCAGCTCCTCGGCCAGGTGCCGCAGCGACTTGGTCGTCCAGCGCAGCGGTGACATCGGATCGCCCCGCTCGTCGGGTTCCACCAACGCCAGCAGCGCCGCGACGAGATCGCGATCATGCGCGCTGACCCGCTTGCGCCCACCACCGGCACGGCGGGCCCGGCCGGCCGGCAGCGGGTCCTCACCGGACTCCAACTCGTCCACGCCCCGGCGCACCGTGGTCGCGCTCACCGCAGCCGCCTCGGCGACCGCGCGGACTCCGCCATGGCCCAACAGGCGCGCCTCGGTCGCCAGCGCCAACCGCTGCTGACGCTCGTTCAGATGCGGCAACAACACCGCGAACCTGGTGACCAACTGCTCGCGAGCCCTGGGATCGATGCGCATACCACATCATCGAACACGCCCTGCGAAAAGACCAGCTTATTCTTTTACGACTTC
>DASPXE010000254.1:0-4337 GCA_035637455.1 Gemmatimonadales bacterium
CAGCAAAAATGCGAGAAGTTGAGGCCAGACGCGCGCCAGCGCATCCTTCAGCAAGGCCAAGCGGACGGACAGCTTATGCTTGAACGTCATGGGCACTTCCTTTCGGGCGCAAAAAAAAGGACCGCCGCATTCGACCGTGAGTCGAATCGCTGGCGGCCCGGCGGACATAGCGACTGGTGTCGCGGTAGTCCCGTAACTTTGCGTCACCGTCTTTCGACGGCTTTGCTTTGAGGCAGCGTGCTTTGCGTCCTCAAGCTATGACGTCGCGGCAGCTCAACCTGTGATCTACGTCAACATCCTGACCGCCGCGGTCGGAAATCCGTTTGCCATTGTTTGCCGGTCGATGTCGGACGATGGGGGAGTCTGAGCACGAAGACGCACGAAGGGGGAGCATGTCACCGTGCTCCCCCTTGCGCGTTTTGTCTTAGAAGGCTGCTGCTCTATCCACCTGAGCTACGGGCGCGGCAGTCGTCCGAACAACTTAATGCGTGACGACGGTCGGTCCATCCCGCCCGACCGTCACTGCCCCACCAGTCCACCCAGGGGAGCCCGGCTGCCCGCCCGCCGCTCGTACACAACGAACGGGTGCTCGACGAAGCTCAGCACGTAGCTCCGGTCGAGCCGCTCGAGGAATCCCGGAGGAAACAGCACGTCACCATAGCAGCGCTCCCCGTCGCTCGCGGTGCAGGCGCGCAGCGCGCTGGCGATGTGCGCCCGGTCAGACCCGGTGAAGTCGACCAGCACCACCGCCCCGAACTCCCGATGCGCCAGCCGCGCGTTGAAGTCCGCCCCGGCTGCCGGCTGCTGCCGCGCGACCAGCCGCAGCGTGAACGGGTCGAGTACGCGGGGCCGCTCGCCCAGCAGCACCGGGAGGATCGGATTCTCGCTCAGCAGGTCGTGCGCATCAGGCCCGAGCCGCGCCGCCAGGGCGGCGACCGCCCGGCGCTCGGGCTTTCCACCCTTCTCGATCAGCGACCTGATGGAAATCATGCCGGGAAGCCAGGTGACCGCGCTCAAGACGGCGAGCACGAGGGGAACGGCCAGGGCGAGCCGCGCGCGCTCGGCCTCGCGCGTGAGCCGCTCGCCGAACACGAGGACCGACGCGGCCAAGAGATCCAGGAAATGGTTCGTGTCGGCCCCCGGCGATGTGAAGATGACGACGGTCATCGCGGCGGTGAGCAGGAAATACGCGACCGGGAGACTCCATGCCCGCGCACGCGTCGCGCCGATCGCGTACACCGCCGCTGCCGCGACGACGATCAGAAAGACAGGATCCTGCACCGCCACGAGGAGCAGCCACAGCGGCGCGCCCAGCGTGTACGCGGGATGCATCCCCCCCGCGGCCGCCGCGCTGAATGCCGGCAGCACGCGCTCGTCGCTCGCCCAGTAGATGACGGCGAGCGACGCGCCGGCCAGCAGTGCCAGCATGCCACCGAGCGTGAGCGCGGCGCGCCGGTCGCGACGCGACCAGAGCCAGCTGCAGACGAGCGCCGCGCCCGCCAGGGCGGTGAACTTGGTGAGGAAGGCGCCGAGAAACGCGAGCACGCATGCGACGAGCCATGGCGTGGCGCGGTACCGCGCGTACCTGAGCCCGCACCACATCCCCCACAGGCTCAGGGCCGCGGCGAGAAAGTCACCCTTCACCTGCAGGGAGAGCAGCTGAAACGACACAGCCGCGTGCGGCAGGAGCGCGAGTGGTAAGGCAACGGTCCAATCCACTCCCAGCTCGCACAAGACCAGCCACAGACCGACGTCGCACAACAGCATCGTAACCACCGTCAGGACGATCCCGGCCGTGACGGGGTCGAGCGCCAAGCGGATCAGGGCGCCGTGCAGCACGAAGAACAGCGGCATATAGCGCGTACCGCCGAACCCAAACGCGCTGACGGTGGGCCGGTAGAACACGCCCTTGGCGAAGTCTTGGGCGAGGGCGGTCCAGACGCCGCTCGAGCTGTCCTGCGGCAGGGCCCCAGGCCAGTACCACGTCATGAGCGCGATGGAGCCGAGGAATGGAACGAGGCAGCCGATCCACAACAGCCGCCGCCGGGTAGGTGAAAGAGAGGCCATCTGAAGATGACCGCGCTCGACCCCTTATGGTCACACGGTCACCCTCCCCGGCCGGGCCGGGTCCCTTAACGGAGCCCCCGTCCCCAGGGTCCCCCCTTGGAACCGCCATTTGGTCGCGGCGGAACGGGGCCTTATCGTAGGCGGGCTACATCTCCAGGAGACGATCATGGGCACTGCAGGCTCGCTCACCGCACTCTTGCTGTTTGGCGCTTTTCCCGCCTCCCAGGGAAGTGATCGTCCCGAGGCCGACCCTCCGAGTCGGGTGGGGCGGCTGAGCTACCTCGCGGGATCGGTCTCCTTCCGCCCGGGCGACGTGGACGACTGGGCTGCAGCGACGGTCAACTACCCGCTGCACAGCGGGGATCATCTCTGGACCGACGCGGATGGCAAAGCGGAGATCACGGTTGGCTCCACCGCCTTCCGGCTTGCCCCGCAGAGCGCGTTCGGGTTCCTGGCGCTCGACGATGGGACCGTGCAAGTACGTCTGTCGCAAGGGTCGCTCAACGTGCGCGTGCGCGACCTGAGCGAGAACGAAAGCCTCGAGATTGATACACCAACCGGTGCCATAGCGCTGCTGCGCCCGGGCGTGTATCGCGTGGACGTCGATTCCACCGGCGACCCGACGTCGGTCACGGTGCGACGCGGCGAAGCCGAGGTCACCGCCGCGGGCTCCGCCTTCTCCCTGCACCGGGAGCAGACAGCGGTGGTATCGGGCGGCGCCTCCCCGAGCTACGACGTGCGCGACGCGATCCGCTCGGACGACTGGGAGGACTGGTGCGCCGCTCGCGACCGCCGCTGGGACGACTCGCGCTCGGCGCGCTACGTCTCGCGCCGCGTGATCGGCTACGAGGACCTGGATGACAACGGCGACTGGCGTCAAACCCCGGACTACGGCGTGGTGTGGGTGCCCCGTACCGTGGCGACGGGCTGGGCGCCGTACCGCTACGGCCATTGGGCCTGGGTGGAACCGTGGGGCTGGACGTGGATCGACGATGCCGCCTGGGGCTTCGCGCCGTTCCACTATGGCCGTTGGGTCTACGTGGGCAACGGCTGGGCCTGGGTGCCCGGCCACATGGTGGCGCGGCCGGTGTACGCGCCGGCGCTCGTGGTATTCGTCGGCGGGCATAACTGGAGCGTCGCCATCGGGGCGGGCGGCGGAGGCGGCGTGGCCTGGTTCCCGCTCGCCCCGGAAGAGCCTTACGTGCCCGCGTATCACGTGAGCAACACTTATATCCGCAACGTGAATGTGACCAACGTCACCGTCACAAACATCCACGTGACGAACGTCAATGTCACGAACATCAACTATCGCAATCGAGGGGCCCCGGACGCGGTGACGGTCGTGTCGCACGAAACGTTCGTCGGGTCGCGGCCGGTGAACCGGAGCGTGATCGTCGTTCCGCGCGACCGACTCGAGCAGGCGCGCGTTGTCGGCAGCACCGCGCAGATCGTGCCGGATCGGCAGAGTGTCCTGGGGCAGCCGGCGATGGTCGAGGTGCGACGGCCGCCGGCGGCGGTCACGACGCGCGAGGTGGTGGTGCACCGGCAGCCGCCACCGCCCCCGCTGCCGTTCGCGAGTCGCGAGCAGGCGTTGCGCGCCCGTCCGGGCCGGCCGCTCGACGACGCGACCCTCACCACCTTGCGCGCCCGCTCGCCGGACGCGAGCGCGAGACTACTGGTGCGACCGGCGGTCCCCGCGACGCGCTCGCAGGGTCCGGCACAGGCGCTGCAGCCCGCTCGCGAAGGGCTCCCGCCCTCGCGCGCGGCCATGCCCAGCGTGACTACGCTCCCGGACGACCGGAGTCGCCCAGCACAACCTGATGCCGCACGGTCCGCCCCCGGCCACGCGCCCGCCCCCGCCGCACCGGTGCCTACGGTCAGCCCCGCCCCGCGTGCGACGTTCCCTTCCCCCGGTCGCTCCGACCGGCCGGACCGCGCGGCGCGGCCCACATCGCCGCCGCGCGAGAACAAGCCTTCCCCCGCTCCCACCCCGGACCCGTCAGAGCGAGCTGTCCCCGCTCGCCCCCCTGCGGCCGGACGAGCCGAGCCGAAACGCCAGCAGCCGGAACGGCGCCGCCCCGCGGACCGGCCGGCCAAGGATCGGAAAGCCGAGCGGGACACGACGAGGGAGCAGAAGCCGTCGTAGCTTGGAGCCCAGGTCACACCGAGATGGGGTCCGCCCCGGGAACGCGAGGGGAGACTGAGCGCGAAGACGCACGAAGGGGGAGCATGGAAACGTGCTCCCCCTTGCGCGTTTTTTCTTAGAAGGC
>DASPXE010000255.1:0-6820 GCA_035637455.1 Gemmatimonadales bacterium
TGCCCAGCACGTGCGGATGGTAGCGACACCCGTCCTGGTCGAGCGTCACCGCTCCCGCCGGGGCGGGGGCCTTGTAGGTCGCCGGCAGGCCCGCCTTCACGTACACAAAGACGTTCGCGAGCGTGCCGTTCGGGTTGACGACGACAATCTCCTCGGTGGGCGGCGCCTGATACTTCGCCTTGCACTTCGGCTCCTCGCTCATGTCGATCTTGGGGTTTGCCGGCTTGGTCCCCGTGAACTTGATCTTCCCGGTGACCGTCGCGCCTCCTTGCGGATCGGCCCGGCGCTCCTTGGCGCTCGCCATCACGAACAGACCGCACACCACAGCCAGCATCGCGCGTCTCATTGTCCCTCCATGAGGAAGCCGCCCATCAGGCCTGGCGCCGTTGGGCCCTCCGCACCACCACTATACCCAAACCCAGCGTGAGGAGCATGGCGACCACCGGCGTCACGAGCACCCGTGACGGCGTGGGTTGGTCGAGGGCGAGAAAGTACCAGGTGCTCACAGCCATCCGCGTGCCATGTTCCCCGCTGGAACCGTCCCAAGCGAAGAAGGCGACCGGAATTGCACGGCCCGTTTCGAACTGAAGTTCGTTCGCCGTGTCAGGGGTCGCAAGGGAGCGGGTGAACACTACGCGCCACTCCCCGTGATCGTACGTCGCGGCGACCGCCGGGGCTGTCGGAAGCGTGTCAAACCGCTCGAGTCCGCGCGACAGCCCCGCCACTGCGCGTCCTCCGCTTGGGGCGCTCGTCCAGCGCCACTGGTACACCGCATCGGTCTCGCTGCCCATCAAGAAGTACGGCCGCTCCATCCCCTCAGGAATCCGCCGCGGGAACTGCACCGCCAGCTGGTCGGGCCAGAGTCCCCCCGGAGGGCCGGCGCCCGAGTCGTCGCCGGCCACGGTCTCGCGCACCCGCCGCTCGAAGCCGAGCCACGCCGTGTCGGGGCTCGGGGACCGGTCGTCCCAGCTCACCCGCACGGCGACGGCTTTCCCGTCGTGTACGGCCTGCACCCACACGCCGGAGACCGCGGGCGCGAACCAGCGGAGCTTCCGGATCACCTGGCCGACGAGCGGGAACCAGTATCGGTCCACGCGCGCCCACGCCGAGTCGCCCGGCGCTGCCGGGAGCGGCCCCGCCACCCGCGGCGCGTGAATCACGTCGCGCACCTCCGGTGTCCGCACCGGCGACAGGCTGCGCACGTACTGGGCGAGTCGCCACAGCTGTTCGTCGGTCAGGAACTTCTGCTCGATCAGGTCGGAGAACGACGGCATCGGCGTGCCGTCGAGCCCGGTGCGCAGGCGGCGGTACACGTCCGCCACGCTCGCACCGCCGCGGAACCGCCAGCTCTGGTGTAGGTCCGCGGCGTAGATCGGGAATCCCGCGTCGTCTTTGAGCGTGGGCGCGGAAGGCCCGTCGCCCCGGCCCTGGTCGCCGTGACACTTGCGGCACCCGATCGAGTCGTAGAACAGCCGGCCGGCTTTGAGCGCCTCGGGGGCCGACCCGCCGCCCGGCTCGTTCCCGAACTTGAGCGCCACCACGTGCTGGCTCGTGTCGGTGAAGAACGACGAGAAGGTCTTCAAGTACGCCATCACGTCGCGGCGCTCGGCGTCCGAGAGCCGGCCTTTCCACGCCGGCATCGCGCTGCCGGGCAGGCCCTCGTCGATGGCATGCATCAAATCGGCGTCGGTGGGCAGCTGCCCGCTCGCGGTCGTGCGGATCTTGTAAACCGCGCCGGTGAAGTTGCGCGGGCGCGGCAGCATGTACGCCGCCGCGGGACCGTCGCCCGCGCCGGTGTCGCCGTGGCAGCCGGCGCACCATTTCTCATAGACCGCCCTTCCCTTCGTCGTGTCTTGCACGGGGAGCGGGGAAGGGGGAAGAGGGAAGGGTGGCCCCGCCGCGAGCGCGAGCGCCAGCAGCGCGCTAATCATTCCCCTTCCCCTTTCCCGCTTCCCCGGCCTTTTCCCACGTTCTTGGTGTCCATCCCGTTTGATCGTAGAGAAACAGGATCACGGACCAGATCTCGCGCTCCGTCAGAAAGTCCTCCCACCGCGGCATCGCCGAGTTCCACGGCGTGCCCTCGCGCGGCAGGCCGGGACCGCCCTTCGCGACCCGCCAGAACACGAAGCTCTCGGTGAGCTGGGCGATTGTGCCGTTGTCCTGGAAGTTCGCCGGCAGGGGATTGAACCCGGGGGCGTAGTGCCCCTGGCCGTCCAGATGATCGCCGTGGCAGGGCAGGCAGTTCTGGTAGTAGATCCGCTTGCCGTCCGCCGTGTACGCGGGCGTCGACTCCGGGTGCTGGCGCAACGGATTGTCGAGCCCGGTGAGCGTGATCGACTTCCCGCGGAACGTGATCTCCGCCGGCGGCGCGGGGTGGATCGAGCGCAGGTTCGGCGGCGCGGTCACGGACGTCCGCACTTGGCCGTAGGCGACGAGCCCGACGAGCGCCGGCACGGCCACGAGCAGCCCGGCACGCACCAGCCGGAGGCGCGGCTCGACCAAGGCGGCGTGGAGCGGCTCCCGGAAGCGGGCCCAGCGCTCCTCGTTATCGCTCACGTAGATCAGCACGCCCACGAACACGGTCGCCATGTACTGGAGCACCACGCTCTTCGGCACGAGCGCGCTCCCCGGCAGCAGCGGCACGACGTACACGATCACCGCGTAGGCCGCCACCAGAATCCCCACGGCCTGCCAAAACGGGTGGTCGGTGTAGCGGCGCAAGTTCATTTGTGCGCGGCCAGGTATTGCACCAGCGCTTCGAGCTGCGCGGCGTTCAGCATCGTGCCGAACGTCTTGGGCATGATGCCGGCGAGCTTCTCGTATCCTTTCGCGATCGACGACGTGGGGTCGAGGATCTTCTTCCGGATCGATTCCGCGGTGCGGCGGGAGCCCACGTGGGTCAAGTCCGGTGCAATCACCTGCCCCTGGCCGTCGAGCTTGTGGCACGCCAGACAGCCCGCGGCCTGGATGATCGCCTTGGGGTCGGTGCTGCCGCCTGCGAGCCCCGGGCCCGTGGGCCCCGGGCTGACGCCCGGGGCTACCGCCCCGCCCTCGGCCGGAATGTCCGACGCCGTCACGTCCACGGTGCCGCCCTGCGACTCGAGGAACGCGATCACGGCCCAGATCTGCTGGGGCGAGAGCTGCTTCGTCATCACCGGCATGATCGGCTGGTAGCCCGGGACGACGTATGCGGTGGGTTTGTCGAGCGACTCGAAGAGATACTGCTTGCAGCTCTTCCCCGGCTCGCGCTTGGCGCAGCGCACACCGATCGGCCCCGTGCCCCTCTCGTCGGTGAGCAGGTTGGGCGCCCGCGTGCCGAGCCCGTGGCACGTCGTGCAGCCACCGATGCCGGTGAAGACCTTCTCCCCGGCGGACACGAGCTGCTCCGGCGTGACGTTCGCGCCGAGGGTGAGCGCTTGGGGCACCTCCGACTGCACCTGGGGGATCTTGTTGGCGATCAGGGTATAGAGCGCCAGCGTGCCGAGCACGACGCCGACGACTTTGAGGTTAGTGGCCCACATGCTGGGCCCCTGCCTCCCGCCCGCCGGAGGCGACGAAGGTGGACTTCTCGGCGAGTCCGCCGAGCCAGAACACGAACGCCACCAGGCACAAGAAGATGAGCACGCACAGGCTGATCATCTTCGAGGCGTAGCCGAGCGCGGGCGTGGCGGCGTACCGGCTGGTGTCCTGCATCACCTGCCACACGTGCCAGTACTGGCGGATGCCCGAGCGCGCGAACCCCATCAGCCCCATGAGCCATGTGAACGTCACGGCCAGGATGAACAGGGCGTACTGCGAGCGGGGCGGCATCTTGCCCCAACGGATCGCGCCGAGCGACTGGGCGCCGCGCGCCATCAGCAGGTCGATCACCGTGACGCACAGGATGCAGGCGAGCACGGCGAGCACCTGATAGACGCTGAAGCCGATCCGGACGATCGCTTCGACGAAATAGCCGCGGATGCCGTAGAACAAGACGATGCCGGCGGCGATGGCGAACATCCCGCCCTGGATCATGGTCCCGGTCCGGGCCCAGGGAACGACGGGCCGCGTGTTGGCGCGGCGGTACAGGAGAAACGACAGGAATGTGGTGAGGATCATCAAGTTCACCGCCGTGTTCTTCGCGCTCATGACGCCGAGGGCGCCGAGGAAGGGGTGATGCGAGCCGCCCATGGCCGCGAGCTCCTTCGAATCCGCGATCATGGTGTGCGGCGTGCCCCACACGATGGCGCCGAACACCAGGATGATGAGCAGCCATTTGGTATAGGGCCGGAACCGCTCCGCCCCGGGGATGCGGCCCATGCCGATCCAGAGATAGTAGTTCCCCGTCAGGAACAGCACCGCGATGAGGAACGCCTGGATCACCCACAGCCAGCTCATGAAGCCGCCCATCATGGTGATCCCCATCGACTGGTCGTACTGGTAGATCTCGCGCCCCAGCCAATAGCCTGCGAAGGGAAGCACGATGAGGGCCGACATCGCAATGAAGTTCCCGACGTAGCCCATCCAATCGTAGTGGGCACGCTCCTCCTCCGTGCGCGCGGCAAGGAAGCGGTAGCTCGCGTACGCGCCTACGATCGCGCCGCCGAACACCACGTTCGCGATCAGCCGGTGCACGTTGATCGGCATCCACGTCGCGTTCGCGATCGCGTGCCACAGCTTGATCGTCGTCGGGTCGGTGCTGGGAGTGATGTCCCGCGGCGGGGTCATCATGTACGTGAGCCAGGAGTTCGCGATGAACATCACGATCGTGCCCCAGACGTTGAGCAGGATGCCCAGCGTCCAGTGCCCGACCTTCGCCCGGCCCTTCTTCCAGCGGTCCCACCCGTAGTAGTAGAGGTACAGGGTGAAAGACTCGAGGAAGAACAACGCCGCGTACGCCCACATCGACGGCCCGAACACCGCCGTCAGGTAGGCCCAGAAGCGGGGATACAGCGTCGCCAGGAAGAAGACGAGGATCGCCCCCCAGATCGCCGTCGCGCTGTACGCCACCAGCAATAGCCGCGTGAACTCCTTGCTCAAGCGGTCATAGCGCTCGTCCTTCCCGAAGATGCCGATGGCCTCCGTCACGACGGCAAACATCGGCACCCCGAGCACGAACGCGGCGAACATCAGGTGCACTTCGGCCGCGATCCACACCGCCGCTCGCGCGCCGACGAGGGGGAACTCGCCGTACGCGTGGCTCGTGTCGGCCGCGGCTTGCAACAGAAGAACGGCGCCGTCGGCCATTAGCTATCAGCCACGAAGAAGGGCTGCCTCTTGGAGAAATCGATCGGCATGGCTTGCCGCACCTCCGCGAGCAGCTCAGGAGTGATCTCGCTCCGCCCCTGCCGCCGCGCCCAGTCTTCCACCCGCTGCATCACGACGCCCCGGACGAACGACGGGATGCGCGCGACCCGCTCCCGCGCGGCCGGAGTCCAGCTGAGTGCCGGTCGGAACTCCGCGCCGTAGGTCACCTCGCGCACCGCCTCGATGACCGGTGCGCCAGGTACCGGCTCGTATACGCACGACGGATCGGCCGCAAGCACGTCCCCCTCGAGCGCGAACGCGCGGGCGCGGCACCCCCCGCACAGCCGGCGATACTCACATCCGCCGCACTTCCCCCCCAACCGGCCGTCCCGCAGTTGTCGGAACAGCGGCGCCGACCGCCAGATCTCCGCGAAGCTCTGCGTACCCAGGTCGCCCGCCACCTCCGGCAGGTAGGGGCAGGGCGTCAGCTTCCCATCCGGCGTGATGCGGCAGTATTGGGTACCGCACGGGCAGCGGGTTTCGTAGTTCAGAACGGGGGACTCGGCATCGCTCTGGTGAACGTGCCGCATGAAGTGCGGCGCGCACTTGGCGCGCACCAGCATGCGCCCCCGGTACTGGCGCTCCCAGCGGGCCAGATCGGCCAGCACCGCCTCGTACTCGAGCGGCGCGAGGTCGGAGAGCCCGGCCCCGCGTCCCGTGGCGACGAGGAAGTAGCAGTTGAAGGCGACGGCGCCCTGCTCCACCGCCCACTCCGCGAGCCCCGAGAGCTCGGCGCGGTTCCCCTTAGTCGCCGCCGTCTGGATGATGAAATCCATGCGGTGGGCCTGGAGGCGCTCCAGCGCCGCGGTCGTGGCGGCGAGCGAGCCCTGGCCACGCCGGAAGTTGTCGTGGTAGGTGGGGCGCAAGGAGTCGACGCTCACCGCCACGCCCTGCACGCCGGCGGCCTTGAGCGCCGCGATGCGCTGATCGGTGAGGAGCGTGCCGTTGGTGCCGACGACGACCGTCGCGCCGCGCTGGGCACAGTGGGCCGCCAGCTCCTCCAGGTCCGCTCGCAGCAGCGGCTCGCCCCCGGAGAGAATGAGCAGCGGGGCGGGATTGACCGCGAGGATTTCGTCGGCGATGCGCCGGCACTCGGCCGTGTCGAGCTCGCCCGCCGCGGTCTCGCGCGGCCCCGCCGCGATGTAGCAGTGGGCGCACTCCAAATTGCAGCGCCGCGTGAGATTCCAGGCGACGACGTGCGGGACGAACGTCACGGCAGCAGCTGCTCCACGGCCTTTTTGGCTTCGTCGGGCGTCACCCCGCGGAAGTCTACCGGGCATTTCCCCGCCTTCTCCTCGATGTCGCGGATCGGGCAGCGGGTGATCCCCTGCGCCTTCGCTTCCTCGATGAACGCGCGCATCTCGGGGGAGAGCGCGTCTCCCCCCTCGGCCTCGGCCCGGATCTGCTTGGCGCGCAGCTCCTGGAACATCACCATCATCGTGTCGACGTCGAACTCATCGGCTTCGATCATCGCCTGCTTGTTGTCGTCCATCACCGGCGTCGTGACGCGCCAGATCGCGTGATTGCGCGCGAA
>DASPXE010000256.1:0-12004 GCA_035637455.1 Gemmatimonadales bacterium
CACCGACGTCCACATCCACATCCAGCCGTGGCGCGAGCTCAAGCCGCAGGTGCTCGAGGTGCTGTGGCGCGGCAAGGAAGCCGAGCGGGACCGGCTGATTCAGCTGATGGAGGACCCGCGCGCCCTGCTCGAGGTCATGGATGGCGCCGGGGTGTGGCGCGCGGGCCTCGTGAACTATCCCTCGCCCGACGTCATGGGCTTCACCGACGCTACCAACACCTTCGCCGCGACGTACGCGCGCGCGAACCCGGAGCGCCTGCTCCCGTACGGAGGCGTGCACCCGCGGTTCACCCGGGACGCGCGCGGGGACGTGGACCGGCTCATCGATCTCGGGATCCGGCTCCTCAAGATCCATCCGCCGCACCAGGGGTTTCCGGCCAACGCATACACCGCCGGGTTGGACGCACTGGGTGCGATCTACCGGCGCTGCGAGGAGCGCGGCCTGCCGGTGATGGCGCACACCGGCACGAGCATCTTCCCCGGCGCCCGCTCCAAGTTCGGGAACCCGATGGAGCTCGACGACGTGGCGATCGACTTTCCGGATCTTCCGCTCGTGATGGCGCATGGCGGCCGGCCGCTGTACATGGAGGAGGCGTTTTTCATCCTGCGACGACACCGGCAGATCCGACTCGACGTCTCCGGGATTCCGCCTGCCCGACTGTTGGAGTACTTTCCGCGCCTGCCCGAGGTGGCCGACCGCGTTCTGTGGGGAACGGACTGGCCGAGCCCGGGCGTCAAGGACATGCGGCAGAACATCGACCAGTTCGTCGCCCTGCCGCTCAGCGACGCGCACCGAAAGGCGATTCTCGAGACCAATGCGCTGGCTTTGTTTCCTGCTGCTCGCTAGCCCGGCGGCTGCTCAGGCGCCGGCCGCTGCCCCAGCTGGCCGCGCTGCCCCCGTTCCTAAGGCGCTCCGATTCGATCTGGCGGCCCTTGCCGCCACGCGCGACTCGTTCGTTTTCCTCTTCAAAGGTGCCGAGCGAGGGTATGCGGTGTGGCAGTACGAGATCCGCCAGCTCGAAACGACCCAGGAGATCCTCTACACGGCGCACTCGGAGTTTCGACCGGTGGAGGAGGAGCGGCTGCGGGTCGTGCTGAACCGGCTCACGGGCGAGCCGATCGCGACGTTCCACCATATCGATCTGTTTTCGCCGGCGAGCGATACCGTGATGGTCGAGCACGACCTCGAGGTGAAGCGCGGGGAGATCGGCGGGCGGCGCCGCGTGGGCACGCGGAGCGGGGCGGTCCAGCTCACGCCTGTCAGCCGGCCCCTGCCCCCTGGCACGGTGCTGTCCGACTACAGCCTCTTCGCCGCCGCAGTCACGAACGCCCTTCCCGGCGACTCGCTCGCGGCCCGGGCGTACAGCGAGTTCGGTGACTCGCTCGCGACGCTCAGCTTCGTGGCCGAGGCACCGGTCACGATCGAGGTGCCGGCGGGCCGGTTCGAGGTCCTGCCCCTCAAGAGCCGCGGCTTCCGCGTGTTCACCACGCGCAGCGGCGTGCGCCGCGTCGTGAAGGGGGAGACGCTGGACGGCGTCTTCTCGTTCCAGCTGGCCGCGACGGGGCCCGTCGTACCGTCGCCCGAGTGAGCATGCATTGCGTTGCGCTCGTCGCCGCGCTGCTCGCCGTGCAAGGCGGCCGGATCGGCTACGAGTCCTTCGCCCTGCCCAACGGGCTGCGCGTGCTGTACTCGGAGGACCACTCGACGCCGGTCGTTACGGTGGACCTGTGGTACTACACCGGCGCTCGCAACGAGCGGCCGGGCCGCTCGGGGTTCGCCCATCTATTCGAGCATATGATGTTCCAGGGATCGGCGCACGTGAAGAAGAGCGAGCACTTCCAGCTGGTGCAGCGCGCCGGCGGCACCCTCAACGGCTCCACGCACGACGACTATACGAACTACTATGAAACCATCCCGTCCAACCGCTTGAACCTCGCCCTCTGGCTCGAGGCGGACCGGATGCGGTCGCTCGCCGTCACCCAGGAGAACCTGGAGAACCAGCGCGCCACGGTGAAAGAAGAAAAGCGGCTGCGCGTCGACAACCAGCCGTACGCCCCGACGTTCCGGAACGCGATCCTCTGGCCGTTCGACAGCACGACGTGCTTCGCGTACGCGCACCCGAGCATCGGCTCGATGGACGACCTCGACGCCGCGAAGCTCGAGGACGTCAAGGCGTACTTCAGCACGTATTACGCGCCCAACAACGCCACGCTGGTCGTGGTGGGCGACTTCCGCCCGGTCGAGCTGCGCCGGCTCGTGAACCAGTACTTCGCCGACATTCCCAGCCAGTCGCCGCCGCCCGCCGTGAGTTGCCAGTACAAGCTGGCCCCGGGCCCGGCGCGCCGCGACGTCGAAGACGAGCACGCCAACCTGGCGGCGGCCTTCCGCATCTACCGGCTGCCGCCGCACACCGATCCCGACATTCCCGCCATCGAGCTGCTGAACGTGATCCTGGGCCAGGGCGAGAGCTCACGCCTGAACGTCGGCGTGGTCCGGCGAGACAAAGCCGCGCTGCAGGCCGGCATGTTCGCGTTGACCGAGCGACGCGGCCCCGGTGTACTCGTCGCCTTCGGCATCGCGAATCAGGGGGTCGCCGTCCAGGCGCTGGACAGCCTGATCGGCGCCCAGCTGGACAGCGTACGCCGCGCTGGCGTCACGCCGGACGAGCTGACCCGCGCACGGAACGCCTTTCGGGCCGACTTCATTCACGAGCGGGAGACGAGCTTCGGGCGGGCGGAGGCGCTGCAGCACTATAGCCTGTTTCACGGGTCGGTGGCGGAAGTCAACAGCGACCTCGACCGCTACCTCGCCGTGTCCGCCGCCGACATTCAGCGCGCGGCTACGAAGTACCTGGACCCCGCGAACTCGGTGGTGGTCATCGTACGGCCGAAGGCAGCCGCGGCGGATTCTGGGGCGGCGAAGTGAGTGAGCCCCGCCCGCTCCGTTCCCACCCTGAAGGGTGGGCTCGGCGAGGCGCAACGCTGAAGCGTGGTGTGCTTCAGCACAGTGCCGTGCCGAGCCCACGCTTCAGCGTGGGGATCACAGCGCTCGGCCTCGCGATGCTGTTGTCCGCCTATCCGCTTATCCGCCTGTCCGCCCAAGCCTTTCCCAGGACGCCCCCCCGCCCCACCCCGCTCTCGCCGGTGCGCTTCCCCCCGTTCAAGGAGGCGACGCTCGCGAGCGGGCTGCAGCTCGTCGTGGTCGAGCACCATGAGCTGCCTGTGGTCTCCGTGAGCCTGAGCTTCCGCGCTGGCGGGATCTACGACCCGCCCGGAAAAGAAGGGCTGGCGGAGCTCGTCGCGGAGCTCCTCACCAAGGGCACGACGAGTCGCTCCGCCGAGCAGATGGCTGCCACGATCGAAGGCGTGGGCGGCAGCCTTGCGGCGTCCGCCAGCGAGGACTTCCTCACGATCTCGGCCGACGCTCTGAGCGATCAGGTCGAACTGGTGTTCGACCTGCTGGGGGACGTGTTGCGACACGCCACGTTTCCGGAGAGCGAGCTGGCGCTGGCGCGCACACGCGCGCTCTCGACCCTGGCCCTCGAGCTGTCCCAGCCCGCATCGATCGCCGGCCGGATCTTCGCCAAGGAGATCTACGGCCCGAATCCGTATGGGCGCGGCGCCACGCGCGAGAGCTACAACGCGGTCACGCGAGACGACGTGGCCCAGTTCGCGGCGGAGCGGGTGCGTCCGGCCGGCGCGCTGCTCGTGGTGGCGGGGGACGTCACCGAGCTGCGGGTGCGCGGGCTCGTCGAGCAGGCGTTCGCGGACTGGCGCGGCGGTCCTTCGGCCCCGCGGGCGCTGCCGCCGCCCCCTGCGACGGCGGCGACCGACATCCTGCTCGTGCACCGGTCCGGATCGACGCAGGCGAACATCGTGCTGGGCAATACGACCATCCTGCCAACGGATCCTGGGTACTACCCGGGGCGGATCGCAACCCAAGTGCTCGGCGGCGGCGCCGACTCGCGGCTGTTTCTCATCCTGCGCGAGCAGAAGGGCTGGACATACGGCGCGTACGCCAATCTGCGGCGCTACCGAGGGCTGGGGTATTGGCAGGCGACCGCCGAGGTGCGCACCGAGGTGGCTGACAGCGCGCTGAGCGAGCTGCTGCGTCAACTGGACCGCATCCGGACCCAAGCTATCTCCGACTCCGAGCTCGCGGCGGCGAAGGGATTCCTCGTCGGCTCGTTCCCACTCACGATCGAGACGCCGAGCCAGATCGCCGGGCAGGTGGCGAACGCCAAGCTGCTGGGCCTGGGCGACGACTACCTGCGGTTGTATCGGGAGCGGTTGGCGGCGGTCACTCCCCTCGCGGCGCGAGCATCGGCGGCCCGGCTATACCGGCGCGGGGCGCTGACGATTGTAGTAGTGGGCGACGCAACGCAGCTGTATGACCGGCTCAAGGTGATTGCGCCCGTGCGGTTGGTGGACGTCGACGGAAAGCCGCTCACCACCGCCGAGCTCACCCCGAAAGCGGCGCCGGTGGCGCTGGACCCGGCGCAGTTCGGTCCGCACACAGATAGTTCGCGCGTCCTGTTCCAGGGGAACCCGGTCGGCACGAGCGTGGCGACGGTGCGGCGCACCGCCGACTCGCTCGTCTACACCGAGCAGAGCAATCTCGGTGGCGGCGCCTTTCAACAACAGGTCACGCTGGTGCTCGACCCCGCGGATGGCTCGAGCCGCCGGCTCGACCGCGTGACGATTCAGCAGGGACAGCGCAGCGAGACGCACCTGACCTACACCGGCGGCCGGGTGAAGGGGCGGAGCGCGACGTCTCAGCCGGACGGAAGCACCAAGCCGTTCGACATCGACACGGTGCTGCCGCCGGGCACGATCGACGAAGACGCCGTTGCCTTCTCGGTGCCGGCGTTCCCGCTCGAGTCGGGGAAGAGCTTTGCCGTGAACTTCTTTTCGCCGAGCGAAGGCACCGTGAAGCTGCTCACGTTCAAGGTCGGAGCGCAGGAGAGCGTGGTCGTGCCGGCCGGTACGTTCCAGGCGTACCACATCGCCGTTACCGGGTCGCGCGTGCCGTTCGTGATGTACGTAAGCGGCACCGCGCCCCGCCGCGTCGTGAAGACGGAGTATGTCGGCCAGCCGCTCGTCGTGGAGCTCGTGAAGTAACCCCCATGCGGAGGGACGTGATGCGTAACCCCGTGTATCTGCTGGTCGCGCTGGCGATCGGTTGCGCCTCGGCGGGCGCACGCCGCACCGGAACAGCGAGTCCGGCCGCCCCCGCCACGCCCGCGCAGGCCCCGGCGTCGCAGGCGGCCGCGGAGAGCGCCAGCGTCGACCGAGCGCAGTACCCGTCGACTTATCGTCGTCACCCCAATCCACCGGTGCTGATCCGGAACGCGACCGTCATGACGGCCACGGGTCAGGAGATCCGCAACGGGTCCATCGTGCTCCAGGACGGGCGGATCGTCGCGGTGGGGGAGAAGGTGGACGCCCCGGCCGGCGCGGTGGTGGTGGACGGGACCGGGAGGTACGTCACGCCGGGATTGATCGACGACCATTCGCACCTCGGCGTGTACGCCGCGCCCGGCACCGATGCCGAATCGGACGGTAACGAGGCGACGAACCCCGTCACGTCGGAGGTCTGGGCCGAGCACTCGTTCTGGCCCCAAGACCCGCAGATCCCGCTGGCCATCGCGGGCGGCATCACGACGATCCAGGCGCTGCCCGGCTCGGCGAACCTGATCGGCGGCCGCAGCGCGATCCTCAAGCTCGTGCCGGCGCGGACGGTGCAGGAGATGAAATTCCCCGGGGCGCGGTACGGCCTGAAGATGGCGTGCGGGGAGAATCCGAAGCGCGTGTACGGGCGGCGCGGCGGCCCCTCGACCCGGATGGGCAACATGGCGGGCTACCGCACTGCCTTCATTCAGGCCGAGGCGTATCGCCGCAAGTGGGACAGCTGGAACAAGGACAAGAAGGGCGATCCCCCGGAGCGCAACCTGCGGCTCGAGACGCTCGCCGAGGTGCTACGCGGCAACATGTACGTGCAGAACCACTGCTACCGCGCCGACGAAATGGCCCAGATGGTCGACCTGGCGCACGAGTTCGGCTTCAGGATCCGGTCATTCCACCACGCCGTGGAGTCCTACAAGATCGCCGACTTGCTGGCGAAGGAAGGGACGTCGGTGTCGGTGTGGGCGGACTGGTGGGGGTTCAAGGAAGAGGCGATGGACGGGATCCAGCAGAACGCGGCCCTCAACCAGCAGGCCGGCGGGCGTCCGGTGATTCACTCCGACAGCCCGAGCGGCATCCAGCGGCTGAACCAGGAGGCTGCGAAGGCGATGTACGCGGGCCAGCGGGCCGGCATACCGATCACGCGTGACCAGGCGCTCCGCTGGATCACGGCCAATCCCGCCTGGACCCTGGGGATCGACTCGGTCGTCGGCACGCTCGCGCCGGGGAAGATGGCCGACGTGGTCGTCTGGTCGGGGGACCCGTTCTCCGTGTACGCGAGGGCCGTACAGGTCTACAACGACGGCTGGCTGGTGTACGACCGGAGCGATCCGGCACACCAGCCCCGCACCGATTTCGAGCTGGGCCAGGTGCCAGCGTCGGGAGCCGGGAGCGACCGATGATCGCGTTCGTGCTCGCCCAGACCATCGCCATCACGGGCGGGACCGTGTATCCCGTCTCCGGTCCCAAGATTGGCAACGCGACCGTGCTGATTCGCGACGGCAAGATCGCGGCGGTCGGAACCAACGTGACCGTCCCGACGGACGCCACCCGGATCGATGCGGCGGGCAAATGGGTCACACCGGGGCTGATCGACGGTGGCGGCCAGATGGGGCTCGTGGAGATCGGAGCGGTCGCCGGCACGCGTGACGGCAACCTCGCCACCGACAGCGTGGCGGCGTCGTTCAACGTCGCCGAGGGGCTCAATCCGGCGTCGGTGCTCATCCCCGTCACCCGTAGCGAAGGGATCACGACGGCACTCGCCGCGCCGGGAGGGCATCTGATCAGCGGCCAGGCCGTGCTGATCGACCTCGACGGCGCCACCATCGAGCAGATGCTCGCCAAGTCGCCGGTGGGTCTCGTCGTCAATCTCTCCGAGGCCGCCAAGGACGAAGCCGGCGGGTCGCGAGCCGGCGTCTCGGCGCGGCTGCGCCGGCTGTTCCGCGACGCCATCGAATACGAGCGCCGGAAGGTGGACTTCAACCGCGCCCAGATGCAGCCGCTCGCGGCGGCGGCCCCTGACCTCGAGGCGTTGCTGCCGGTGCTGCACGGGCGGCTTCCGCTGATCGCGGATGCCGAGCGCCGCAGCGATATCGAGACGGCGCTGCGCCTGGCGAAGGAATTCCAGCTGAAGCTGATCCTGGCGGGCGCAGCGGAAGGATGGGAGATCGCTGGGGAGATCGCGGCCGTGGGTGTGCCGGTCCTGGTGCAGCCGCTCGACAACATCCCGTCATATGACTCGCTGGGCGTCCGCTACGAAAACGCCGCGCTGCTCGCGAAGGCCGGCGTCAAGGTGGTGCTCCTGGAGACCGACACCCACAACTCCCGTAACCTGCGCCAGCAGGCTGGCAACGCGGTCGCGTACGGCATGTCGTGGGACCAGGCGCTGCGGGCGGTGACCCTCTCCCCCTCTGAGGTGTTCGGGGTTGCCGATCGGTACGGGTCGCTCGAGCCGGGCAAGGTGGCGAACGTGGTCGTGTGGTCGGGCGATCCGTTCGAGTTTACGACGGGGGTCGACCACGTGATCATCCGCGGCAGGGAAGTCCCGTTACGGAGTCGTCAGACGGAACTATTCCAGCGTTACAAGACTCTCCCTCCGAAGTACTAGAAGCTTGCGGTGCGCTATTTCGCCGTCGGCACGGGATACACGCTGACTTTGTAGCGTCGCTTGTTCTTGTGTTCGAACTTCACCTGCCCGTCGATGACCGTAAACAGCGTATCGTCCGACGCCCGGCGCACGTTCAACCCGGGATGGAACTTCGTGCCGCGCTGCTTGACGATGATACTCCCCGCCGTGACGAACTCCCCGGCGAAGCGCTTCACGCCAAGATACTTGGGCCCCGAGTCACGGCCATTGCGGGAGGAGCCGACGCCTTTCTTGTGAGCCATGCGTGACCTCAGTCCTTGAGCTTGACGTCGGCGATCTTGACCTCGGTGAACGGCTGGCGGTGCCCGGCGTGGCGCCGGTACCCGGTGCGGCGCGCAAACCGGTAGATCTTGATCTTCTCGCCCTTGCCGTGGCGCACCACCTCGGCCGTCACTTTCGCACCCTTCAGGAGCGGCTTGCCGGCCTGCACGTTCTTGCCGTCGCTCGCCAGCAGTACCCGGTCGAACGTCACCTTGCTCCCGGGCTCGCCTTCGAGCAGCGGGACCTTGATGGTGACGCCGGGCTCCGCCTTGAATTGCCGGCTGCCGATCGCGAAAATGGCGTAGGTCATGGGGCGGGAAGTCTAGTCGGCGCTTGAGGTTCGGTCAAGTAGACGTCTGACGTGTGACGTCTGAAGTCTGACGCCTGATGTCTCTAGGCCACCGCATACTGTTCGGTCACGTCTCTCCCCGCCGGCTTCGCCATCATCCGGAATTCGTCGAGCCGCATCATCGGGTCGTCGCGCACTTCCAGCTCGAGCCCCGTTTGCTTCTCCAGTTGCCGCAGGAAGTTAGGCTCCTGCTCCACGAGATACAGCGCGACTTCGGGGTGCAGCCGTACCGCGAGCTGGCGCTCCTTGTGCTCCGCGCCGGCGCGCTTGAGCGAGCGCTCCATCCGGCGCACCACCACCTCGGGCCGAAACACCCGGCCGGTGCCATTGCACGTCGGGCACTCGGCGGTCATCGAGTGCCACAGCGACGGGCGCACGCGCTGGCGCGTCATTTCGATGAGCCCGAGCTCGGAGACGGCAAAGGCCTTGGTACGCGCGCGGTCGCGGCCCAAGTGCGCTCGCAGCTCCTGCAGCACCTTGTCGCGGTTGCCGCGGGACTCCATGTCGATGAAATCCACTACGATGATCCCGCCGATGTCCCGGAGCCGGAGCTGGCGCGCCACTTCCCGGGCCGCCTCGATGTTCGTCTTCAGGATGGTGCTCTCCGGGTCCTTCTTCCCGGTGTAGCGGCCCGTGTTCACATCGATCGAGGTCAACGCCTCGGTCGGCTGGATGATGAGGTAACCGCCGGTCGGCAACTCGACGCGCGGGAGGAACAGCTTGCGGACCTCCGCCTCGATGTCGTACTCGTCGAACAGCGGAGCCTCCGCATTGTACAGCTTCACCCGTTCGATCAGGTCGGGGTCGATCTGCTTCAGGTACTGCACGATCTCGTTATGGAGCATCTTCGAGTCGACCAGCAGCGAGTCAACTTTGTCGCTGAACAGGTCGCGGATGATGCCCCGGGTGAGGCTGGTTTCGCGCTGCAGCAGCGCAGGCGCGCGCACCGAGCTGGATTTGCGCTTGATCTTCTTCCACAGCCCGTAGAGGTGATCGATCTCGCGCTTGCAACTTTGCTCCGTCAGGTCTTCGGCGACCGTCCGGATAATCCACCCGCCCGAGTCTTTGGGGACGAGCTTGCCGACCATCTCGCGCAGCTTGGCGCGCTGGTCGCGGTTCTCGATCTTGCGGGAGACGCCAACGCGGGAGGCGAACGGCATGTAGACGAGGAACCGACCCGCGAGCGACACCTGCGCGGTAACGCGCGGTCCCTTGGTGCCGATGGGTTCCTTGATGACCTGGACGAGCTTGGCCTGCCCCTTCTTCAGCTCCTCGGCGACGTTCGGCAAGCGGCGCCGCGACCGGCCGCCGCCCCCTCCGCCCGCACTCCCACCCCCGTTGCCGTTCTCGTCATCCGGGTCGTGCGGCTCGTCTTCGTCTTCGGATTCGATCAGGTCGGAGGCGTGGAGGAACGCGCTCTTTTCCGTCCCGATGTTGACGAACGCGGCTTGAATCCCCGGCAGCACCGCGTCCACCGTGCCGAGGTAGATGTCGCCCACCATGCGGCGGGTGTCGGGACGATCCACCAGGAGTTCAACAAGGCGGTCGTCCTCCAGGATGGCCACGCGGGTCTCCCGCGGGCTCCCGCTGATGAGTATTTCCCGTTTCAAAGCATGTGCCCTCGATCCCGCTCGGCCAGCAGCCGGTCGGGATCCTATTGTTGTCCCAACAGAAACGCATGTCGCGTAGATTGACGGAGGGGACGCTGGACCGATTGGACGGGCTGCGGGGCCGCGGCACACTCACGGTGCCCAAGGCAGCGAGCAGTCCTGAAACCCAATGCATACTCTAAATGTAAGTGGGCTTGCGACTTACGTCAACTGGCCCGAGATTACACCTCTATGATGCGCCCACACAACGGTTTTCTCAGCCCGGGGGTTCTCCTGACAGGCATGCTGCTCGGCGGGGGCGCCCCAGTGGCGTCCAGCCAAACGATCGCATACCCGCCGGCGCGCCAGAGCGACGTGGTCGACGATTACCACGGGACGCGAGTGCCGGACCCGTACCGCTGGCTCGAAGATTCGGATTCGCCTGAAACACGTGCGTGGATCGACGCCGAGAACCAGATCACCGAATCGTATCTGTCGCAGATCCCCGAGCGCGCGACGATCCGGCAGCGGCTCACGCAGCTTTGGAACTATCCCAAATACGGCGCGCCGTTCCACAAGGCGGGGCGGTTCTTCTTCTTCAAGAACGACGGCTTACAGAACCAATCGGTGCTGTACAAGCAGGCGTCGCTCGCGGCCGATGCCGAAGTGCTGCTCGACCCGAACCTCCTTTCCCAGGACGGGACCGTCGCGCTCTCCACGCTGGCGGTGTCGGAGGATGGGCGCCTGCTCGCCTACGGCACCTCGGCGAGCGGGTCGGACTGGGAAGAATTCCGCGTGCGTGACATCGCGACCGCGCGCGACCGGTCGGACCACCTGCGCTGGATCAAGTTCTCCGGCGCCTCGTGGACGCGCGACGGCCAGGGGTTCTTCTACAGCCGTTACCCCGTGGCGGCGGCCAAGGCGCTGACGAGCGTCAACCGCTTCCAGAAAGTCTACTATCACCGCCTCGGCACCGATCAGACGCAGGACGTGCTCGTGTACGAGCGTCCCGACCAGCCGGACTGGGGGTTCAACGCCGACGTGACCGATGACGGCCGCTACGCCGTCCTCCACGTCTGGCTCGGCACCGACCGGCGCAATCGGGTCTACTATCTCGATATGAAGAGCCCCACGCGCCCTCGGGTCACGGGCGAGGTGGTCCACCTGCTCGACGATTTCGACGCGAGCTACGGTTTCCTCGGCAACGACGGGCCGGTGTTCTACTTCCTCACCGACCTCGACGCCCCCAAGAAACGGGTGATCGCGATCGACACCCGGCAGCCGGAGCGCGCGCGCTGGCGCGAGATCATCCCCCAGGGCGAGGACGTGCTCGAGGGCGTCCGGATCATCCACGATCTGTTCGTGGCGCACTCCATGCACGATGCCCATTCGCGGCTGCGGCTGTTCGCGCTGGACGGGCGGCTCCTCAAGGACGTCGCGCTCCCGACCCTCGGTGCCGTGGCGTCGATCTCGGGCGAGCGCAAGGACGACCAGATGTTCTACGCGTTCACGTCGTTCCTCTACCCCACGACGATCTTCCGTTACGACTTCACGGCGGGCACGTCGAGCGTCTTCAAGGCGCCGGCGATCGACTTCGATCCGTCGGGCTACGAGACGAGCCAACTGTTCTACGCCAGCAAGGACGGCACGCGGGTGCCGATGTTCGTCACCCACAAGAAGGGCATCACGCTCGACGGGTCGAACCCGACCTATCTCTACGGCTACGGCGGGTTCGACATCAGTCTCACGCCGAGCTTCTCGGTGAGCTTGCTGGCGTGGCTCGAGCTGGGTGGCGTCTACGCGGTGCCGAACCTGCGGGGCGGCGGTGAGTACGGCGAAGAGTGGCACCAGGCGGGGATGCATGAGAAGAAGCAAAATGTGTTCGACGACTTCATCGCGGCGGCCGAGTATCTCATCGCCCAGGGCTATACGACGCCGGCGAAGCTCGCGATCGGGGGCGGCTCGAACGGGGGC
>DASPXE010000257.1:0-12616 GCA_035637455.1 Gemmatimonadales bacterium
GCAGCGATGCCCGACTCGGCGGCTGAGGCGCCCACGTTAGGGCTGTCCGACGTGGACCTCGCGTTCGAGCGGATCGCGCACGTTGCGGGGAAGGGTTCCGCCGAGGAGAAGCTGCGGTTGCTGCGTACGCTGTTGACCCGCGCGACGCAGGACGAGCAGCACTTTCTCGCGAGCCTGGTGATCGGTGAGCTGCGCCAGGGTGCGTTACGGGGTCTGGTGCTCGAGGCCGTGGCGCAGGCAGCCGGGATCCCGAGCGATGCGGTACGGCGCGCCGTGACGGCGGCGGGTGACCTGCCGAGCGTCGCGCGGGTGGCGTTGGTGGAAGGTGGCGCGGGGCTGTCGCGCTTCGCCATTCAGCTGTTCCGTCCGGTGCTCCCGATGCTGGCGGATTCCGCCGAGGATGCGGCCGAGGCCTTCACGCGGCTCGGCCGGGCGGCGCTCGAGTTCAAGCTCGACGGCGCCAGGGTCCAGATCCACAGGAGCGGCGAGGAAGTGAGGGTCTACTCCCGCCGGCTCAACGAGGTGACCGTGGCGGTGCCCGAGCTCGTGGAGGTGACCCGCGCGCTCCCCGCCCGCGAGCTGATCCTCGACGCTGAAGCGATCGCGCTGCGGCCGGACGGGCAGCCGCACGCCTTTCAGACGACGATGCGGCGCTTTGGGCGCAAGCTCGAGGTCGAGCGTCTCCGCTCGGAGCTTCCCCTGACACCGTTTTTCTTCGACCTCCTCTATCTGGACGGCGCCCCGTTGCTCGCCGAGCCGCAGGAGCGCCGTTTTGCGGCGCTCACCGAGATGTCGCCCAGCGAGCTCGTGATCCCGCGCACAGTGGCGGACTCAGCCGAGGCTGCGCAGGCCTTTCTCGACACGGCCCTCGCGCGCGGGCACGAGGGGATTATGGCCAAGGCGCTCGACGCCCCGTATGAAGCCGGCAACCGCGGCCAGCGCTGGCTCAAGGTCAAGCCGGCGCGGACGCTCGACCTGGTGGTGCTCGCGGCTGAATGGGGTCACGGGCGGCGTCGCGGCTGGCTCTCGAATCTCCACCTGGGCGCCCGGGATCCGGAGCACGGCGGCTTTGTGATGCTGGGGAAGACCTTCAAGGGCATGACCGATGCGATGCTCGAGTGGCAAACGAAACGGCTGCTGGAGCTCGAGATGGGGCGGGATGCCCACACGGTGTATGTACGTCCGGAGCTGGTGGTCGAAGTGGCCTTCAATGACGTGCAGGCAAGTTCCCATTACCCGGGCGGGGTCGCGCTCCGCTTCGCGCGGGTGAAGCAGTATCGCAGCGACAAGCCGGCCGGTCAGGCGGACACGATCGCGACCGTGCAGGAGATGCTGCGGCGCGCGCAGCCCCTCGGACCGGCGCGCTGAGCGTACCCTTGCCGGTGGATCGAGCGGAGGTAGACTCAACCTGCCACCCCACTGAGGAGGGTTGTATGCGCCCTGTCGCGATCGTCCGAGCGACCTTGGTCGTTGCAGCTGCCGGCACCGCCTGTGATCGCAGCTTGCCCACTGATCCCCGGCTGCGGGCTACGTTCGGCGCCCAGGCGTCGAGCGCGCCCGAGGCGCAGAACTTCGTGGCCCACCTCACGGGTTCAGACGAGGTGCCGAGCCACGACACCCGTGCCGTAGGCCAGGTCAAGTTCCAGCTCAGCGAGGATGGAACGGCGCTCCAGTACCGGTTGATCTCGGCCGACATCCACAACGTCATTGCGTCCCACATCCACGTCGCCGCCGCGGGCGTGAACGGTCCCATCGTGGTGTTCCTGTTCGGGACGGTTCCACCGGGCGGCGGCCGGTTCGACGGCGTACTCGCCGAGGGGACGGTCGGCGCCGCGAATTTCGTGGGTCCGCTCGCGGGCCAGCCGTTCAGCGCGCTCGTCGACGCGATCCGCGCCGGGAACGCGTACGTCAACGTGCACACCAACGACGGCGTCGCGCCTCCGAACACGGGCCCGGGGGACTTCCCGGGCGGCGAAATCCGCGGGCAGATCCGCAGCGCCGGACCGACTCCATAGCCCCTCGGCGCTCCACGCCTCACCCCTCGGTCCCCTCCCCGCGCCGCGGCGAGGGGCCCTACGGGTGCGGTCAGTTGATCGGGTCGATGCGGCATGCCAAGTTGAGAACCATGGCTGCCGGCTGGCGTGCGGGCTACCTGGTCCTGGCCGTGGGAGGGGGGACGTTGGCCGGGGCGTGCAGCCATCCGGCGCCGGCGACGGTTCTGCCGGCCCGCGACTCCGTCAGCGTTCGGACGGTGGCGGAAACGGTGGCTGTCCGGGACCCCCAGCTCGAGCAGCGGGTCGCGCGGCTGGAGCTGCGCCTGCTCGAGCGCGACGCGCAGATCGAGGAGCTGCAAGCTCGGCTCGATGAGGCGAGGCGGGAAGTGGTGCGGGCGATGGCGAAGCTGCAGACACTGGCGAGCCGCGCCGAAGCCGCCTCCGCGATGGCGGAGACGGAGATCGCGTTGCAATCGCTCAAGACCGCCGCTGGGCAGCAGGCGGCTCCGGAAATCGGCCAGGCCACGCAGCTGCTGCAGCTCAGCACCGCGGAATTCAACAAGCAGAACTACGGCGGTGCCCTGTACCTCGCCAACCAGGCGAAGAGCGTCGCCGGTGCGAGCAGGGCGCGCGCGGCGGGCGACGTCCGGGGGGCGCCACGCTCCGGCGAGGTGCTGTTCGCGTTGCCGCTCCACCTCGCGACGGTGAGCCGCAGCAACGTGCGCGAAGGGCCGGGAGGGACCTACGCCGTGCTGTTCACGCTGGAGGCGGGGGCGCCGGTCATCGGCTATTCGTATGCCGACCAATGGGTGCATATCGGCGATCAGGCCGGGCGCGGCGGCTGGGTGTTCCAGAGCCTCGTGGGCCCCCGCCAGGAGCGGTGATCCCAGGCTTCAGGGTGGGGAGGCGCTCTTCTCGGCGGCGCTGGCGTGCGCCACGCGGTTGCGCCCGTCGTGTTTCGCCCGGTACAGCGCCCGATCGGCGGCGGCGATCATGGACTCGGGCGAGTCCCCGTGCGTCGGGAACTCGGCTATGCCGACGCTCAGTGTGATCGTACCGCCGGCCAGGGCTTCCGCCGCTACCCGGGCGCGAATCCGCTCGGCTGTTTCCGCGGCTTGCTCTGCCGCCGTCTCCGGTAACAGGACGACGAACTCTTCGCCGCCGTAGCGCGCGACGCTGTCCACCTCACGCGTCGACTCACGCAGCGCCCGCGCCACCTTGATGAGCATTTCGTCTCCAGCGAGGTGGCCGAAGGCGTCGTTGTATTCCTTGAAGTGATCGATGTCCGCCATCAGCAGGGCGCAGCAATGCTCCAGGCGCCGGGAGCGTCGGATCTCGTTGGCGAGCGTCTCCATCAGGTAGCGGCGGTTGTAGAGCCCCGTCAGATCATCGGTGAGGGACCGATGCTCGAGCTCGCGGCGCCCGTCTCGCAGCCGCGCGACCATGTCGTTGAAGACTTCGGTCAGCGATCCAACCTCGCCGCCGCTCACCACGGGGAGATCGACGGCCAGATCGCCGGCCGCCACTTTGCCGGCGCCGGCCGTCAGCCGATCGAGCGGGCGCACGATCAGCACGCCCAGCAGGTACGCGAGCAGGCCCACGCCGAGCAGCAGAGCGGCGACGATCAGGACGGTCAGATTTCGCAACCGGATGACCTGGCGGTAGGCCGCCTTCGCCGGGATCTCGGCCACGACTGCCCACCCCAGTCGCGGCACGCGTTGCAGCGTCCCGACGACCTCGTCCCCGTCGAACCCGCGGTACCGGAGTGCGATGCCCGCCCGGTCGAACAGCAGTCTGACGCTCTCGGCCGGGAGCTGGACGGTCATCGGCGCCGCGCCGCCCGTACCGGAGCTGGCGAGCAGCGTGCCGTCGGCTGTCACGACAACGATGCCACCGAGCCCGTCGGTGGCGAAGCGGCGGATGATTTGTTGCACCGCGCGCAGGTTCAGCTTTGCCGTCAGCGCACCGATGAGCCGTCCGCTCGACGGGTAGATGGGAACGGCGACGATCATCTCCGGCTTGCGCGTGACGTCGTCGCGATAGGGCTCGCCGACGAAGGCGTTATCCGTCTTGATGGTGTGGAGCCAGTCCGCAGGCAGCGCCACGGCCCCGGCGTCGCTCGCGCTCGAGGCCACTACTCGGGCGCTCGAATCGAGGACGATGAGCTCCTCGTAGTCCGCGAAGCGATCCCGGACCGAGTTGAGATAGTCGCGCAGCCGGCCGTACGCCCGACCCTCGCGCACAGGCTCCCTCCCGGTCCGGGGGATTTTCTCGAGGTTCTCGGAAACTTCGTAGGAGCTCGCGAACACCCGGAGATCGTAGAGACGCTCCTTTAGCCACAAGTCGAGCTCGCGAGACGCCTGCGAGCTCACGCTTTGCTGTTCGCCGGTGATCTTCTCGGTGAGCGATCGCTGATTGTGCGCATACGACACCCAGGCAGTCGAGATCGAGGGAATGAGCGTGGCCAGCACCGCGAACGCGAGCAGCTTGTTGCGGATACTCTCCAGCCCCAGGGCGCGGAGGCCGTACGAGACGGTCTGCTCCCAGGTGCGCATCTTATCCCCGGAACCGGGGGTTGTCGGCCAGTGTCACGCCTCGCCTCGTCGGAGGGGAACCGTACAGCATATCGCCCTGCCGCCCCTTCAGGCAAGGCAGCCGAACCAGCCTGCGGCACAGGACCTGCGTGCGGGGTGTTACGAGGGCCGTTATAGATTCTCCATCCGACCCTTTCTTCCCGAGGTTCGCCATGCCGCTCGTTCCCGCAGACATCACCCGTCGCGAGTTTCTGGAGCTCGGCGCCGCTGCCGGGCTCACTTGCGTCGCGAGCGCCGGGTGCCGTACCGGCGCGCCGGCCGCCGCGACGCGCGGCCTGACGGGGCCGGCGATCCCGCCGTTCGCGCTCCAGGAGGCGACGATCGCGGATCTCCAGGCGGGAATGCAGAGCGGGAAGTACACAGCCCGGGGGCTGTGCGAATACTATCTGACCCGGGTCGACGAGCTGGACGGGCGCGGGCCCGCGCTGCACTCGGTCATCGAGACGAATCCCGAGGCGCTCACCACGGCCGAGCAGCTCGACGCGGAGCGGAAGACGAAGGGTCCGCGGGGGCCGCTGCACGGGATCCCGGTGCTCGTGAAGGACAACATCGCCACGGCCGACCGCATGGCGACGACGGCCGGATCGCTCGCGCTCGTCGGTGCCAAGCCGCCGGCGGACGCGGCCGTGGCCGCGCGGCTCCGCGCCGCTGGGGCCGTCATCCTCGGGAAGGCCAACCTCTCCGAATGGGCCAACTTCCGGTCCAACAACTCTTCCAGCGGTTGGAGCGCGCGGGGCGGCCAATGCAAGAACCCCTACGCGCTCGACCGCAGCCCCTGCGGCTCGAGCTCGGGCACCGCCGCCGCCATCGCCGCGAACTTCGGGGCGGTGGGCGTCGGCACCGAGACCGACGGCTCGATCGTTTGCCCGGCGGCCGCGTGCTCGCTCGTCGGGATCAAGCCGACGCTCGGACTCGTCTCCCGCACCGGCATCGTCCCGATCGCCCACAGCCAGGACACCGCGGGGCCGATGGCGCGGACGGTGCGAGACGCCGCGACCTTGCTGGGAGCGCTCGCGGGTGTGGATGCCCAAGACGTCGCGACCAGCGCCGCGCCGAGCGCGGTCCCCGACTACACCCGATCCCTCGACGCCAAGGGGCTCGACGGGGCGCGCATCGGGGTCGCGCGCACGAAGCTGTTCGGCTACCACGCGGCGACGGATGCGGTGATCAACCAAGCGATCGACGTGCTGCGGCGCGCCGGTGCGGTGATCGTGGATCCGGCTGACATTCCCCACCTCGGTGAGTACGACGACGCCGAGCTCACGGTGCTGCTGTACGAGTTCAAGACGGACCTGAATCGCTATCTCGCCCAATTCGCGGCCGGCGCACCGGTCAAGACGTTGCAGGACGTCATCGCGTTCAACGAGCGAAATAGGGAGCGAGAGATGCCCTACTTTGGGCAAGATCTGTTCGTCAAGGCGCAAGACAAGGGACCGCTCAGCGATCCAGCCTACCGGGACGCCCTCGATAAGTGCCGCAAGCTCGGCCGCGAGGAGGGGCTCCGGGCGACATTGGACCAGCAGAAGCTCGATGCCATCGTCGCGCCCACAGGGAACCCGGCGTGGCCGATCGACCTGGTCAACGGGGACCACTTCCTGGGGGGCAGCTCCACGCCGGCCGCGGTCGCGGGCTTCCCTCATGTAACGGTGCCCGCAGGCTACGTATTCGGCCTACCGGTGGGGCTGTCGTTCATCGGGGCGCCGTGGAGCGAGGCGACACTCGTCAGGCTGGCGTACGCGTACGAGCAGGCGACCACGCTACGTCAGCCGCCGAAGTTTCCGCCTACGGTGAGAGTATCGAGCTGAGGTTTGGGCCGGGGCCCCGTCGCTTACCAGACGTGTGACAGTTGCAGCTTCAATGCGACAGCCCGGAGCAGCGGCCACTCCCCGACCGGCCGGATGTCGTCGTCCGAGTCGAGTGCGAGGCCGATATCGTACGGCGTGCCGTACAGGCTCCCCTGGGCGAAGCGCCACAGCTGCCGCTGGTGCGCGATCCAGATCGCGCTCGCCCCGATCTCTGGGATGCGGTTGCCGTGCGGCGCAAAGAACGTCACATACAGCCGCTTGGGCTGGCCGCCCCCCACCAGCACAGAGTCGACGGCGATTTTCGCCTCGTAGGCCTCGGGAGTCCCCTCGTCATGGAACAGCGCCCGCATGAGCCACCCGCCGCGCTGCTCATAGAGGATAGCCCGCTCCACGTCCACGATCCTGCCGGCGACCACGTACTGGGCGTCGATCAACCGCTCCCCGAGGATGCGATCCCCTGGCCTGGGT
This sequence comes from Gemmatimonadales bacterium, assembly GCA_035637455.1. Taxonomy (GTDB): domain Bacteria; phylum Gemmatimonadota; class Gemmatimonadetes; order Gemmatimonadales; family GWC2-71-9; genus 20CM-4-69-16. The sequence goes on from DASPXE010000257.1 coordinate 6,862, forward strand.
AGCGCCGTGAGCCGCTCGCGTTGCCATTGCGAGGATCCGCCCGCACATGCGGCGAGCAGCCCTGCGAGCGCCACGAGGACGCTGACGTTTCTACGGACTCTGATCATGGTACACACTCCCTCTCGCATAACCCTTGCCATCGGGGAACGTGGCTGGTGCACCGCAGGCTAACCTGTGGGTGTAGCAGGATTGCAACAGGAGGGTCTCAGCGTCGCCGCGCTCCAGCTTTCTGCGGCGTTTATGGCAACCTCCTAGGCCCGACGAATCGGTGTGCTAAATCACACCGCGCGCTAATGTTGTACTCTGCGCCAACAACTTTGGGGGGGGGAACCGTGTGGTACCGCTGGGCCGATATGCCGAAGGAGCAGGTCTCCGAGCGACTGTCGCGCCGCCTGATCACGGGCGACCGCGTGATGCTGGCGCACGTCTACCTGAAAAAGGGGTGCGTCGTGCCCAAGCACGCGCACGAGAACGAGCAGTTCACCTACATCCTCGAGGGGGCGCTGCGGTTCCTCGTGGGTGAGGACGGGAGCGAAGAGGTCGTTGTGCGGGCGGGGGAGGTGTTGCACCTCCCCTCCAACGTGCCGCACGCCGCACAGGCGCTCGAGGACACGCTGGACGTGGATGTGTTCTCGCCGCCGCGTCAGGACTGGCTCAACAAAACCGACGCGTATCTACGGCAGAAATGAACGGCCCTGCGCCCGTCAGCGCTTGCGGCCGGCGCGCGGCGCCAGGGGTGTGTTGGGACGCTCGAGCGGGCGCGCTCGCGGCGGCCGATGTGCGTCACAGTAGTAGCGGCCGGGACGCCCGGTGTAGACCGAGCGCTGGTGCGTGACCCACGTCGCCTGCTGGGCGCATGAGCGGTGAGTCGTCCAGTCGTAATAATCACAGCGTAGTTCGTTCATGCACAGCGCGCCTCTCCGGCGTATAAACGGGGACTCGCAGCAAAGTTCCCGAGTGTCTACGGCGCGACGCAACGTGTGGTGCGGCTTGGCGCGGTGGTGGAAGAGGCGATGAGGCAGGGGTCCGTTAGATGAAGGTCTGCACAAGTCGTCGGGTCGGGCACACATGCTGTGCCTCTACTGGGCGTGCCCGATCGCTCTCAGGAATTCCCGGTCCCACGCGGCGGAAATCCCCTCTCGCGGCGAGTAAGGCCCGGGCACGTAAGCGCGCGATGTGATGCCGGCGTGGCTCCGTTCGCAAATGTGCCAGTCCTGGCGGTTCGTCTCGTCCCAGAACCGCACCGCGTCGTCGGGGTCGAACCCTGGTTGCCCGAAGGAGTCGGGATGGAACAGCCATTCGCAGCTGATCCGCGTCTGGCCCGGACCCTCCGGCCAGAGCGTGTGGAACATCACGTAATCCGGGTGCAGCGACAGGAGCAGGTTCGGGAACAGCGAATAGAAGTACACACGATGCCGGTCCTCCGCCGGCAGCACTCCGACCGGCGCCCCACAAGCGCGCCCGCTCAGCGTCAGGCTCCCCCCTTCCTTCGTAATAACCATGTAGCCGCCTAGGAACGGCCCGTCGAACAGGTCGTTGGCGCCGCTCGTGTACGGCGTGAGCTTGGCGAGTCCGGGGTGAATGACGGGGCAGTGCAGGCACTCGGAATAGTTTTGGAAGACGAGCTTCCAGTTTGCCGCGACGTCGTAGTCGATCCGGCGCGCAGACTTGAGGGCCGGCAGGTTGAAGCGGCTGAACCGCCCGGCGAGCGGCGTGAACGCCTGTGCGAAAGCCTGCGGCTCCCGCGCCAGGTTGACGAAGGCGAAGCCCTCCCACGTCTCGAGCGGCACCGCGTGGAGCGGGTAGTCGCCCTTGTCGAAGCCGGGGACCTCGTTCATGTGCGGCGCGCCGATCAGCTGCCCGTCGATGGTGTAGGTCCACGCGTGGTAGGGGCACTGGATCGTCTCGGAGAAACGGCCCTGCGGCTCGTCGCAGAGCCGCGTGCCGCGGTGGCGGCACACGTTGTAAAACGCCCGCAGCGCGCCGTCGCGACCGCGGACCACGATCACACTCTCCCCCGCGATCTTGCGGAGCACGTAGTCGCCGGCCTCGGGGATCTCGGCGGCACGGCCGGCACAGACCCAGCGCTCGGTGAAGATGCGTTCCTGCTCTTCCGCATAGATCTCCGCCGACGTGTAATAGCGGCCGGGGAGCGTGCGCTGCCCCTGTTGGTAGACCTGGGTGGCTTTGACGAACGTGGGCATCGTGACGTGAGGATACACGGTCGCCCATCGGGCTGCCAGATGTGGTCCGCGGGTAAACCCGCGGCTCGGCCCTACCCGTGAACGGGCGTGTCTGGCGGAGTGCTTACGCCGGTTTACCGGCAGTGCCGAGCCGCGGCTTCAGCCGCGCGTCCTCCCGAACGCCACCCCCCGGCGCTCACGGCCCAGCAGCGCGACGATCCCACCGAGCGCGAACACGGTCGCGGCGGAGAAGGCCATCGACCGCGCGTAGCTCGAGCCCACGGCGAAGAGCGCTTGCACGTGCGGGAGCTTGCTGGCGATCGCCACCCCGCATTGGTACGCGAAGCCGGGAAGGAAGCCGCGCACTGAGTCGGGAGAGAGCTCAGTGATGTGGGCCGGGATGACGCCCCACGCACCCTGCACGAAGAACTGCATCACGAACGCACCGACGATCAGCAGCGGCAGGGATGGCGCGAACGCCCAGATCGGGATCACCAGGATGGCACCGACCAGCGCGAGCGCGATCGTGCGCCGGCGGCCCAGGCGGTCGGAGTACAGCCCGCATAACACGCCGCCGGTGAGCGCGCCCACCTGGGAGAACGCCGTCAGGGCCGAGCGCGTGGTCGGGCCGAAGCCCCAGTCGCGCTGCAGGAAGGTAGGGTACATGTCCTGGGTGCCGTGGGACACCATGTTCATCATCGCCATGAGGACGGTGAGGTAGAGGAACAGCTTCCAGTTCGCGGCGATGGTCCGTCCCAGCCCGCTCCAGGTCTCGTGTCGCGTTTCTCGCCATACCGCGGATTCCTGCACCCGCGCGCGCACGAACAGCGCCAGCAGCGCCGGCAGCCCGCCGATGAAGAACAGCGGCCGCCACCCCCAGTGCGGGAACACGAAGAAGTAGCACAGCGCGGCGAGCAGATACCCCGCGGCGTACCCTTGTTGCAGCAACCCCGAGACGACACCGCGCAGCCGGGGAGGCACCTTCTCCATCACCAGCGACGCCCCGACGCCCCACTCGGCGCCCATCCCGATCCCGAACAGCGCGCGCAGCACGAGGAACGTCCCGTACGTCGGTGCAAGCCCGGAGAGCACCTCGACGATCGAGTAGAAGACGAGGTCGGCCATCAACGGGAGCTTGCGGCCGTATCGGTCCGCGATCAGCCCGAAGATGAACGCGCCCACGGGACGGAAGGCGAGGGTGAGGGTGAGCGAGAGGGCGATGTCGGCGTCGGAGCGCCCGAAGTCCCGCGCGATCGCCGTGAGCGTCATCACGACGAGGAAAAAATCGAACGCGTCGAGCGTCCAGCCGAGGAACCCGGCGACGATGGCCGCGCGCTGGTCGCCGCGCGCCGGCCCGGTCACGGGCGCCCGATCCGGTCGAGCGCGAACTGCACCGCCAGGTCGGTCAGGCTCCACAGCTGGACGTCCGAGCTGGTGCCGTAGCGCACCGGCACGAGCCTGCCGTTCTCGATGCGGTAGCTCCACAGCTCGGCATGCCGCAGTCCGGAGCGATCCACCGCGGTGACGGTGCGCTGCAGTGCGTTCGCGAGCGGCGCGACGTCGGCACCGGACGGGGAGGGAGCCGACGCGATCTGCTTCGCGAGACCGGCGAGCAAAGCGTTCACGTCCCGACCCCATACGACGGTCGGCGAATGATACCGGTCCTGACGAAACCGCTCCCACACTTCCCGCGTGGCGTAGGCGTCGTTGGCGACCAGGGGACCCAGATCGTCGACGAATAACCCCCGGGGGTACGGCGACATGATCGGGCCCACGAGCTCGAGCGCCCGATCGCCACTGAGGGGCTCGAGCAGCAGCAGCATGGCGGGATCAGTGTTGACGATCGGGATCGGCCGACCGTTCCCGTCGAGCGATAGGGCGAGAAACCGCAGCGTGTCCGCAGGGAGTCCGGTCCGATGCATGACACCCGACCAGTACTCTCCTTCGGCCTGCGGCAGCCAGCGCAGCCGGTCTCGAACCGGACGGCCGACGTCGCCGATGGCGACCCGGAAGTGGCGCTCGGCACCGCGCCACACGGCGATGGCGCGCCGCAACGCCGCGCGATCGCGCACGAAGCGGGCGAGCGGTTCGTCGCGAATGGCCGGCGTCATGCCGAGCTGCTGCAGCGCGTCGAGAATCGTTCCGATCGCCTCGAGCGCGTGCGGCACCCAGATGACGTTCACGTCCATGGCGAACCGCCCGCCGCCGTACCCGGCCCTCGAGTCGCGCCAGCTCGCGGAGATCCATCTGCCCTCGGCGTCCCGTGGAAAATCGACCAGATTCGTCGCGATCGGATTGCGGGCGTACGCGTCGGCCCGCCGTGCCACGTACGCCAGGTTGGACACGAGCCGCGCGAGGCGCCGCTCCTCTGTCAGAAACCGACGCTTCCGCTCTGCGGAGACGCGCGGGTCGCCGAGATAGCGCGCCGCGACCACCGGCAGCTGGAAGTCGTCGTCTACCATGACGTAGTTTTCGCGCACGGCCTGCAGGTCTCGCAGCACGGCTCGTGCCTCCGCTAGGCGACCGGCGTCGACCAGCCGGTTGTACTCGGCCGCATGCTCGCGAATTGCCTGGCCGCCGAGCGCCTCCTCGTGGCTCACTGTGCCCGTGGGCGAGAGCTTGCGCAGCGCGCTGGCGATGACGTGCTCTGGCATCGCCGGCGCCCACACCGGCTCCATCAGCAGGGCGGTCATCAGCATGTCGCGGCCGAAGTAGGTCGCGAAGTTCGGCAGTCCCGCCATCAGCTTCTCGCCGTAGCACAACAGCTCCATGCCGCGTACTTCGCGCTCGAGCCGCCGGAACCGCTGGGGACGGGCCGAATCGGCTCGGACCGTCTCGTAGAACCGGCGAAAGTCGTCGTTGAAGATGTCGGCGCGGGAGAGAGGCGTGAGCGCCAGAGCGTCCGTGGTCACGTGCACGGCGAAGCGGACCGGGCCCCCGGCCGGCCGGCGGATCGTGACGGTGCCGCTGGCGAGTGCGGGAACCGTCTCCCGGGCATCGCCTTCCAACGCGAGCCAGAGGTGGCTCTTGCCGTCGAAGCTCACCTGCTCGACCCGCACGACCCACGCGGTGTCACTGCGTTGCAACGTCACCTGTGGCGACAGCCGAGCCCTGAGAGCCGCGATCGTCTTCACGCCGAGCAATGACAGGTGGCGGGCACGCTCACGCGCCCCCAGCCGCGCCAGATGGTCGATCAGCTGGGATAGCTCGGCCTGCGGAAAGGGCGGCGCGTCGAGCGGCAGGGAGTCACGCCGCGCGTACTGCAGGTCGCGCTCTACCCGCATGGAACCGAGCAGAAAGAGCCCGAGCGTGATGGGGGACGGGCCTTCCAGACCATACGAGACCGACCGGGTACGATCCGACGCGGCGACGACCGCCCCGGACGAGCTCCAGGCGAGGTCGGCCGGCGTGCCACCCGAGTCGCGCGCGGTGAAGCCCACACTCTCGTCCGCCGCGTCGGCCCACAGGTGCACGACACGCCCGGTACTGCGATTCAGGTAGACCTGGAAGGCGTTGCCGCGCGCGTCTTGATAGACGCGCGTCTGGTAGCCCTCGTATGCGGCGGGGTCGTC
>DASPXE010000258.1:0-2814 GCA_035637455.1 Gemmatimonadales bacterium
TCGACGTCAGGGGTCAGGGGCTGGGGGTCGGAGTCGTGCCCCAGGACCTTCGTCGCCTTCAGCTGCTCCTGCGCCTTCACCTCGGCCAGCGCGAGCTCCTCCGCCGTGCCGATCCCCATGATCAGCTGCATGTGCGTGGGAAGCAGCTTCCGGATCGCCTCGTCGAGCCACTTGTTCGTGACGGTCGCCGCCTCGCCGTGGGTCTGCTCGAGCACGTACTCCTCGACGGCGCGGCGCGCGATCCCCTGCGCGAACGGCGGGACGCGCAGGATCCGCACTTCGGCCTCGGGCGCCCAGGGGAGGCCCGCCACGCCGTCCTCCTCGATCCAGGGGATGTCTTCGGGGCGGATGCCCACGGTCCCCGCCAGGAGCACGTTGCACGTTGCCAGTCGCACGAGATTCTCGGCCTGACTGCCGAGCTGCGTGCCTTCAATGCGGTGAGCCCCGTGACGGGCGAGCACCAGCAGCGACGGCTTGATCTCCTCGGCCCACTGCATGACCACCTGAAACGGCTTGCCGATGAGGATCTGGGTCGCGATCGGAACGTCGGCGAACTCCCGCGCCATCACCTCGGCGCGCTTCAGGTTCGCCTGACATAGCTTCAGGAGCCCTTTGTCGATGATGTTGTTATGCAGCTCCTCCTGCTCCTCGAACTTGAAGACCTTCGAGGCCTGGTAGGAGAGCACGTCCTTGATGTTGTGGAACACGACGTGGTGGTACTCCACGTCGAACGCGCTGCACACGTACAGCGACCCGCCGAACGCGTGCGCCAGCTCGAGCGCGACGCGCATCGCCCGGTACCCGTACGACGAGCCGTCCACGCACACCAGGAAGCGGCCGCCGTCGAAGGGCCGGTCGTCGCGCACGATGAGCACGTCCTTCTCGACGCCGCGCAGCACGCGCGCCACCACTCCGCCCAGCTGCGAGTAGGGTTGGCGGCCGAGGCCGTGTGCACCGATGGCGAGGAGGTCGTAGCGGCGTCCCGACGAGCCGACGAGCCGGGCGGCGGCATCCTCCTCCTCCGCGACGAGCCGGCCGTTCTCGCCGACTTTCACGTCGCTGCGCACCCGCTCCCCGCCGTCGTAGCCTGCGGCGCGGTTGGGGTCGAAGCCGATGAGCCCCGGCAGCCGACCAGCGCCACGGTTCACCTCGTTGACGATTTCCTCGTAGTTGATGCCTTCCAGGAGCTGGCGAGTCAAGCCGACGCCTGCCGCGTCACACCGCGCGCCGAGCTGGTCCAAAAAGCTGTCAGCTATCAGCTGCAGGCCTTTTTCGATCAGCTTGTCGTGGATCTTGCGCTGCTTCTTGATCTCCTCGGGGGTCTGAAACTGAGCGGGGAGCCCCGTTTCGAGTTGCCGGAAGCGGACGTCGTGCAGGCGCGCGGCGTAGACGTGATTGCCGGTGATGCGACCGCCGGCCTTGCGGCACAGCTCGATCGCCCGGTCAACCGCCCAGTCCGAATGCCGGGAGTTGTCGACGGGGACGAAGATCTCGCGGTACACCGACACCTCCCTCTGAGAGCGCGGCGAGTATGTGAGCCACTCAACAGGCTGTCAAGTAAGCGGGGAACAGAAGATGCAACGGCTAGACGCAACAGACGCACAGCGGTGAAGAGGGGTGAGTGAGCGGGTACTCCTGCCGACTACTTCCTATTCACTACTGTGCGTCTGTGCCTCTAGCCGTGGACTCTCCTGGCACCAGTTGCCTACCCTCTGAGTCCCAAACGGTTATGGCATCCACCGGGCACGCGTCGCACGCCCGCAGCAGCCGCTCCCGCTCGACGGCCTCCGGATCCAGGAACACCGCCACCGTCGCGTCGTCCAGTTCGAAACCTTCGGGTGCCTCCTTCACGCAGTCCCCGAACCCCACACACTGGTCGCGATCGATGACGACCCGCAGGCCATGGACGATCCGCTCTTGCAGCCTGCTCACATCCCCTCGAGCCCCAATTCGCTCCGCGCCGTATCCATCACGGCGGGCGTGATCTCGGCGAGGCCGTGCTCCCGAGCGTACTCGGCGTAGATCTTCTTCACCATACCACGCACGAACCCTGGGACCCGGGCCAAGCGCTCCTGGGCTTCCCCTGACCAGATCGGACCTCTCGCTTCTCCCTTTTCCCCCGATTCCTCGAACGCATCGTGCTTTCCCGTGGCGACCGTGCCGCGAATGATTTCGAGTGGCTGGGGAGACAACGTCGCCCCCCCGATCTTCACGCCGAGCGACGCGACCAGTTGGGTCTCCATTGGGTTCGTCAGCATCGCGACCACCCGGCCGCACTGCGGGCAGCGAAACGCCGCGGCGAGGGTGCCGTCGCCCGGGAGCTGCCGCTCCTCGAACGCCATTTGGCAGTCGCACTCGACGCACAAGAATTTCACCGATCGGGTTCCCACTCAACCCAGGCTGAAGCCTGGGCTCGGCGAGACGCTGCCCTTAAGGGCAACGCAGTGCCGAGCCCACGCTTCAGCGTGTGGACGCTCACGACGCACGCTCCACTCTTCGTGCGAGCGCATCCCATACGCCCGCACTGGGATGGAACGGGACGCGGGCAAGCATCGGCACGGCGAACTCCGTCGCCAGCTCTGCACCCGCGCTTCCCGCGAACTCCCCCCCCGCCATGTTCTCGAGGATGCCGAGAAGCTCCGACCCGCAATCGCGTGCTGCGTGCATGGCACGGCGGACGGCGTCGCGCGACTCAGGGGTAGGGATGGTCACCGTGAGCACGGCCGGGGGCGCTGGCAGCAGTTGGGCCAGCTCCGCGAGGCGCTGCATCCCGGGCGGCAGATCGACGAGCAGGACGTCCAACCGGCCCCACGC
>DASPXE010000259.1:0-35919 GCA_035637455.1 Gemmatimonadales bacterium
GCCGGCAGAAACGCCACCACGTCCAGCACGCCGTTCCACGGGCCGCCGTTCGCCCGCAGAAAGTCGCCGTCACCGATCTCGTGCGCGATCCCCATCGCGAGCACCGCCACGAGCACGGCGACCGGAGGCGCCGCGAGCCACGCCAGCACGGCCGTGAGCCCGGTCCCGATCACGGCGTGGAGCAGCCACCCACCCCACGGTGACGGTGTCGTCTTATTCTCGTTCATCGTGCCTCCCCCTCCCGGGGCCAGCGCCCCAGCGCAACACGCCATCGGGATCGGCGGCCCGCAGCTGGAACGCCCAGCCGCCGTCCAGATTCGCCACCTTCACGAGCACGCGGTTCCAACCGGCGCGCAGCCGCACCGGAATCGCGACGTCATCGGGCTCCGAGGTGTGGCGCCCCTGCCGCTCGGACACGCGCTCCCCGTTCACCCACAGGACATGCCCGTCATCCGCGCCCAAGAGGAGCGTGGTTGGCCCCGCCCTCGGTGAGTAAAGCAACGTCGCGCCGTAGGCGAGCACCCAGTCCGCCGGCTTGAAGATCCGAGTGAGCCGCACGCGGCCGTCCAGCCCCGCCGTCACTCGATGCCAGCGAACCGACTGGCCGTTCAACCCGGCGTAGCTCATCGCGAGATCGGGATTCCGCTCCGGACCCAGCACACTGTCGAGCGCCGGACTGGTTTCCTTTCCCGGCATGCGCGGACTCGGGAACGGGCCGACGACGTGCCAGTCGGTCGCCCACACGCGGAGAGGCAGCGCCTCGATGGCTGCAGGGAGGTGCCGTACCCGTGCCTCGAGCCGCACGCTACCCTGGACCGACACCGCGCCGAGCGGGATCGCCGGCAGGAGTGTGTTGGAGTCTTCGGCGACGAGGAGCGCCGTACGGCCCGAGCTCCCCGCCACACGGAACGTGGCGCGATCGCTATCGGGACCGCCCACCGGATAGACCACGACGGTGTAGCGGTCGGGGCGGGGCACCGGGAGCGCTACGACGGTCGTGGTGCCGCCGCGTTGCCAGTGGAGCGAATCCGCGGGGACCGCCGCGAGCGGGATGACGACGGCCGGTACGCGGCGCGCATCGGGCGGCGGCAAGGGCGGGAGCGGCGCGTGCGGCTCGGTCTGATACCAGTACGCCATCGTTGCATAATCCGCCACCTCGCTGTTCTCGGTGCCGTGCTCGATGGCGACGCGCAAGGAGTCGCGGAACGGCACCGGGTCCAGGAGGTGCCAGCGGTACGCCGCCACGCGCCCCAGCGTATCGTCCTTCACGATCAGCCCCATGTACGGGCCGGCGTACGTGCCCTCGTCGAAGTACCAGCCGCTGTTGAAATAGTCTTCGGTCCCCGTCCCCTGACCGCGGCGCTCTCCATCCACGGTGTAGATCTCGTCTCCTTCGAGGAACGCGAGATTCTTCGCGTAGCTCTGCGCGTTGAGTGACACGCCCACGAGGGCACCACGGCCGCGCGCGGCCAGAACGAGGTGCGGGGCCCGCGCCGTGGTCCGCGGGTCACGGTGCCACCACGCGTGGAACGTCGCGAAGGCCGACGGCAGCCGGACGTCTGCGACGAGCTCGATGTTGTAATACAGCGCGTCGATCGGCCGCCCGGTGCCGTTCTCGACCACGATGCGTGCGCGCCGCTGGAACGGCATCGGCAGATAACAGTAGAATCCGCCGCTCGCCTCTCCCATCACCAGCGCGGTGTAATGGCGTTTGGCGAATCCGTTGCCGAAGAAGTCCCCCAGCGGCGCCGCCACGGAGGGATTGGTCTCGCCCTCCCAGTACATCTTCAACCCGATGCGGCGGAGATACTGCCGATCTCGGCTCGCCACGGTGACCCACAGCCGCCGCACCACGCCGGGGCCCGGTGTGTCGAGCAGCACTGCGCTGTCACCAGCCGGAATCTCGACGAAGTCGTGATTCCCGCCGGTCGCGTCGGTGGACGACACGTGCTGGAAGCGGCCCCCCGGCGGAGCGAACAGGTAGTCGAACGAGCCCGCGGGCGGCGCCGGCTGGTCGCAAGCGGTTAGAGCGACCACGAGGCCGACGCGCGCGGGACGCGGGAAGCGGAGTCGCATGCCACCCTCTCCCAAGGTCGGGCCAAAGATGCGACGCGCCGCACGCTCGGCAAGTGACCCGTTACCCGCAGGCGCCTTGCTGCCTCTTTAAGGAATGCAGACGATGACCCACCGCCTCATGCCGGACAGCCAACTGGTGCAGCTGATGGCCGCGGGCGACCGAGCGGCGCGCGCCGAGTTGTGCGATCGGCACCGCCTTTCCGTGTACGCGCAGGTGTACGTGGCGCTGGTCGATTCGGACGCGGCCGAGCAGGTCGTGGCCGAGACGTTCGATCGGGCTTGGCACACCGCCAGCGAGTTCACTCCCCGCGCCGGCAGTCCGCTCGCCTGGTTATCGGGGATCGCGCGGGCGCTGGCAGAGCGCCGGCGCAGCGCGACGCCCTCACGGTGACGCCATTTAGGCGCCTGACTTCCCCCGTCATAACAGTCGCTTCAGCCCCGGTACTCGCTTGAGCCCCGTGATCAGGAGCTCCGTCGCGGCCGCGCCGGCGAGATCGTAGCCGAGATCGATCACCCCAACCCCCGTGTCGGGACGCCCGCAGCGGTGCGGCCTCTCCCAGCTCTGCTTGCCGGAGGGCGCCATCGCAACAGCGCCGTGTGACTTACCGCACATGTAGCCGATTTCCGCGTTACGACGGTATATTCCGCCCCGCTACCCATGGCACCCATGATCTGGATCGACGGTCAGTACTACGACAAGGCGAACGCCAAGGTCTCAGTGTTCGACCACGGGCTGCTCTACGGCGACGGCGTGTTCGAGGGGATCCGGGTGTACGACCGGCGCGTGTTCCGGCTGGACAAGCACCTGGACCGTCTCTACCACTCGGCGAAGGGCGTGTGGCTCGAGGTTCCGATGGCGAAGGTCGAGCTGCGCCGGCTGGTGGAACAGGCTGTGGCGAAGAGCGGGCTCGCGGACGCCTATATCCGGCTGGTCGTCACGCGCGGGGTCGGTGACTTAGGCCTCGATCCTCGCAAGTGCGCCAAGCCGTCGATCATCCTGATCGTCGACTCGATCCTGCTGTGGCCCGTCGACCGCTACGAGAAGGGCCTCACCTGCCTGACGGCCGCCACGCCCATCAACCACCGGGAGAGTCTCTCCCCGCGCATCAAGTCGCTCAATTACCTGTCGCACATCCTCGCTAAGGTCGAAGGGATCGCGGCTGGCGTGGACGAGATCATCATGCTCGATGCGTCGGGGTACGTCGCCGAGGCGAGCGGGATGAACCTGTTCGCGGTGACGAACGGCACGCTCAAGACGCCGCCCGCCTATGCCGGGATCCTGCGCGGGGTCACGCGCGATGCGGTGATCGAGCTGGCGCGCGAGGCGACGTACGGGGTCGAGGAGGTGCCGCTCAACCGCTACGACCTCTACACGGCCGACGAAGTCTTCTTCACCGGCACGGCGGCTGAGATCGTGGGTGTGACGAAGCTCGATGCCCGGGTCATCGGCTCGGGTGTTCCCGGCCCCGTGACGAAGGAGCTGGCCAAGCGGTTCAAGGCTTTGGCCACCCGGGGCGACTGACCCCCCCGGAAGCCCCCATCGTGGTTTCTCGCCTCAACTATTGCCCCGACTTGGGGTTACGTCCATATTGTCGGGCCCCAAGTTCCACGAGGTGATCCATGCCATGGAGAGTGATCGCCTTGGGCGATCAAGTTTGGCATGTGGACGCGCTCGCCGAGCGCCCGGCCAACACCGAGGCATGGCAGCTGGTGCTGTCGTTCCGCACCGTTTCCGAGCGCCCGGGGCGATCGTTTTGGACCCTGTACCCGCTCGAGGCCACCTCGAAGTCGTCGCTGTTTATCCAGGCGGAACGGATCCCCGACACCGCCCTGTCGCGGCTCTTGGCCGAGCGGCTGGCGTGAGCTCGCTCGGCGTGCAGGCGCTGCGCCGCGTCGTGGGCGCGGTCGCGCGGCTGAGGGGCGAGTCGGTGCGCGACGTCACGGTCCGGTCGGACCTGCGCCAGCTCAAGGTGGAGCTGCAGAGCGGGCTCATCCTGGTGGTGTCGGCGGAGCGGGACGCGCAAGGAAGGCCGCAGCTGGAGGTGGACGTGGTGGACGTGCCGCAGGACGCGTTGACGAAACAGCAGATCGAAGTCCGGTTCGACTGAGGCGGCCCCGTGGCAGCGCCGATCAGAGCGGAACCGGGCAGCGAGCGGCTGCGCTTCAAAGACTTCGAGTTTCAGCGCCTGGCGAGCGGGCGCTGCCGCGCGAAGGTGGTGTTGTCGTCGTCCGATGGCCGGGAGTTCCTGGGGGAGTCGGAGGGGATCATCTCCCAGGCGGGGGAGCTGCGGTGCGGTGCCGCGGCGGTCGTGCGCGCGCTCGAGCGGGTAGTCCAGCCGAAGCTGGGCTTCGAGCTGCTGGGCGTGAAGGCCGTGCGAGCGTTCGATGCGACGGTGATCATCGTCTCGCTGTCGGTGCGGCAGGAGACGCGAGCCTCGCGGCTGGTAGGGGCGTACCTGACCGAGACTGATGCGCCCCGGGGCGCAGCTCTTGCAGTGTTGAACGCGACGAACCGCATTCTAGGGAATTTCTTCGCCACCCGATGAGGCACTTCGCAATGAGCCTCGCAGCGCGACCTGTTCCCACGCTGAAGCGTGGGCTCGGCATTGCACTGTGCGTCAGCACAGTGATGCGCCGAGCCCACCCTTTTGGGTGGGTGGGGAGCGCAATGTTGGCGCTCATCCTGCTGGCGGCGTGCGGGGGAGCGCAGGGGCCGCACCTTGGCGTCGTGGCGCCCGCGGTTGCCGACAGCAGCGCGGCGCATACAGTGGACTCGCTCGGCGCGGCGATCGCGCGGGTCGCGCAGGATTCGGCGGCCGACCAGCAGGTGCTCGACAGCCTGCATCGCACGGCACCGCGCCCCGACAGCGCAGGGGCTCGCCGGGACTCGGCGACGGCGCCCGCCGTCAAGGGAGAAGAGGTCGAGCGGGAGGCGGTACGGCTGTTCGACAAGGAAGGCAAGGCCATTGTCGGCGCGGCACCTTCGGCCGAGCCCACGTTCGACATCGACGTTTCGAGCTTCGCGATGAACCGGCGCGTGCTCCAGTATCTCGAGTTCTTCCGGGTGGACTCGCGCGACCGCTTCGAGATCTGGCTGGCCCGGCTGGGGCGCTATGAGGGCATGATCCGCGACCGGCTGCGGGCGAAGCGGCTGCCCGAGGATCTGGTGTACCTGTCGCTGATCGAGAGCGGGTTCTCGAACACGGCGGTGAGCCGGGCGAAGGCGGTGGGGATGTGGCAGTTCATGGCGAGCACAGCCCGGCTGTACGGCCTCACGGTGGACCCGTGGGTGGACGAACGGCGCGATCCCTTCAAGGCGACCGAGGCGGCGGTGAACTACCTCGCAGACCTGCGGGAGCGGCTGGGGAGCGTCTACCTGGCGGCGGCCGCCTACAACGCGGGTGTGGGCCGCATCGAGCGCGGCATCGGCCGCCTGCCGGGGGGCGGCGGCCGCGGCGGGAGCGGCGGCGACCCCGATTCGGTGAGCGACCTCACGTTCTTCCAGCTCGCCGACCGCAGGTATCTGCGCCGCGAAACGCGCGACTACGTGCCCAAGCTGATCGCCGCGTCGCTGATCGCCAAGCAGCCGCAGCGCTACGGGTTCGACGACGTGAAACCGCTGCCGCGGCTCGAGTTCGACGAGGTCACCATCCCCGAGGCCACCGGCCTGGACGTGATCGCACGGCTCGCGGATACGAGCGTGGCGACGATCCTCGAGCTGAACTCGCAGTTCGTGCGCGGGATCACGCCGCCGGGGCGCGCCGTCGTGGTGCGCGTGCCGCGCGGCCGCGGGACGGTCGTCGCCGAGCGCTACGACAGCCTCCCGGTGACGGACCGGATCACGTTCGTGGATCACTATGTCGCGCGCGGGCAGACGTTGTCGGACATTGCCAAGCGGTATCGTGTGAGCGTCACGATGATCGAGGGCGCGAACCCGCACATCAGAACGCATGCGCTGCGCGTCGGCCAGCGGATCATCGTCCCGATGAGCGGGCGGATCGTGCCCACCGGGGCTTGGTCCACGCCCCCCGAGCCTCGCTACCGGCGCGTCAGCCGGACTGAGGCGAGCACCGGCAGCCATCGGGTCCGGCCGGGGGAGACCGCGAGCGAAATCGCCCGTCGCTACGGTGTCGCGCTCGCTGCGCTGCTGAACTACAACGGCTTGACGCTCGCCTCGGTCATCCGGGCGGGGGACGTCATTAAAATCCCACAAAAATAAAGACGTAGCAGGGAGACGTCGCGGGAAGACGTTACAGAGAGGCGTTACCAGAAGGCGTTACAAAAAGGCGTAGGACTCGATGGGAGCCCTACGCCTCTCTGCTACGGTCCTTCGCGACGTTGCTTCGAGACGTCGTTTCTCGACGTCTCTTAGCTCTTCCGCCTATAGCCTTTCATAATGTGCGTCGCATAGCCGTTCTGCGGATCCCGCCCCGCGTCGAGCAGTTCCTGCACCTTGCTCGGACCGCGGTTGTAGGCAAGCAGCGCCAGGCGCAGCTTCGCCTCGGGTGTGCCCTCGTAGCGCTCCAACAGGTCTCGCAGGTAGCGGAACCCGAGCCGGAGGTTCGTGTTCCGGTCGTACAGCTGCTGCATCGTAAGCCCGGGCTCGTACAGCCGAGCGGTGCTCGGCAGCACCTGGGTGTACCCGATGGCCCCGACCTTACTCTTCGCCTTGGCGGTGAAGTTCGACTCTGTCTTCACCAAACGGAAAGCGAGAGCCGGATCGACCCCCTCGGCCAGGGCGATGTCGTAAATCGCGGCCGACAGATCGGCAGCGATGTGGTAGTTGGTCGAATAGTCGATGATCGCGTTGGCGCGCTCCAACTGGAGCCGTGCCACCGCGAGCTCACCCCGCGTCGCCTCGAGCGACTGCTCGAGCGAGCGTAGGTCGCCCAGCGCCGCGGGAGCCGCCACCGCCGCCGGCTGGTCGTCCGCCGTGGCGCGTCGCGCCCACCCGCCGATGCTGCTCACCACCAGGGCGCCAACCAGGATGAGACTCCCCTGCAGCATCAATTTCTGGGTCTTCGTGTGCATAGCCCTCTCAGGTAAGTCCATGCGGCCCATGCTGGCGCCGCGCCATCAATTCCCCGTCAATCGCCGGCGGCCCGCCGCCAGTCGCCATGCGTCCCGCCCGTCTTCTCGAGCAGCCGCACGCGCTCAATCTCCATCCCTCGGTCCACCGCCTTGACCATGTCGTAGACGGTGAGCAACGCAACCGACACCGCCGTCAGAGCTTCCATCTCCACCCCGGTGCGCCCTACGGCCCGCGCCGCGGCCCGCACTCGCACCCCGGGGAGTGTCTCGTCCAGGCTCGCGTCTACCTCGACGTGATCCAGGCCGAGCGGGTGGCACAGCGGGATCAGCTCTCCCGTCCGCTTCGCGGCGAGGGTGCCCGCGACTTCGCTCACCGCCAGCACGTCCCCCTTCGCCACCGCCTGGTCGGCCACGAGGCGATACGCCTCGGCCGACATCCGGATGCTGCCCTCCGCCACCGCGGTGCGGACGGTGATCGGCTTGTCACTCACGTCCACCATGCGGGCTCGGCCCGCCGCATCGACATGCGAGAGCTTCATCCGAGTTCCGCCAGCTGATCCGCCAGTACGGCTGCCACGAGTTGCGGGTTCACGTTCCCTTGGGCCAGCTCGCGCGCTGCGAACGTGTGGGCGATCGCCTCCACCACCTGGGCCGTCTCCCCGCCGGCCCGCGCCTGCTCCCGTAGCTGCTCGAGCAAGCCGTCCAGCATCGCCGTGAATCCGCCGCGCGCCTGGAACGGAGCCTGGCGCAGCGCGAATCCGTATCGTTGGACGGCCCCGCCCGCCACTGCTGCCTGGAACGCCTCGGCTGTCTGCCCCGTTCCCCCGGCGCCCTCCCTAGCTGCAAGGAGCTTGCCTATGCGTCCCTCTGCTGACGTAACTCGTTCTGCGATATCGCGTTGCGACCTTATGCCGAGCTCATGCTGTGCGAACGCTGCCACGATGCTGTCGGCATTTCGTGCCACCCGGACGCGCACTACGCGAGACTGGATGGTCGGCAGCAGTGCATCCGGCTCGGAGCTCGTCAGCATGAACACGGTGTCCGCTGGTGGCTCCTCGAGCGCCTTCAGCAAGGCATTGGCCGCCGCTTCCGCTCCGGTCTGCGGCACCAGACGCTCGGCGTCGCCGATCACGAACACCTTGCGCCGCCCAAAGGCGGGGGTGAGCGCGAGGCGCCGCAACACCAGGCGCACCGAGGCGATCCCGTGACTGGCCAGCCCCGACGCAGGCTCGTACAGCGGCCGCTCGCGGCGCTCCGCCATTTCCTCTGCCAGGGCCTCCGCCACCAGATCGACCTGCTTGTCGGCGTCCGCCCCCTTCTTCGAAAGCTCGACCGGCACGAACCAGTGCACGTCCGGGTGCGACAGGTTCAGGACCAGTTTGCAGTGCTGACACTGCCCGCACGGTTCGCCCTTCCCCGTTCCCCGGCCTTCTCCCGGGTTTTCACACATCAAGGCCTGCGCCAGCCAGAGAGCCAGGCGTTGTTTTCCGACCCCGCGGGGCCCCTCGAAGAGGAGCGCTTGCGGCAACCGGCCGGAGGCGATAGCGCCTACCAGCCGGCTGCGGATCCCCTCGTGTCCGTATAGGGCGGGGATGGGCATGGCCAAATGTAGACCCGGTCTGTGGTCAGGTGTCGAAGCCATTTTGGAACCTATTGCTACGCAGATACTTACGATTACTGGCAGGGGCTTGTGCTAGTCTAATGATCATTGTTGCAATATCTTACGAGCATAAGTGAGCCATCACTCGCTAGATAATGCCCAGTTTACCTGCTTTTTCGGCTCCTGTTCGGGTGTCGGCACCAATCCGATGGCTGGGCCCCACATCCGCATCCGGTGATCTAGCTCACACAGCTAGTGCGCACTTGCCAGATAGCGAGGACTCTGGTCCACACTTATGTTGCTCCGCCGCCACGCTTCGAAGCTGCCCGATGGTCAGCAGCGGGGCATCCGGCCGACCGTACCGAGGCGCAAGCGTTCGCCGCCTGTGGCGCTGGTGCGGAGCGCCGCGTAGTGGGAGGCCCGGATCTGCTCGACGAGACGCTCGATCTCGGCGCGGTCGACCCCGTAATAGGCGAGCACCCGGGCGAAGATCTCGATCGACGTCTCGAACTCTTCGGGGATGACATCGTTCGCGCCCAGGCGAATGAGCTCGGGGATCTCGACCACATAGCGGGTGCGCGCGATGATGTGGACACCCGGATTGAGCCCGCGCGCGACCCGCACCATGCGCCGGGTGGCCGCGGGGTCGGATATCGCGGCCACGAGCATGCGGGCCCGGTCGATTCCCAGGGCGCGGAGCATCTCCTCACGCGTCGCGTCGCCGTAGAACGCGGGCTCGCCGCGAGACCGCGCCTGTCGGACGGTCTGCGCGTTCAGCTCGACGATGAGATAGGGCGCCTCAATCGACCGCAGCGCCGCCGCGAGGTTTCGGCCGTTCAAGCCGTAGCCGGCCACGATGACATGGTCGGTGAGCGGCTGCTCGCCAGCGGTCATCGTGGAGGCACGGAACCCCGGCAGCAACCGGTCCAGTGGTACCAGCCGCTCCAGCCCATCGATGAGCGCTGGGCCACCCTGCAACAGGAACGGGGTCACGAGCATGGTGGACACGGCTACCGCGAGGAAGGTCTGGTAGGCGCTTTCAGACAGCAGCGCCATGCCGCGGCCCTCCCGCGCGAGGACGAAGGAAAACTCGCCGACCTGGGAAACGGCCAGCCCGGCGAGCAGCGCAACCCGTCCCGCGTAGCCGAGCAGGGCCGGACCGGCTGCCGCCACGACGGTCTTGCCGCCCAGCACCAGGAGCACGCCGCCCAGCGTCAAGACGGGGTGCTCGCGGAGGAAGTGGACCTGCACCAGCATCCCGACGGCCACGAAGAACAGCGAGATGAACACGTCCCGGAACGGCAGCAGCTCCGCCATGGCCTGGTGACTGTAGTCGGACTCCGAGATCACGAGCCCCGCCAGGAAGGCGCCGAGCGCGAGGGAGGCGCCGGCTTCCGCCGTGCCGAGCGCCGTCAGGGTGCCCAGCAGGATGATCGCGATCAGGAACAGCTCCCGGCTCCGCGTTTTCAGTATTTCGGCGAGCAGGCGGGGCACGATGGTGCGTGCGAGGATGGTGACGCCGACCACGATCAGGGCCGCTTTCCCCAGCGCCAAAGCGAGCTGGGCGGCACCGCCCGTCGCCCGGCCGGCGAGAAATGGCAGCGCCAGCATGATCGGGACCACGCATAAGTCCTGGAAGATCAGCACGCCGGTGGCCAGGCGGCCGTGCGGGGCATCGATTTCGCCCTGGTCGGTAAGCCCCTTCAGCACGAGGGCGGTACTCGAGAGCGCGATGAGGCATCCTAGGAAGAGCGCGACCTGCCAGGGCAGGCCGAGTGCGGCGGCTCCCAGGGCGGCGACGGCGACCGTCAAGCCCACCTGAAGGCCCCCGCCCACCAGAACCTGCCGGCCCATCTCCCGGAGCCGTTTGAGCGAGAACTCGATGCCGATGGTGAAGAGCAGCAGCACGACACCTACTTCGGCGAGGCCTTCCACGCGCTGCACGTCGGAGACGAGGCCCAGGGCATTCGGGCCGAGCAGCACGCCCGCCACGATAAAGCCAGGGAGGGCGGGGAGCTTGACCCGGTGAAACACCAGGATGACGAGCAGGGACACCGCGAAGATGACAGCGAGATCCTTCAGGACGAGGAGTTGCTCCACGGGGCCCGCCCGGTTTTTGGGGTTTTGAGGGAGTTAGCGACCCAGTAACGGAAGTCCTTGCGTGACCTCCGATTACGACGCGTGCCGTGATGGGGCGCACCTTATCCGAGTGGTCCTTACTGTGGAAAAAAAGCCAGAGGAATGCAAGGTTGTGGCCCCTCAATGAACGCCACTCGGTTTCGCCTGCTGCGCGGGGACGACGATCGGCGCGACACGCGGTTGTCCCGCACGGAAGCCACGCTGCGCTCCACCGCGCGGCAGCAGGAGGCTGTCGCCCATTTGGGGCAGCAGGCTCTGGCCGGCGCGCCCGTTCGGGACCTGATGGACGCGGCCGTGACGCTGGCGGCCCGGGTGCTCGAAGTGGAATTCGGCAGTGTGCTCGAGCTCCGCCCCGAAAGCCGGACGTTGCTGCTGCGCGCGGGTGTGGGCTGGGGCGACAAGAGCCGGGTCATCATCCCCGCCGACGCCGACTCCCACGCCGGCTACACCTTGCGCGGCGCGGGTCCGGTCGTGGTGGAAGACCTGGCGACGGACACGCGGTTCGGCAGCGCGCCGCTGCTCGCGCCGCACGGCGTCGTGAGCAGCCTGAGCGTGCTCATCCACGGGAAGGATCGGCCGTTCGGCATCCTGGGCGCTCACAGCGCTCAGCGGCGCGACTTCACGATCCACGACACGCACTTTCTGCAGGCGTTGGCGAACGTGCTCGCGACCGCGATCGACCGCACCGCCACCGAGGAGGCGCTCCGCCGCAGTGAGGAGCACTTCCGCTCGCTGATCGAGAATGCGTCCGACATCGTCACCATCGTCGGCGACAACGGCGTGTTCCGCTACGCGAGCCCGTCGGTGGAGCGCGTGCTCGGGTACGCGCCCGTCGAGCTGCTCGAGCGGAACGCGTTCGACCTCGTCCACCCGGAGGACATTGCGCTCGTGGCCGAGGCGTTGGCTCGCGCGATCCAGCGGCCGAACGTGCCGCAGTCGGCGGAGTTCCGGTTCCGACACCACGACGGCTCGTGGCGCGTGCTGGAGGCCGTCGGTCAGGCGCGGGTCGATCACGGCGGCTCGGCCCAATTGATCGTCAACGCGCGGGACGTGACTCAGCGGAGGCGCCAGGAGCGGGCCCTGCGCGAAAGCAAAGAGCGGCTGCGGACGGTCATCGCCGGCGCGCCGCTCGTGCTGTTCGCCTTCGACCAAAACGGTGTGTTCACCATGGTCGAGGGACGCGGGCTCGACGCGCTCGGGTTCCGGCCGGCGCAGCTGGTGGGCCGGTCGGTGTACGAGCTGTACGCGGACCTGCCGCAGGCGCTCGCGGACGTGCGCCGGGCGCTCGCCGGGGAGACGTTCTCCTCGACCGTCGAGGTGTTCGGGACGGTGTTCGAGGCGTGGTACTCGCCGGTGCGGGACCCGGCCGACGGGGTCACCGGCGTGATCGGCGTGGGGACGGACGTCACCGAGCGCCACCGCGCCGAGGAAGCGTTGCGGCGATCCGAGGAGAGCAGCCGCGCGGTGGTCGAGAACGCCAGTTACGGGATCTACCGGTCCACTCCCGACGGCAGGTTCCTCGCCGCGAACCCCGCGGTGGTGAGCCTGCTGGGGTACGCGTCCGAAACCGAGCTGCTCGGGGTGGACTTGGCGCGGGATGTGTACGCGGACCCGAGCGAGCGGGAGCGGGTCATTGCCCGCTTCGACGGGGGCGACGCGATCCGCGGCGTGGAGGTCGCCTGGAAGCGCAAAGACGGCCAACGCATCCTGGTGCGGCTCTCGGCGCGCGCGGTGCGGCGGCCGAGCGGACGGATCGAGTACTTCGAGACCATCGCCGAGGACGTGACCGAGCGGCGCGCGCTCGAAGAGCAGTTGCGCCACTCCCAGAAGATGGAGGCGATCGGCCAGCTCACCGGCGGGATCGCCCACGACTTCAACAACCTTCTCACCATCATCCTGGCCAACGCCCAACTGGTCGCGAAGGCGCTCCCCGTGGGGCACGGGGACGCGCACGCCGACCTGCGCGACGTTATGTCCGCGGCGTTGCGCGGCCGGGTGATGGTGCAGGAGCTGCTCGGGTTCGCGCGGCGCTCGAGCCTCGACCTCCAGTCGGCCGACTTGGGCGGCCTCGTGGCGGAGCTCTCCGGGTTCCTGCGGCGCATCCTCCCCGCCGACGTCGAGGTGGTAATCGCCGGCAGCACCGGTCTGCCGGAGGCCCGCGCCGACGTGCACGCGACGGAGCAGATCCTCTTCAACCTCGCCACCAACGCGCGCGACGCCATGCCGAACGGCGGCGTCCTGCGCATCGAGACCGCCCGGGCCACGCTGACCGAGGAGCGGCAGCTCGCCTGCGGCGCACCCGCCCCCGGCGAATACGTCTGCCTGTACGTCGGCGACACCGGCGTCGGGATGGACGAGGAGACCCGACGGCGCATGTTCGAGCCGTTCTTTACCACCAAGCCGGCGGGGCGGGGAACGGGCTTGGGCCTCGCGACCGTCTACGGACTGGTGAAGCAGCACGGCGGCGGTATTGAAGTCGACACGGGTCCGGGGAAGGGTACGCGCTTCCGGATCTACTTCCCGGTCGCGGATCACCCCGCCGCGGCGGCCACGCGGGGCGAGGCGGGCACGCCTGACGTCCGGGGCGGCACCGAGACGGTGCTCGTGGTCGAGGACGACGACCAGTTGCGCCGCTCGGCGAAGCGCATCCTCGAGGACGCCGGCTATCAAGTGGTGACGGCGGCCGACGGGCAGGAGGCGCTCGAAGTGCTGGGGCAGCGCGGGCCGGCCGTCCACCTCGTCTTCTCCGACCTCGTGATGCCGCGACTCGGTGGGCGAGCGCTGTATGACGCCCTCCGCCGGGAAGGGCGGGCGATGCGCTTCCTGTTCGCGAGCGGCTATTCGGATCCGGACGGCCGAGGCGGCGTGCGGCTCGAC
This sequence comes from Gemmatimonadales bacterium, assembly GCA_035637455.1. Taxonomy (GTDB): domain Bacteria; phylum Gemmatimonadota; class Gemmatimonadetes; order Gemmatimonadales; family GWC2-71-9; genus 20CM-4-69-16. The sequence goes on from DASPXE010000259.1 coordinate 13,724, forward strand.
CCGGCGCTCCCCTTCCTACGCAAGCCCTGGACGGCGAACGATCTGCTGGTACGGGTGCGGGAGGTGCTCGATGCGGGAGCAGGGACAAGGGAGATGTCCGATCTGGTGCGGTGAGCTCCGTCGGTCAGCGTTGCGTACCTCGCCCTTCTCCCTTCTCCCCGTCCAGCACCTCCCTGACCTTCCGCGCCAGGGTCTCCGGTACGAACGGTTTCTGCAGGAACGCCACGCCTGAGCGCAGCACTCCCTGGTGGACCATGGCGTCGTCGGTGTAGCCCGAGGTGTAGAGCACCCGCATGCCGGGCCGGGCCGGCGCGAGACGCTCGGCGAGCTCGCGCCCGCTCATCCCCGGCATCACCACGTCGGTCACCAGAATGTCGATTTCCCCCGGATGGCGGGCCGACAGCTCGAGCGCCGCGGGACCGTCGGCCGCCTCGAGCACCTGGTACCCGTAGCCCTGGAGGCCCTTGCGGGCGAGCGATCGCACGGGCGCCGCATCTTCGACCAGCAGCACCGTCTCGGTTCCGCGGCGCAGCTCGGGCGATGCGACGGCCACGGGGAGCGGCTCGGCCGCGCCCGGGACGCGCGGCAGGTAGACCTTCAGCGTGGTCCCGTGCCCGGGCTCGCTGTACACCCAGATATAGCCACCCGATTGCTTGACGATCCCGTACACCGTGGCGAGCCCCAGGCCCGTCCCCTTGCCGACCTCCTTGGTCGTGAAGAACGGCTCGAACAGGTGCTTCTGCGTCATCTCGTCCATTCCGACGCCAGTGTCCGAGACGGCGAGTAACACGTAGGGGCCGGGGGGGAGGCGGTGATGGCGCTCGGCATATTCCTCCGTGAGGAACACGTTCGCCGTGTCGATCGTGAGCCGGCCGCCGTGCGGCATGGCGTCACGGGCGTTGACGGCGAGGTTGAGCAGCACCTGCTCGAGCTGGCCGGGATCGGCGCTGACCGGGCCGAGGTCAGCGGCGAGGTGGGTCACGAGCGCGACGTCCTCGCCGAGCAGCCGCCGCAGCATCTTGTCCATGTTGGCTACGACGGCGTTCACGTCCAGGACCTTGGGGGCGAGCACCTGGCGGCGGCTGAACGCGAGCAGCTGGCGCGTGAGCTCTGCCGCCCGAAGCCCGGCGTTCTTGATCTCCTCGACGTCCTCGCGCCGCTGGTCCTCGGGCGGGGTCGCGTGCAGCAGCAGCTGGGTGCAGCCGAGGATGGCCGTGAGGAGGTTGTTGAAGTCGTGCGCGATGCCACCGGCGAGTTGGCCCACGGCCTCCATCTTCTGGGCCTGCCGGAGCTGCTCTTCGAGCTGACGGCGCGCGGTCACGTCCCGCGCCAGCACCAGGCGGGCGGAGCGGCCCGCGAACGTGATCGGCTGCGCCTCGATGTCCACGTCGATCGGCGTGCCATCCTTGCGACGGTGCCGGTAGCCGCTGAAAGTCCCGCCATCGTGTCCATGCAGCGTCTCCTCGACCCGCGGTAGCTCCGACGCCGGGCGGATGTCCCGGATGGTCATCGCCAGGAACTCCTGCTCGGCGTAGCCGTAGCGGGCCACGGCGGCGGCGTTCACGGCCAGGAAACGCAGCGTCTCGCAGTCGTAGACCCACATCGCTTCGGGGTTCGCCTGAAACAGCAGGCGGTAGCGCCGCTCATTCTCGAACAGTTGCTCCTCGGTGCGCTTCCGCTCGATGGCCATCGCGATCTGGGTGGAGACGAACTGGAGGATGTGCTTCTCCCGCTCGCCGTAGCGCACGCCCGGCGTGTACGTCTGGGCGACGAGCACGCCGATGGTGCGGTCCCCCGCCTTGAGCGGGACGCCGAGCCAGTCGATGGACGGGGGCCCGATGAGCTCGGCCTCGCCGCGCCGCTGGAGCTCCTCGTGGAGTTCGGGAGTGGCGAGCAGCGCCTGGCCCGTGCGCAGCACGTATTCGGTTAGGCCTTTGCCGAGGCGCTTCGCCGGAAAGTCCGCGTCCAACTCATCGACGAAATATGGGAAGCTGAGCAGCTCGCTGGCGTGATCGTACAGGGCGATGTAGAAGTTCTTCGCCGGCATCAGCCCGCCCACGATCTCGTGGATCGCGGCGAACAGGTCCTGCAGGTTGCGCGCGGAGTGGGCCGCCTCGGAGATGCGGTAGGTGGCGAGCTGGATCTGCTCGGCTCGCTTGCGCTCGGTGACGTCGCGGAAGAACCAGACGCGGCCGGCGGTCGCGCCGGCGATCCGCTGCGGCTGCGAGTAGCGCTCGAAGATGCGGCCATCCTGGAAGGCGAGGACGTCGAAGCTCGACGCTTCGGGCCGGCCGTACACCTCGCGCACCTTGGCGAGGAAGCCGTCGGGATCCTTGAGCTGCTCGAGGACGAACGCCAGGGTCTGCGCGCCGTCTTTGGACTCGAGGACCGAGTCCGGTATGCGCCACAGCTCGGCGAACTTGCGGTTGAAGCTGACGATCCGCCCCTGGAGGTCCACGACCAGGATGCCGTCCGCCGTGGACTCGAACGTGGCGTTGAGGACCGAGAGGGTCGCGCGTAGCTCCTGCTCGGCGCGCTTGCGGTCGCTGATGTCGCGGGCGACGAGCACGACGTGGCGCTGGTCCAGCGGCGAGATGGCGGCGGCGAACCACACATCGCGCCCCTCCATCTGCACGCTGTACTCGGCGTGCACGGTCGCGTGCGTCTCGAGGGCGCGACGGATGTAGCCGAGGAACTTGTCGGCGTCGGCCTGGTCGAAGACTTCGTGCAGCTTGCGGCCGATCAGCTCCGGAGCAGGCCGGTAGAGGAGCGACGGGCTCGTGGGGGCGATCTTCACGTAGCGCCCCTCGACGTCCAGCACGACGATGACGTCGCTGATCGCCGAAAACAGCGCTTGGAGCTCGGCCTCGGACTGGCGGAGCGGCGGGACGGGACTGGGCGCGTGCGTGGTCATCGCGGGGCCACAATACTCACCCGGAGGCCAGCGGGGGGCAACACCCTGCTCGGGGCGGAGCGTGACGCGCGTCACGCCGCGGGTCCCCGTCACGGCGCCTTGTTCGGGGGCGCCTCGTTCAGGATCAGCCAATACAGGCCCAACTGGCGGATCGCTTCGGTGAATTCGGCGAAGTCGACCGGCTTGCGCACGTAGCTGTTCGCGCCGAGGCTGTAGCTGCTGACGAGATCGCGTTCCTCTTTGGACGACGTGAGGATCACCACCGGGAGGAGCCGGGTACGCGGATCGGCACGCAAGCGACGCAGCACCTCCAGGCCGTCGACGCGCGGGAGCTTGAGGTCGAGCAGCACCAGTTGAGGCATGGCGTGCGGCGGCCGGCCGGCGGAGGCGCCGGCGCCGTGGAGGTAGTCGAGCGCTTCGACTCCATCGTGCGCCACGACCACGTCATTCTTGATGTTGTTTTTCTTCAGGGCCCGCAGCGTGAGCGCCTCATCGTCAGCGTTGTCTTCCACCAGCAGGATGACCTTGTCGTCCATGCGTCCTCGGTTGTCTAGAGGGTGAAATAGAACGTCGCGCCGCCGTCCACCGCCGCTTCGGCCCATACGCGGCCGCCGTGACGGTGAATGACGCGCTGCACCGTCGCGAGGCCGACGCCCGTGCCGTCGAACTCCTCCGCGCCATGGAGCCGTTGGAACGCGCCGAACAGCTTGTGCGCGTAGGTCATGTCGAAGCCGGCGCCGTTGTCACGTACGAAGTAGGCAGGGCGCCCGTCGTGCGTGGCGCTCCCGACCTCGATGCGCGCGGTGGGACGCTTCCCGGTGAACTTCCACGCATTGTCCAGCAGGTTTTGCAGTGCCACGCGCATGAGGCCAGGGTCCGCCTGGACCTGCAGCCCGGGAGCGATGTTGAACTCTGCTCGTCGCTCGGGGTCGCGCTTCTGGAGGTCCACGGCGATGCCACGGGCGAGGGCGCTCAGGTCCACGGCAGCCAGGTGCATCTGGCTCCGGGTGACGCGGGACAGATTCAGCAGGTCATCGATCAGCATGGCCATGCGCTGGCTCCCGGAGCGCACGCGCGCGAGGTAGTCCTTGCCGGTACCGTCCAGCCGGTCGGCGTAGTCTTCGAGCAGGGCCTGACTGAAGCCGTCGATCCCGCGTAGCGGCGCCCGCAGGTCGTGGGAGACCGAGTAGGCGAACGCATCGAGCTCGGCGTTGGCGGCTTCGAGCTGGGCCGTGTGGCGCCGCAGCGTGTCCTCTCCGCGCTTGCGCTCCGTGATGTCGCGGATGATCGCCGTGAAGGCGACCTCGGGACCATGTCGCCAGCTTGCAAGCGAGAGCTCCAGCGGGAATTCCGTTCCGTCCTTTTTTCTGCCCGCCAGCTCGACCGTCTTGCCGACCACGCGCGCCTCGCGCGTCGCTAGGTAGTGCGCCAGGCCAGCGCGATGCGCGTCGCGGAACCGCTCCGGCATCAGCACGGTGAGCGGCTTGCCGGTCACCTCCTCCAAGGCGTAGCCGAAGATCCGGGTCGCGCCCGGGTTGAAGTAGGTGATGTCCCCGCGACTATCGGCCGAGATGATGGCGTCGTTGGCGGTCACCGCCAGGGTGCGGAACTGCTCCTCGCTGACCTGCAGCGTCTCCTCCGCCCGCCGGCGATCGGTGATGTCGACCCAGGCACCGAACACCTCGAGCGGGGTGCCGGCCGCGCTCCGGAGCAGCCTCGCTTCGTCATGGACCCAATGGTACGTGCCGTCCTTGTAACGGAACCGGTACTCGATGGTCAGGTGGTCGTTGGCCAACAGGGCGGGCATTTCGGCCAGCACCCGTTCGCGATCGTCGGGATGCAGGTTATCGAGCCACCAGGTCGGGCGGAGCGGCTCGTCGATCCCGTAGCCGGTGATGCGCGTGACGTTCTCGCTCACCCAGCTGGGCGAGAAGGTCGCTCCGGAGACGGTGTTCGCGTAAATCACCGCGGTGCTCGACGCGACCACCTGCCGGAAGCGCGTCTGGGTCTCCCCGAGCGCCTGCTCGGCCCGGCGGCGCCCGGCCAGCTCGCGGCTGATCAGCGCGCTGGCGATGACCGCAAGAGTCACGGCGATCAGGGCACCGCCCCAGGCCGCGAGCCGGGCGAGGCGGGCTTTCGACTGGAGGGCCGCGGAGCGCTGGGCGAGGAGCCGTCCCTCTTCGTCCTCCATCTGACGGACCATGCCGCGAATCTGCTGCATCAGCTCCTTGCCCCGACCGCCGATTACCGCTCGTCCCGCCGCGGCCGGCCCGCCGGTGCGCCGCGTCTCGATGGTCCAGTGGAAGCGCTCGAGGCGCACGGCGACGAGTGTGGCGAGCGAATCGAGTCGCTTGAGCTGCTCGGGGTTGTCGGCGATCAGGGTGCGGAGACCGCCGAGACTCGCCTGGGCGGAAACATACGGCGCGAGGTAGGTCGTGTCCCCCGTGATGACGTAGCCGCGCACCGCCGTCTCGGCGCCGATCAGATCGGCGAAGGTGGCCTCGAGCTCTGCGCGCACTTCCAGCGTGTGCGCCACCCAGCCCGCGCTCTCGACGGTGGCCGCGGTGCTGCGCAGCGCCGCCGCCCCCACCGCGACGATGATGAAGACGGCGATGGCGAATCCGATCTGGGTCTTGCGCTCGATGGTCAGCTGCATCGTCTCCAGACTGGTTGCCGTTTCAGCCATCCAGCATGCGCGCCTCGGGCTTCGATGGCGCGATGCGTCACGCGGGAGGCAAGCCCGTCGGGCCGTGGCGCCGCTCGAGCTGCGGCTCGACGTACTTCGTGTAGCAATCGGGGCAGATGCTGTGACTGAACTGGGTGGCGAAGTGCTGCTCGATGTAGTCCTCGAGCGTCTTCCAGTGGTCGTGATCGTTGCGGATGCGCTTGCAGTAAGAGCAGATGGGGAGCAGTCCCTCGAGCTGGTGGAGCTCGGTGCGCAGGCCCAGGATGCGCTCGGCGACGGTGAGCCGGGCGCGCAGCTCGTCCGGGTCGACCGGCTTGGTGATGAAGTCATCCGCTCCGGCGTCCATCCCCGCCAGGTACTGCTGCTTGCCGCCGCGGGCGGTCACCATGATGAAGTAGACATACGGCTTGTCGCGGCGCGCGCGGACGCGGCGGCACAGCTCCGGGCCGTCCATCTCGGGCATGTACCAATCCGAGATGACGAGCTGGAAGCGCGACAGCTGCAGCAGCTCCCACGCTTCCCGCCCGTTGGCGGCGCCGGTCGGCGCGTAGCCCGCGGCTTTCGCCAGCGCGCAGAGCTGGGCACTGGATACGGCATCGTCGTCCACCACGAGCACGGGAATCGTCCTAGCCATGGCCCCCTCCGTCCGCCGCCACGTAATCCAACACGGTCAGCGCCTCGCTTTTCACGTCCTGTAACGTGGTCTGCGCGTGTGCTACGTCGCCGCTCCGAGCGGACGCCTCCATCTCCTCGAGCAGCTGTGCGAGGCGGTGGGCCCCGATGGTCGCCGCGGCGGACTTGAACGCATGCGCGGCTCGTTGAATCGGCTCGGCCTCGCTGCCGCGGGTCGCCGCCGCCAGCGCCTCGAGGCGCTGCGGCAGGGTGCTGGCGAACGTCGCCAGGATGCCGTCCACGGCCTCTTCCGCCCCGGCCTCGCGCATCGTCGCGCGGAACGCGGCGAGGTCGACCGGCGGCGGGGGCACGGCGGCCGCGCCCGTCGTCGCGGCCGTTCGCCCCTCGACCGCGCCGAACAGATCGTGCGCCTTGAACGGCTTGGCGACATACCCGGTCATGCCCCGCTCGAGACACCGCTCTCGCTCGCCACTCAGGGCGTGCGCGGTGAGCGCGATGATTGGCAGCGTCCGACCCGCGGGCAGCGCGCGGATGGCCTCGGTCGCCGCGAATCCGTCCATCTCGGGCATCTGGATGTCCATGAGCACGACGTCGTACGTGCGAGCGCCGACGGCATCCACGGCTTCGCGCCCGTTGCTCACGATGTCCACCTGGTGCCCCCGCTTCAGGAGCATCGCGGTCGCTACCTGTTGGTTGACCGGGTTGTCTTCCGCCAGCAGGATCCGCAGCGTGTGGCGCGACTCCGCGATCGAGTGGCGGGTGATGAGCGCCGGTGCGGCCCCGGCGGGTGGCGCCTCCGCCAGCACGGTACCCACCGCTTCGATGAGATCGGCCCGCGCAATGGGTTTGGTGAGATAGGCCTGGATGCCCAGGTGCCGGCAGCGCTCGCCATCGCCGCGTTGCCCCGCAGAAGTGAGGATCAGGAGCTTGGTAGCCGCCAGCTCGGGATCGGCCCGAACGGCGCCGGCCAGCTCGAAGCCGTCGAGGTCGGGCATCTGGGCGTCCAGGATGACGAGGTCGTACGGGGCCCCGGCCTGCACGCCGCGGCGCAGCGCGTCCAGCCCCGCGTCGGCGCGTGGGGCTTCGTGGACCGCGATCCCTTCGGCACCCAGCATGTCCCGGAGGATGCGCCGGTTGGTCTCGTTGTCATCCACCACCAGCAAGCGCCGCCCGCCCAGGGACGTCGTGGCGCCCCCGGTCTGTGCCTGGGGGGCGGCCGCCGCGATGGGGAACGAGAGGGTAAAGCCGAACTCGCTGCCGCGGCCGACCTCGCTTGTGACCGTCAGCTCGCCCCGCATCAGCGCCACCAGCTTCCGGGAGATCGCGAGGCCGAGTCCGGTCCCTCCATAGCGGCGGGTCATGGACGCGTCGGCCTGGCTGAATTCCCGGAAGATGCTAGCCAACTGGTCCTCCGAGATGCCGATCCCCGTATCGCGGACGCGGAACCGTACGGACGCTCGGTCGGTGTCGCCCCCGGCGACTACAGCGGACACGGCGACCTCACCTTGCTCCGTGAACTTGATGGCGTTCCCGATCAGGTTCATGAGCACCTGCCGCACGCGGGTGGGGTCCCCTCGCACCAGGTGCGGGACGTCGGGCGTCACGTCCACGGTGAGCTCGAGATGCTTCTCGCGAGCCCGGACCGCGAGCAGGTTGGCGGTGGCATGCACGACTTTAGGGAGATCGAACGGGATCGTTTCGAGCTCGAGGTGCTCCGCTTCGATCTTCGAGTAGTCGAGGATGTCGTTGAGGATGGTGAGCAGCGCCTCGGACGAGGAGCGCACCAGCTCCAGCGCGCGTCGCTGCTCTACGCTGAGCTCCGTGTCGAGCACGAGCTCGACGAACCCGAGGACGGCGTTCATCGGCGTACGGATCTCGTGGCTCATGTTGGCGAGGAACGCGCTGCGGGCGTGGGCCGCGCGCTCGGCGACGTCGCGCGCCTCCCGGATCGCGGCCTCGGCGCGCTTGCGCTGGGTGATGTCCTCGTAGCGCACGATGACGACCTCTCCCGTGGCATCCTGCGCGTAGGCGGCAGACAGGCGCACGGGAATGAGCCGACCATCCCGGTGGAGGCGCTCGGTGTCCGCTGTCACGGTCTCGCCCTGCCACACCCGCTGTTCCATCTCGCGCGACGCGGCCCGCTGGTGCTCGGGCACCACCAGCTCGTCCAGGGGACGGCCCACCGCTTCGTTGGATTCGTAGCCAAACAGGACTGTGAACTGACGATTGAGGCTGCGGATCCGCCGCGCCCGATCGATCACGGCGATGGCTACGGGCACGCTTTGCAGGAGGGTGTCCAAGTAGGCGTGCTGGCGCGCCAACTCTTGGCTGGTCAGCTCGAGGAGGGCGGCTGCGCGCACGCGCTCCGCAAAGGTGCGATGGGCGCGTGCGTGCACACGGTCCATCCCCCAAGCGAACAGCGCAATCAGGACGATCGCGATGAGCTGGGGTCGGGCGTGTCCCTGCACGAGGATGCCGACGGGGAGCGGGGCCAGAACCGTGATGAGCAGGTTGCGAAAGCTCGGCGGGTCACCGACCAACGAGCTGGTCGCGCCGGCGACGATCCCAGCGAGAACGACCAGGACGAGGGCGCCCTCGTCCAGCGGGAGCGCGGGGATGGCCGCAGCGGCCCCGAACCCCCAGGCGAGTCCGACGCCCGCCACGGTCAGGCGTACCGTCCGGAGCGCTTCCTCGGGGGACGACATCCGCCGCCCCACGCGCAACCGCCACCAGGTCCGCAACCCCGCGGCGGCGGCAACCGCGCCGACCCATCCGATCGTCAGGTCGAAGGGCAGCGTGTTCCACACCAGCGCCGTGACGACAACGATGAGCACGACGTGCAGCGCCTCCGCGAGCGGCCCCCCCGCCAGGAGCTGACTGACGGCGGCACGACGCACCTCGGCCGCTAGGTAGAGCTCCTGCTCGGCGATGCGCACCCCCGGATCGCCATCTGTCACCAGGATCGAGCCGCGGCCAGGCGAGCGCTGTCCAAGGGTCATGACTCTATGAGTAACGCTCTCAGCACGGTGGCTCGTTGAGCAGCAGCCAGTACAGGCCGACCTCGGACACGGCGCGGGCGAAGGCCTCGAAGTCCACCGGCTTGACGATGTAGCTGTTCGCGCCCAGGCGGTATGCCGCGGCGATGTCGGGCTCTTCCCGGGACGATGTGAGGATGACGACCGGGATGGTGCGGGTGCGCTCGTCCGCCTTCAATCGCCGCAGCACTTCCAGCCCGTCGACCTTGGGCAGCTTCAGATCCAGCAGCACGACCTTCGGCACTACGCCGATGTCGCGCAACGGGTGGCTGCCGTCGCCAAAGAAGAAGTCCAGCGCTTCGGCGCCGTCCCGGGCGACGAACACCTGGTTGGCGAAGTTGCGCGCCTTGAACGCGCGCAGCGTGAGCTCGGCATCGGTCGGGTTGTCTTCGACCAACAGAATCTCGACCTGCTGCAGGTCCGTCATCGGAACTCCTCGTCGTCGTTGTACAGCGACACTAGGCGTGGCCGCGCGCGCCTCAGCCTCCGTCCAGCACTTCCCGCACCTTGCGCACCAGGGCGTCGGGGCGGAACGGCTTTTGCAAATAGGCGAGGCCCGGCTCCAGCATGCCGTGCCGCACGATGGCGTTGTCGGTGTAGCCCGAGATATACAGCACCCGGATGCCGGGCCGTTGGGCGGTCAGCCGGTCGGCCAGGTCACGGCCGCTCATCCCCGGCATCACGACGTCGGTGAGGAGGAGGTGGATCGTCGCGCCGTGCTGCGCCGCGCGCGCGAGCGCATCGGCGCCGCTCGGCGCCGCGAGCACCGTGTACCCGTGGCGTTCGAGGGCCTGCTGCGCAATGGCGCGCACCGCGGGCTCGTCCTCGGCGAGCAGCACCGTTTCGGAGCCGCGGGCGGGCTGCACCGCCGGGGCGGGCAGCGCCGCCGCTTCGGTCGGCGTGTCGACGCGAGGAAGATAGATCTTGAACGTCGCGCCGTGGCCGGGCTCGCTGTACACCCAGATGAACCCGCCCGACTGCTTGACGGTCCCGTACACCATCGCGAGCCCGAGCCCCGTCCCCTGGCCGCGCGGCTTCGTCGTGAAGAACGGCTCGAACGCGTGCGCCTGGATCTCCTCATCCATCCCGATGCCGGTGTCGCTCACGGTGAGCTGCACATACGGTCCCGGCTTCACGAGGCTGTGCTCGAGCGTGTAGGTGGAGTCGAGATCGCTGTTGCGCGTCTCCAGGGTGAGCTTCCCGCCGTCGGGCATCGCGTCGCGGGCGTTCACCGCGAGATTCACGATGACCTGCTCCAGCTGGCCGGGGTCCGCCTTCACCCTGCCCAGGACAGGGTCGAGCACGGTCGCCAGCTCGACGTCCTCGCCGATCAGCCGGCGCAGCAGCTTGTCCATGTCCAGCACCAGCGCGTTCAAGTCGACGACCTTCGGTTGGAGCACCTGCTGGCGGCTGAACGCGAGCAGCTGGCGGGTGAGGCCGGCGGCGCGCTCCGCGGACCGACGAATCTCGTCCACGTCCGCGCGGCGTGGGTCGTTGAGACCGAGGTCCTCGAGCAGCAGCTCCGCATGACCGGTGATCGCCGTGAGGATGTTGTTGAAATCGTGCGCGACCCCGCCCGCCAAGCGGCCCACCGCCTCCATCTTCTGTGCCTGGCGCAGCTGCTGCTCGAGGCCGAGCCGCTCGGTGACGTCGCGCCCGATGCCGAGGATTCCCAGCAGCTTGCCGTCGCGCAGCTGGGCGCTCGCGCTGAACTCGGCGACTCGGTACGGGCCGGTCTTCGTGAGGATGCGGAACTGGATGGTCGGGCGCGGCGCCCCGCGCAGCACACGGCCGAACAGCTCGAGCGCGAGCGGTACGTCCTCCGGATGGACCAGGGCCTCGAACGGCCGGCCGACCCACTCGCCGGGCGGGAAGCCGGTCATCTCCTCGAACGCCGGGTTGAGCGAGGTCACCTCGCCGCCGGGCGACAACGCGAAGATCACGTCGCGCACGCCTTCGACGAGGCTCCGATAGCTCTCTTTCGAATTGCGGAGCGCCGCTTCCGTGCTCTGGTAGTTCTTCAGCGCCTCCGCGGCGCGCAGACGCTCGGTGATGTCGCGCCAGTTGGCCACGACGGCCCCCACGGCCGGCTCGTCGAGGCGGTTCACGGCCACCGCCTCCACCAGACGGTAGGAGCCGTCCGTGTGGCGCGCGCGTAGCTCGGTCGTGATGGGGAGACCAGGCTCGTCGAGCAGCCGCTGGCACAGCTGTTGGACGCGCGTGAGGTCGTCGGGGTGGAGGAAGCCGAACGCATTCGTGCCGGTCAGCTCGGCGACGCTGTAGCCGAGCAGCCGGGTCACCGCGGGGCTGACGTAGATGATCGCGCCGGTCTCGTCGAGGAGCGCGACGGCCTCCGCGCTGTGCTCCACCAGGACGTGGAACAGCTCCGTCGCCGCCCGCGGACCGGAGCGCCGCCCGGGCGAGCGGTGAGCGGACGCCTTGAGACGCTTACCGGGCATGATCGAGGGTCAGGACCTCCCGAGGCAGGACTCGAACCTGCGACCCGTGGACAAGGAACCGGCACGGGCTCGTACTCGGGTGCAGAAAAGTAAACGGTTAGGGGGGCGGAAATCCAGGCGAACACCGAGAACGCACCAGAATTGCACCCCACCGACCGTACTCGGCGAAAAAGATCGTGATGCGTGAGGTATGCGCCGCCGGTGGGGAGTTCGCCCTGGATAGCATCCCGCTAGGGCGATTTGGTCACGCTCGTCGATGGAGAGCGGATCCAAACTTCTGCGCAGCGCCTTTCGGGCCGGCGCGCGACTGAAGGAGCGAGTTGCGACCGTCCATCGGAGCTGGCAGCGGGGTCATTCTCGAAGGCTGAGCTTGGTGCCGTTCCGAGACTTGGTCGCAACGAAGGCGGCGATGCGCGTGACCGTCCGGAAGTGATCGATCTCAAGATCTTCCAGCGAAACTTGAATGCCAAACTCCTGCTCCAGCTGCGCCAGGAATTCCACCAACATGAGCGAGTCCACCAGCCCGGTGTTGATCAGGTCCGTGTCGAGCGACGGGACCCGAAGGTGCCACTTCTCAGAGAGCAGGGCGGAGATCTGGTACGCTAGTTTGTTCGAGTCCGGCATGTGACACGTCCTGGTGTTCGGTCGCGAGCAGGTCGAAGAGGAGGCGATCCAGCGGGCGGCCGTCGATAACGTGACACTGCCGCTGCCGGCCGATGCATCGGAAATGGAGCGCCTCGAGCACGCGCTGCGCGGGGATGTTCGTCTCGACGGTCCAGGCGTTCACGGCCCGGAGCCCTAATTCCCCGAATGCCAACGTCAGCATCGCGGCACACGCCCGGCTGGTAGACCCACCATATCGCTTGTTGCCCAGCACCGCCCAGAGCGACGCCGTTTTGAAATTGCGGTCCACGTTGGTCAGTCCCACCACGCCGATCGGCACATCCCCCTCGTCCGCCGTATAGACTCGGCACACATGGATATCCCGCTGGCTCATGAACCTGAGCGTGACCGGAGTGACGCGCTGGACGCCGTTACCGAAGTCCAGCCACTTGTAATTGTCGTACTTGCCGAGCCAGCTGGCGGCGAGCTCGATCAATTCAGTGCTAGCTAGTGGCACCAGTCTCATGATGGGCGAATGCCTCCATCGCTCTCTGATGCATGGCCGGTGCCAGGCGGCGCGCCGGACGGTCCGTCCCCGACATCCCGCCGCGGCGGTCCAAGTGCAACCCCGGCCGTTGCGTCTTCGCCACGCCTGTAACGTCGAGACGGCCTCGGCGCCGCTTCAGCGGTTTCTGTCCTGGCCTAAGAAAGCCAAGGCGCCGCGACGGTGTGAGCCGCCGCGGCGCGTCGAGCGATGGGGTTGCGCGCGCGATCACCGCTTCACGATGTCGCCGCTCGTCGGAATGCCAGAGCGCCCGTATCCCCCTACCGCGATGTACACGCTGAAGAAGTCCACGCCGCTCCCCCCCGGCCCGTTCCTCGGGTCGTCGTCGCACACCTGCACCGTGTACTGCCTGAGGTCACCCTCGTCGCCCCGGCCCACGGCGTCGAACTCCACCCCGCGGGTCGGGTCCTGGCACTTGCTCGGCGCCGTGTTGCGGTACGCCGTGAACGACGTCGCGGGGTCTGCCACCGGATCCGTCGTGATTGACGCGGGCTTGCCCGATGGGTGGATGTCGCCCCAGTCGGTACCGGTAAACGACCCGGTGCCGTCGGCCCGGACGTCGAAGTCGAAGGTCTGCACGCTGTTCCCGGGCGTGGCGGAGCCCCACCCGAGCTGGACGTGGCCGCGCACCTCTGGGGGCGCCGGCTGCGGGCTGCACGTCACCGCGAACGTCGTCGTGGCCGTGCCGCCCGCCGGCACCGGAACCGTTTGCGGATTCGGTCCGCTCACCGTGCAGTTCGCGGCCATGCCCGACAACGCCACGGGGTGGTTGCCCGCCGGCCCCGTGAAGCTGACGCTGCCGTTCGTCGCGATCGGTTGGCTGTTCGTGCCGTCAATGGTGACCGTGTAGCCGGCAGCATCGAGGTTTGCGCCGGTCGAACTCAGGTTGGAGCCGGTCGTACTCGTCGTCACGGTCAAACTCCCGCTGCCGGCACCGATTGGGGCGCAGCTCACCGGGAACGTCACTGACGTCATGCCGCCGGCCGTCACGGTGCCGCTCTGCGGGTTCGCTCCGCTCAAGGTGCAGTTCGTCGCGGCGCCGGAGAGGACGACCGTGTGACTACCCGTTGCGAGCCCGGTGAACGTGACATTGCCGTTCGTCGCCGCCGGTTGGCTGGCGCCGTCCACCGTGATCGTGTAACCGTCGGGATCGAGGTCCACCCCGGTGGTGTTGGTCCCGACGACGAGGCTGCCCACCGACGCACAGCCGACGTCGAACGTCGTGGACGCCGTCCCGTCGGCGCCGATGGTGACGTTCCTGGGGTTGTCATCGTCGGTGGAGCCGAGCGTGGACTCCACCAAGCAGTTCGCGGCAACCATGATGAGCGAGACCTTGTGGTCGCCCTGCGAGAGCCCGTTGAACGTGGTGACGGCGTTGTCAGGGGGCGACTGGCTGTAGGCGTCGTCCACCCAGACTTCGTAGCCGTTGGGATCGAGGTCGGAGCCCGTGGTGGTGTTGGCGGCGACGAGCGTGCCACCCGTTGGGAGGAGACTAGCCTGAGGCCGCGTCGGATTCTGTGGATCGCTACACGCGGTCGCGAGCGCGAACGCCGCTGCCAAGCCGCTCAGGTTTACGGGGCGTATCATACGTTTCCTCCGCTCACGCTCGTGCTAGGCGTAGAGGAGCGCTTCCTGCGGGCTCGGCTGCGCAACCGCAGTGTCGACGAACAGGTGCCGATAGCGCTCGACCCTGTCCGCGTACCACTGCGCGATGAAGCACAGGTCCTCCGCCAGGCGACGCTGGGCTCGCCAGCCCAAGCTCTGCATTCGTGCACTCGAGATACTGTAGCGGCGATCGTTGAAGGGGCGGTCTTTCACAAACACGACTTCCTCGTGACAGGCCTTTCCGAAGACGTCGCAGACGAGCTCGGCGACCTCGAGGTTGGTGTATTCGTCGTCAGATCCCACGTTATAGACCTCGCCCGCCACGCCTTTGTCGATCAAGAGGGCAATAGCAGCGGCAAAGTCCCGAGCGTGCAAGTAGTGGCGTCTATGCGACCCGTTCCCGTGGATCGTCAGCTTGGCGCCGAGGACCAGGCTCAGGCAGAACTTAGGGATGACCTTCTCTGGATACTGCCGGATCCCGAAGATGTTATTGGCCCGTACGCGGACGATCGGCTGGCGGTAGGACCTCAAGTAGCCCAAGATGATCATCTCGGCCGCTGCCTTGGACGCCGAGTAGGGGTTAGTTGGATTGAACGGCGCGTCCTCCCCTACCTCTCCACGCAGGACCTCCCCGTATACCTCGTCCGTACTCACGTGGATGAAGCGGGGAACCCCCGCACGTCGGCATGCTTCCAGCAGGGTGTGCGTGCCCAACGTGTTCGTGATCGTAAACGTCAACGGGTCGCCAAACGAGTTGTCGACGAAGCTCTCGGCCGCGAGATGGACGACGACGTCGGCGTTGTGAACGACGCGCCGGCAGAGGTCGAGGTCGCAGATGTCCCCCACGACGAGCTGCACGGCGTTTCGCTTGACGAGGTGGGAGACGTTGTCCATATCCCCCGCGTACGTCAGCTTATCGAGGATCGTGAGACGTGCAGAGGGGAAGACCTCTCGCAGGTGCTCGGCTACATGGGACCCGATGAACCCGCAGGCCCCAGTCACCACGATCTTCATTGTCGAATCGTCTCCAGCTGCATCGTACGTCCTCGGCACAGAGTCGTCGCCTGATGGACGCTCTATCAGATTCTGTACCGCGAGCAACCGCGCGAGACGTCCCGGCCGCGCGCAGGTAAATCTTTTCAGAACAAGCGGTTATATGATGGGATGCACGCCGGGGCTTCAGCGCCACGGCGCATCCGGGCAACATTGGAAGGTGGCTCTCCCAACACAGGCGTTGCTCCGGAGCGGTATGGTGCAGCCGCATCAGGTCGCCGTCCCGAGGGGGGCAGCGCGGCGCAGGCCAACGTTTGTTAGGCCAACCGCCCCAATCCGAGCTGCTGCGCGGCGTACCGGCAGTACACGCTGTCCGGCCGCGCCATCAACTCATCGTGGCGCCCCTGCTCGATGACACGGCCGCGATCGATCACCAGCACCTCGTGGGCGTGCTCGATCGTGGAGAGTCGGTGCGCGATGATCAGCGCCGTCCGACCCTCGAGCAGCTGCCGCAACGCCTCCTTGATGAACGCTTCCGATTCGGGGTCGAGGGCGGAGGTGGGCTCGTCCAGGATCAAGATGGGCGCGTCCTTCAGGAACGCGCGGGCGATGGCGAGGCGCTGCTTTTCTCCGCCGGAGAGCCCGAGTCCCCGCTCGCCGATCTCGGTCTCGTATCCCCGCGGCAGCCGCGCGATGAACTCGCTGGCGAAGGCGAGTCGGGCGGCATCTTCAAGGTCGGCGTTCGTGGCCTCGGGTCTGCCATAGCGCAGATTCTCAGCGATCGTGCCAGACAGCAGCATGGGCTCCTGAGCGACGATTGCGATGTTCTGGCGCAAGGATCTCAGCGTCACGTCCCGGAGGTCGGTCCCGTCGATGGTAATGCGGCCCTCCGTGACGTCGTAAAACCGTGGCAGGAGCTTGGCCAGGGTTGACTTCCCCGCGCCGCTCGGACCCACCAGCGCCGCGGTCGCTCCGGCCGAGAGGCGATGCCTGAAACGCTCGAGCACTGGCGGCCCGCCGTCGTACCGGAAGGCGACGTCCTCGAAGGTGATCTCCCCACGCACCCGGCCCAGCACCCGCGCGTCTGGTCGCTCCCGCACCTCGGGATAGGTGTCGAACACCTCGAAGATGCGGTCCATCGCGGCCAGGGCGCTGGCGACGATCAGGTTGAGCTCCGTGAGTCGCTGCACCGGCTGGTACAGCAGGCCCAGGTAGGCGTAGAACGCCATGAGCGTGCCGATCGTGAGACGACCGGCGAGCACCTCGAGGGCACCAAACCAGAGCACCAGGATCGGCCCGATCGCCGTGAGAAACCCCGTGGCCCCGAGCGCGACCGACTGGAGCTTTACGTTGGAGAGGACACTGTGAAGGAAGCGTTCACTCTGCTTGTGAAACGCGCGGGCCTCGGCTTCTTCCTGTGTGAACGATTGGATCGTGGAAATGGCGCCGAACTGCTCGTGCAGCTCGCCCGAGATTTCCTCCAGCTGGTCGTGGACCGCGCGGCTTTGCTCCCGGATCCGCCGGTTGAGCGTGAGGCTTAGCAACGCATAACACGGCAGCACCGCCATGGCGACCAGGGCGAGCTTCCAGTGCACGAGGAACAGCACCGCGACGATCGCCGAGATCGAAGCCAGATCCATGGCGGTGTTCACGAAGGCGGCACCGACGAAGTTCTGGGCAGAGGCGATGTCGCTCGTCATGCGTGCCACGACCTCGCCGATGCGCTGGCGGTCGAAGAAACTCAGGCTCATGCGTTGCACGTGATGGTGCAGGTCGCGGCGCAGATCGAAGATGAGGCGATGCCCGGCGAGGCCCGCCAGGTACGAGCGCCAGTAACTCGCGATCCCGAACACCACGTAGAGCGCGATGAGGCCTGCCATGAGCAGGTGGAGCTGGGTGCGCGGCCGGGCGCCGGTCGGTACCAGGAACTCGTCCACCACGACCTTGAGCGTCCATGGCACGACCAGGGGAATGAGATAGCGGACGACGCCACACACCGTGGCGAGGGCGATGACCGCGCGGTACGGCCCGACGTAGGCGAGGAAGCGTTGTAGGCTACGGCGTTGGGGCGAGCGCACGCATCAATGCTGGTTCAGCCATTCGCGCAACACGACGAGATTGTACAGCCGCTGGCTGTGATCGCGCACGCCGTCGCGGTGCTGACGCACCAGAGTGCGAATCCCGGCGGGGTTCAGCCAGCCACAATCGCGCAGGCTCTCACTTTCCGCCAATTGGTCGCCCCAGGCGCTGGTCGGCCCACCGGCGAACCAGACCTGGAACGGGACCGTGAAGGCGTGCTTGGGTCGCTGGAACAGCTCGGCCGGGAGAAACCGTCCCAACAGTGTCTTGAGGAGCGGCTTGCCTCCATTGCCGTCGAGGAGCCACCGGTCCGGGAGCCCCAGCGCGAATTCGAGGACTTCCTGGTCCAGCAAGGGCGCGCGCGCCTCCAGACTGTGGGCCATGGTGGCGACGTCCACCTTGGGCATCAGGCAGTCTGCGAGGTAGGTACTCACGTCCACCAGCCGCATCCGTCGCAGCGCGGTGCCATTGCCACCACGGTACAACTGCGCCAGCCAGGCGCGCACGCCGTCGCCACTGTCCCGCCGCGCCCGCAGCAGATCTCCCGAATAGAGCGTTTGCACTTCTTCGTCGCGCACGTACATCTGCAAGGCCGCGAAGCGCTCAGGTTCGTCCAGGGCGAGGGCGTTGAGTGCGCGCTGGACCCGCTTCGCCCAGGGTCGCCGGCTAAATAGGGCGGCGCCGAGTCGCAATGCCGCCCGCGGCGCGGCGCGGCGCAGGCGCTTGAGGCGCAGCGCGGTCCGATACCAATCGTATCCCCCGAAGCCCTCATCGCCGCCGTCTCCGGTGAGCACGACCGTGACGTGTTTTCTCGTCTCCCGCGCGAGCTGCCAGACGGCCAACGCCGCCGAGTCGCCGAGCGGCTCGCCACAATGCCGCACCAGCGCGGGAAGCAGGTCGAGCATCTCGGGTCGTCCCCGGAACGTGCGATGCTGGGTCCCGAGGTGCCGCGCGATTCGCTCGGCATACTGGCTTTCATCGAACCCAACCTCGGTGAAGCCGATCGAGAACGTCAGGGCTTGCTCGCCACAGTGACGAGCGGCGATGGCCGTCACCAGGCTCGAATCGATGCCGCCGCTCAAGAACAGCCCGAGAGGCACGTCACTGCGCAGCCGCAGGGTGACCGCGGTCGTCAGCAGGTCTTCCAGTTGATCGACGGCTTCCGCGAAGCGGCCCGCGAAGGGCTGCACCGCCTCCTCGAGTGCCCAGTAGCGGAGGGAACGAGAACCGGAGGAGCTGACCCGCAGCAGCGTCCCCGCGGGGAGCTTGCTGATGCCGTCCCAGATCGAATGGGGCGCCGGCACGTATCCCAGCGTGAGGAACGCGTCCAACGCCGCAAGGCTCACGCGACGGGCGCGGCGGTCGGTATCCCGAAGCGCCCCCAGGGTCGAGGCAAAGTAGCAGCCGTCGTCGTCCAGCGCGTAGAACAAGGGCTTCTTGCCGACGCGATCGCGCGCCAGCACCAGCTCGCCCCGCCTGCCGTCCCACACGGCGAAGGCGAACATGCCGCGGAGATACCGTACGGCGTCGCTGCCGTATCGCTCGTACATTCGCAGCAACACTTCGGTATCCGACACGGTATGGAACCGCACGCCCTGATCCGCGAGCGACCGGCGTAGCTCGCGGTAATTGTAGATCTCGCCGTTGAACACCAGGGCAATCTCACCATCATCGCTGCACATCGGCTGGCGCCCGCCCGCAATGTCGATGATGGAGAGCCGGCGGTGCGCCAGGGCCGCGCGGCCGCGAGGATCTGCCCAGAAGCCTTCTCCATCGGGCCCCCGATGCGCCATGAGACCGGCCATGGCGCACAGGCGCTCGCGCTCCGGGCGGGCATCGTCCCGCAGGGCTACCGCCCCGGCGATCCCACACATGCTGGTCTTACTTCCCCCGCTTCCTCGAGGAGATCGCGATACAACTGCAGGTGTGCCTCCACCCGGCGCTCCAGCGAGAAGCGGCTCAAGACGGCGCGGCGGGCTGCGGCGGCGCCGGGCGGATCCCCCTGCGTCACGGCGTGCTCGATCGCTTCCACGAGCGCCGCTGCGGATCCGGGCGCCACCAAACGAGCGGCGGATGAAGTTCCGACCACGTCCGGCACGGCACCTACCGAGGTCGCCACGATGGGCACGTCCGCCCGCATCGCCTCGAGTAGTGTGTTCGGCAACCCCTCACTCCGAGACGGCAGAACCAACAGATCGAGCATCCGGTACAGGGCGTCCACGCCATACACGTGCCCCAGGAAGCGGACACGTGACTCCAACCCGAGGCGAGTGCAATGAGCCTCGAGCCGCGCGCGCCCGGGGCCGTCCCCGGCGACGAGCACCGAGAACGCGAGGCCCCTTCGGACGAGCGCCGCGCAGGCGTCGAGGAACAGGTCCACGCCCTTCTCGAGGCTCAGGCGGCCGACGACGCCCACGATGGGCCGCGGGAGGCCGCCCGCGAGGGCGGCGAGGCGGTCGCGCTCCGACGGGTTGCCGGCAGGCGGGAGGGCCAACGCCGCGTTGTGGATGACGCGAACCCGGCCGCTGCAATGTCGGAACGCTCGAGCTTGAGCGTGCGACATGACCACGACGCGGTCAGCCGCACCGAGCAGTCGCCGATCGACCCAGTGGTAGAATCGCGCCTTGCGGGGTTCGGTCGTGAAGCCATGGAAGAACCCTATCCAGCGCCACGGGACGCCCAGCCGGCGCAGCAGATACGCCACCGCCGTCGCCTTGTACCCGTGGGTCTGCACGATGGACGGTCGCCAGCGGCGCAGCACGTTTCCCACGGTCGAGGCCATTCGCCAGTCCAGCGGCCCGCGGTCTTCCACGACGCAATGCGGAACGCCGGCCTCCTGGAGGTAGGGGGCGAATGCGGAGGGCGGCTGGCCCCGCCGATGGAACGCAACAACCAGACAATCGGTCCCCGCACCCTGCAGTGCACGCGCCAGCGCCGTCAGCTGGCGCACCGGACCGGAAACCGTTCCGGGGATCGCTTCGGGAGGAACCAGTGCGGCAATGCGTTTCGGGAAGGCGCCTGACTCGTCCGCGCCGGCGCCTTCCTGCGTGAGGATCATCGCACGACGACTGCGGCGCGCAGGCCAGCCCGTTGCTTGCGGCGTGGCGCCGCAGGGGACCGCCGCTGCTCGAACCAGGCCCAGGTCCGACGCAGACCCTCGGCGAGCGCGACGTGCGGTCGATAACCGAGCAGGCGCCCGGCGCGCTCGAGACTCGCGAGCGAGTCGCGCACGTCCCCCTCCCGAGCGGGGAGCCGCCGGTAGGCGAGCCTCCGGCCGGTGATCTTCTCCACGATGTCGATCAGGCCGAGCAACGAGGTCTGCACCCCCGCCCCCACGTTCAGCACGGAGCCGCTGACCATTTCCCCCGGCGCCGTGGCCGCAAGAATGTTCGCATCCACGACGTTGTCGACGTAGGTGAAATCCCGTGTCTGCGCCCCGTCCCCGAACAGCAGCGCCTCCCGTTGCTCCAGCGCGGCGCGCAAGAAGACGGGGATGACCGCGGCGTACGCGGAGTGTGGACTTTGGCGTGGACCAAACACGTTGAAATAGCGGAGCGCGACCCCCTCGATCAGCCCGGCGCGGGCGAATGCCAGCACATACTGCTCGCCCGCCAGCTTCGACGCCGCATAGGGTGAGCGCGGCCGGGGCTCGGCTGATTCCGTCTTCGGCAAGGCGGCCGTGTCGCCGTAGACCGAGCTGGAGCTCGAGTAGACGATGCGCTTGACCGTCGCTGCTCGGCACGCCTCGAGCAGGCGCACGGTGGCATTGACGTTCGCGGCGTGGGAAGCCCACGGATCGTTGAGCGAGCGCGGCACGCTGGGGAGCGCCGCGAGATGAAAGACTACGTCGATCCCCGCGACCGCGCGGCGACACACCGCAGGCTGGCAGAGATCGCCTCGCAGAAACTCGAGCTCTCCATCCAAGCCGGCGAGATTCGCGGCGTCGCCCGTGCTGAGGTCGTCCACGACTCGAACGGCGTGGCCGAGAGCGACCAGCCGCTCGGCGACGTGAGAGCCGATGAAGCCCGCTCCCCCCGTGACCAGGCACCTGGACGCCTGCGCTGCCCGCATGAGATTGCCCTCTGTATCAGTTGATCTGGGTCACTCGCAACCGGTACGCGTGCGTGACCGCTCGCTGAGGGGGATTGCAAAGTTGGCGCCGCGCGCGCTCACCGCCGCCCGCGGTCAGCGATAAGTGGCTGAGCGACTGGCAGATGCATGATCGCGTCCCCGATCCACTCGAGCGCGCGGTGTGGCCTCGAGGCGACAGCGCAGAGCGGCTGCCGTGGGATTGGTGCAGCGCTGCAGCAGTCCCACGGCGAGCCAAGGCTCCCCGACGCCCGCGCGTCAATTGCAGCTCACCGAGAACGTGGTCGGGCCCGTCCCCCCGGTGGGCACTGTGACCGTGCGGGGGTTCGCTCCGCTCACCGCGCAGTTGCTCGGTACATCGCTCAGCGACACCTGGTAGTCGCCGGAGGTGACGGGTGGCGGTCACGTTGCCGTTGGCGTTGATCGGTGTGCTCGCCCCCGTTGGGAAGCTCGGGCCCGTGACGTTGAGCGTGTAGCTCGCGGGGATGTTCTGGCCCGTGGTGGCGGTCGTGACCGAGAGGGTGCCGGTCGTCGT